>CAMFFO010000004.1 GCA_945949735.1 uncultured Clostridia bacterium | reverse complement strand
ATCCGATCTTCCTGGCGATAGCAGGGGCCTTGTATCCCTGCTTCAGCATTTTTTCAATGGTCAGCATATCATTCCAGCTCAGGCGCATTGAGGATTCCTCCCGATTATGTATTAGATGATTAAATCATAGCGATGCGGCGCCGCTTTGTAAAGTCGGAATACATGAAATCCCCCCTGCAAAGTAAGCAGGGGGGATTATTCTATACCGAGGAGCCAGTCCACGCTGACGCCGAGCGCTTCGGCAAGAACGGGGAGTTCAAAGTCCGGCACGATTCTCTTTCCGGTTTCCATTCTGCTGATTGCCATTTGTCCGATTTGAAGTCCAAGAAGCTGTAGCTTGATGGATAAAGCATCCTGGCTCATTCCGGAACGCTGCCTGGCTTCCTTCACACGGGAACCGCACAGATTGAACCGTTCGCGGTCCATTGGATAAACACGCACGCAGCCACCGCCTTTTTAATCATGATTCGCATATTGACGATACCATGATACGGTGGTATTCTTATAAAAAAGATGATTAAACCTTGAAATAATTACATGTTGTACCCAGGTCGGCAAGCTCCGGTGACATACTTCGGGCTCCTGGTCCGACGCATGACGGTCCCGCCGTTGGCGTCGTTTCCGGTTCCGGTATTGCCCTCAATGGTGATGAGGTTGCCGTCCTTGTCGATGGATTCGAGGATTCCGGTGTGTTCTGTCTTAGACTTCTTCCCGGAGAAATCGAACATGAGGATGTCCCCGGGTTTGAAGCCGGATGCGACCCACTGGCCAGCTGCCTTGTACCGGTTCGCCAGGGTGGTGCAGCTGCCGGTCTTGTACAAAGAGAAGCCAGCCTCGCGGAACACCCACCAGACGAACCACAGACACCAAGGTACGCCATTTTGACCGGCGGTAAGGCCGTACTTCTGCCGGTTGGACCCGGCGGGGGATTCCGTCACGCCGATCTGCCACGCCGCGATGGCAAGAACAGCATCGCGGGTCTTAGGTACCAGCGTTTTCATCGGGATTCCCCTTTCCGGCAGCTGCGGCGTCCACCTTCGCTTCGGCATTGATGTAAGCGATCGCGCTGCCGGCTGCGGCGATGATACCGCCGACGGCGGAAACCATCTGGGTGATCTCGTTTCCGTCCACGCCGAAGGCCAGCGCGAGGCCGGATGCTACGCCAACCAGGGCCAGCAGAAACTTCCGGCTGGTCAGTTTACGGATAATGTCATTCATTGTTTTGCTCCTTTCTTACTCCACGATCTCCCAGTCATCCGCCAGCATATCCGCCTGACTGGCAAGCCAGCCCATCTGGACGCCGGAGGTCCCGCAGAACGCAATGGCCTTGTTGCCGATAGCATCATGCTCAGCATTGACCACGGAACCATCCGGGTTCACATAGCTGATGGCGGACGCCAGCTCAATGTGCTGGTTCTTCCCATTCCAGCCCCGGCGCCGCACTTTAGCGCCCCGGCGCATGGCCTCGATGGCCTGTCCGAAGGACATGGAATTTTTGACAGGCGTCTCTCCCTGGTTGCCGCTGCCGTCCACCCCGTTGACCGCCGTCTGGAGCAGGAAACCCAGCAGGAACCACACCTTGTCCTTGATCTTCTTCATGCAGATGTCCGCGCCCAGCTTCTCGTCGTAGTTCTCCGCGCTGACACAGGCGGAGCTCTCCACGATCTCGAAGCCGTTCCGCAGGACGGCATGGACCACGGTGCACTTGTCGCCCATGGTGGTGACCTCCCGGGCCACGATGAAGTCGTCCACCATCTCCTGGCTGATGCTGGGAGCGGCGGTCCGCAGACGGTCATTCACGGTCAGGGGCAGATACGCCTTCTCAAAGACGTCCTTGGGAGACCAGCTCTCATAGCCGTCGGCGTAGCGGACCTTGTAGCCGTCCTCACCGATTCTGTGGCCGTTGGTGGACTTCCACGCCTTGCAGGGCTCCGCCTCGATCATCTTTGTTCCGATGTACTGTTTCATGGTTCTTCCTCACTTTCTTCAACTGTTTCCGTTTTGGAAATACTTCCTGATTTGACTTTGGTTGCCTTGATCCACGCGAGAGCGGCGGCCTCAACGCCACCAGCCCCCATGACACACTGGATGAGGGTGTCCGGGACGCTGCCTTTCTCGCAGAAAATGACGATCATGCAGATGATGAACGCAAACAGGAACACGCCCATAATCAGCAAGACCAGATTTGACGTCTTTTTCCCATGTTTCATCAGGTATATACCTCCCAGGTCTGGACTTCGCGGTATATCTTATCAATGAACGAGTTCCCGCCCAGGGCCTTATAGGCTTTGTATGAATAGATAAAGTTCTCATATTCATACTGCCGGATGCGGTTCTCTTCGTGATGCTTGTAATATGTGTGCAGCATCTCACCACGAAGAAGGCACTTCTGCCCGTCCCGGATGTCGTTCAGGCCCAGGAGCTTATTCCGAATAGGCTTCACGAAAAGACATAGGCAGGCAAAAATGCTGGTGACGCTTCCGGCAATTCCGGAAAGTAATAGCAGTTTATCCACGGTATCACCACCTTTGCTCCAGCATAGCAAACAGCATGCGGACATTTCACCCCCGAGAAGGGGATTTTTGGGGAGGGTTTTTAGTGAATGCTTTTTCTGTTGCAATAATTGCGATTGTCTGTTTTATTTCTATAGTCCGTATAGCGTTCATTTCAGTAAAGATCAGAAACAGAAAAAGAGAAATTGCAGAATGTGAAGTATCAGACCGTATAGTATTCCACGAAGAAATAGACGACGTTTGCTTGAAGAGCGAAATAAAAAAGGAACTTGCTTTTGTATTTGGAATTTTCGTTTTTCCGCTATCATGGATAGACGTATGGTTTTGCAGCTATGCCGGCATGCTATCAAAGACTCTTTCCGCGGTTTCAATCTTTGCCGGTTACTTTTTCATATTTAGAGAAATTGAAAACCGGCAGGCGTGATGCCTGCCGGTTTTATATTACGGCTTATACCGCCGCCATGGGTTATTCTTGTCGCTGTCATACCTGGAGTGGAACAGGAGATAGGCGTCATCATAGGAGAGGCCCTCCTGGATCATGGCTTGCAGGATGTTGATGACTTCATCCTGCTTAAGGCTGCCATCGTCATCCGCAAGGTCCAGCTGTGCCTGGAACTGGATCACATCATTTGTTCCGACATTCTTGTACTTCTCCTGAAAACTGGTGGCCTCCGCGCCGATGCGCTTCAACGTCCGGTTGGTGGCCTGCTCCTTTGCCACTTCCTTTGCAGATTTCAGGATAGCAGCCTTTTCCGCGTCGGTTTTCGAGCCAGAGAGATTCTGCTCCACGTTCTCCCAGTAGATGCGAAGATAGTCGGTCTGGTACTCCACATACTGAACATCGGACAGGGTGTGCTGGGTACCGTCGCCGTCCTTGATGGTACTCTGCATCACGCTGGGCAGGAACTCTGTGCTGCCCTCCTTATCACAGACAGCGCAAACGGCGTCCTGCGCCTTGGTGGATGCGCCGGTGTCCGCGGACTTCCGGTATTCCAGGATCATATCCAGGACGATCTGGCGGGTCGCTCTGGTGCTTGTGGTCTCCGCGGCGGACTTCGCCAGCTTGTAATAGCGGGAGTAGAACGTGGTCATATTGCTGTCCATCTTGTATTCGATGGCCTTCTCCATGTCCTCCTGGTCGCTGTTTTTGGCCCGGTTCGATGCGTCCGCCTTATCGTACAGCCAGTTCACCAGATCGGTGGAATACTGGTTGTCCTTGATGTAGGTATTCTGCACGCCCAGGGTGAGGTCCACATTTTCTTTCCCGACGGGAAACAAGGCCTTTTGCGCTTTCCACCATCCGCCCAGGGTGGAGTTGAAGAAGTAGTCCACCCTCTGCGGGCTGACGTTGAATGCCTGCCCGACCCAGTACGCGATCTTGGATGTGCGTTCCGTGTACTGGTCCTTCGGCTCCAGGTTCTGCAAACCGGAGGAAACGATAGGCCTCCCCATGAAGTCCCGGTTGGCGCCCAGGTATCCCACAACGCCGATAATGCCGAGACTTCCGATTGCTCCCATGCCGGATTCCAGCGGGCCATTTACGGGAGCCTGTGCAATGTCGCTCGCCACGCTGGGCAGGAAGTTGTCCGTCGCGTACTCATAGAACTCGTCGAATGCGTGTTCATTGCCGCCGAGGCCGTACTCCATGCAGGTCTCGAAGAAGGAGGAGAGGACCGCCAGTTCGCGGGGCTTTGGGATAGCGAAGTATTTGCCGTCGCCGATGGGGATATTCCAGTAGGTGTTCTTGGTGTAATTGGAGAGCTGCTGGTAGTCCTTTTCCTTGTCATCGTCGCCGTTGTTGATGCCGTAGAACACGGCGGCAAGGGCGGCGCTGACGGCGATATAGGCAATCATCCGGCTGCGGACTGTCTTTGCCCGGTCCGCCTGCGGTGCGTCCGCTGCGGTGATCCAGCGGCGGAACTTGTCGAGGCCCTGCACGCTGGCGTTGAAGAACGGGACCACCTTGTTGATCTGCCGGGAAACGTCACCGCTGCGCCGGAAGTTCACCGTGATGTCGCAGGCCTCGTAAAAGGCCTCCTGGGGATTCATGCCGGTCTGCCGCATGAGCTTGTAGGTCGCAAAGCGGGGACCAAGCTCCACGGTATCGCTGACGAAGGTGATCCAGTCCAGGGGATTCACGTCGATCTTCTTCTCCGAAAGAGACTTGCGGGCCTTTTTTGCAAGGTCACGATCCGCCGTGTATGCGCTGGTCTTTCCGCCGCCCATTGCCAGGTATTCCTTAAAGAGTGGGTCCGCATTGTCGCCCTTGATCTGGTTCACGTAGGCACTTCCCATAGAGGCAAACACCTTGACGGGGTTCCTCACCTTGGAATAGGTGAAGAAGGTTCCGAGATCCCGAGGGAAGTTGGAGAACAGGGACCAGATGATGTTGTTGCCCGTGATGTTCCCGGTCATGAACCGGCTCACGACGGCGTATGCATCCAGGATGCCGTCCATCTTCTTGGGGGACATATTGGTGATGGAGGAAAGCATCAGCGGGTCGTTGATCTTCCAGAACTCCTGCTGCCCGCCCTTCAAAACGGTAATCACATCCCCGTGTGCCTTGCCTCTGCCGTACTGGGCAAGGACGTCGTCCAGATTGCTGATGATGCCGGTCGCCTGGTCCTTGTCCGTCTGGTTCATGGTACTGCCTTCGATCCAGTCAGAGAGCTGCGTCTTAACGCCGGTCATATCGAACTCGCGCTTTACCATCGGGGTAGGAATTTTTTCGAGGAAAGCAGCGTCGGCGCCCAGGTGTTCCGCTTCGTCCGTGATCCGGCGCATGACATTGTTTCGGACGCCAGCATTCACCATCTTAACCAGGTTATTGATGATATTATCCACAGGATGAACGATGTCGAGGCCGCTGCCACGCGCCTGCTTGATGGTGCTGTTCTGGTTGGCAAAGCCGCGCTTTGCTCCGATGCCCCGTTTCTCCTCGCTGACGGCGCGGTTGAACGGGACATAGAACTTCCAGCGCTTCGCCCATTCCTCTGCGGATTGCTGGGAAACAAGGCCGGTATCAACGCCCCAGGTTTGCAGGAAGTCCGCCTGGAACTGGTACAGCCTTTCAGAAATTTCCTTGAACTCCGGGTACTGCTGTTCAAGCTGCGCCTGCCGGTTCTGCATCCATGCCGTGCTGTTTTTCCGATCATCCGCAAAGATACGCATACCCTCCGCAAGGCGCTCTGGCCCGTGTTTCACAGTCAGGTACTCGCCGAACAGCTTATACTGCTGCTTGTCGTTCATGTTCAAACCGTGCAGCGCGGCCTTCAGGCCGGGTCCAACATACTGCCCGTTGACGTCCGTCAGGTCTCCGGTGATGATTTGACCGGCAATGGCGTCGCTGTACGCGGCATTGGTCGCCAGCTTATAGGTGTTGGCGCCGGTGGCCTTGTCAAACTCCCAGATTCCGTGGTTGCTGTCCACCCAGGCCTGATACAAAACGCTGGCCTTTGCCTTGATTTTCTCACCCCATGTGCGGGCGTCCGGCGCTCCTTCCTCCCGCAGGCGGATAGAGCTGGTGGCCGTATCAGCGTCCAGGGAATAATAAGCGTTGATCTCGTCCGCCAGCTGTTCCAGGATCGCCGCGTCCTTTGTGGAAAGGCTGTTCAGGAAGTGCTTCGTGAACTCCGGGTAGTCAATGGCAGCCGTCTCGCGGTTTTGCAGGAACTTTCGGATATACTCGGCATACCCTTCGCTGAGATACTGCTTTGGCTGGTAGTTCGCCTTCATTTCGTCAGAAAGGCCGCCTTCCAGCTCTTTCCGCATGGCGTCAGTCAGGTTGCTGCCTCTTTTTCCAAGGACGTCCCAGCGCACATTCAGAGCGTGTCCCAGCTCGTGGGAGATGGTGGGAAGGTCGTTTGCGATCCTGGCCCGGATGCCGTTGTTCTGCCGGTCATACTGGCCGCGAACACCAGCGCCTCTGATGTGGCCCTGGGTGATGTTCAGCCCGAAGTCGTGGCGAATCTGCTCGACAATCTCGGAAAGCGGCTTTGGTGCCTTCCCAGGATCTCCAACTCTGGAGGCCTGCCAGCGCTCCGGGTGGGGAGCGGCGTCGGTGGCAATATCATCATCCACCATATTCTCCACGTCGCCCTCTGCCTCGGCAGCGGAAACCGCCTGCTCACTGGGAGGGTTCAATTCAGCCATGATCTCGGATTCCCGCACCTTGGCGGCGATCAGCTCACCGGCCTTTGCAAAGGGCGCGGCGGCAGTCTTTTCCAGCTTCTTGATGGCAGACTTGTCCTCCGCGATTCTGGCCTCGGTCGCCTTCATCATCGTTTCGATTCGGTCCGCCACATTCTGCAAGCGGGTAATGGTGCCAGTGGCGTCCTCCATATTCACGGTACCGCGATACTGACCGGCACCGCGCAGGAGCATATCGCCTTTGCTGGTGACAAGCAGCTTGAATCCGGCGAATGTGCCGATCTCCGTGCTGCTCTCAGTATCAGCGTTCAGATTGAGATGCTTCTTTGCCGCTGCGATAATAGCTGCGCCTGCGGCCTTGCGCTCCGTGTAGGTCTTACCGCCTACGATGATTTGGAACTTGTCACCTGCGGTGTCCTGGCGGCTTGCAAGGTCTGCTTTCAGCTGTTTCAGCGTGATCTCGTCAGTAGCGATCTCGCGCTCCGCCTTTTTGATGCGCTCCTTCGCGTCCAGCACCTCTTTTGTGTGGGCGCGTTCCAGCATTTCCAGGTTGTTGATCTTCTCGGAGATCTCAAACTGCTCCATGATAAGCGGGTTGTCAGAAGCAATCGCGGAGATTTCGGCGGCGGACAATGCCAGATCGCCGTCACCGGCTGCCTCGCGCCCGTTGTACTCGCCGGACATAACCTGGTGAATGAAGGTGGCCTTGCGCTTCAGGTTGTCCCATTGGCGGCTGTCGAAGGTCTTTTTCGTGACGTAGGCATAGACCGCTACTTCGTCGTTCATATTGCCTTGGCGCAGGCCGCGGCCCTCGTTCTGCTCCAGGTCGCCGGGGCGGTCCGGGGCGTTCAGCTCGTGCATGGCTACAATGCGTTTCTGAGCGTTCATGCCAACACCCATTGTGGAGGTTGATCCAAGCAGCACGCGCACCTTGCCGTCGTTGACGTCCTTGAACAGCCGGCTCTTTGCTTCGCCGGTCGTGGCGTCGTGGATGAAAGCAATCTGGTTTTCCGGGATTCCGGCGCCAACCAGCAGATTCTTGATGTCCGCATAGAGGGCAGCGCCGCGCGTCGCTTCTGCACCGCCGGGGGTTCCCTGGTCGCAGAAGATCAGCTGTGTCCCCTTGATGTCCTTGCTCTCGTTCCAGATGCGGGACACGTTTTCCACACACTTCATGATCTTGCCGCCGTCCTCGTAGGGAAGGCTGCTGTCGATCATGCGCTGGGTGTAGCTGATTTTTTTACCGTCATTGAAAACCTTGAAGATGTGATCCTCGCTGCCGCCCTTACCGGCGCCGCGCAGAGCTTCGGCACGCTTTCCCAGCTCCTCCATAAACTGCTCCTGGAACGGGCTGGGATCGCACTCCACGACAATGCGCTTGCCAGTTTTCATTTTGGGGATTTTCAGGTAAGGAAGATCCGCCGCGTCAACGATCACGTCCGCAAAGCTGCGGAACATCTGCTGCATTTCGCCCAGGTTCTTGTACTTGGAAAGGCTCTGCTTGATCTCGTAGCCGTTGCCGCCGGTTTTCATCTTGCGGATGGTCACAACGTCGCCGAACTGGTTTGCCCAGGCGTCGAAGTTGGTAAGGCCCTTCGCGTCCAGAAGATCACCCTGCAAATACCGCTGCATAGTGTAAAGCTCAACCACGCTGTTCATAACAGGCGTAGCTGTGGCGAACACGATGCCGCGCCCTCCGTTCAGTTTCTGGAGGTAGCGGACCTTCATGTAGAGGTCAAAGGCACGCTGGCTGCCCTCCTTGTTCCCAAGGTCGGCAATACCCTGCATCTTCGTCGTGTAGAACAGGTTCTTGAAGTTGTGGGCCTCGTCAACGAACAGGGCGTCCACGCCAAGCTGCTCGAAGTCGATATTGTCCACGTCCTTTTTGCTGTCGCCCAGCTTTTTCAGCTTCGCTTCAAAGGACTTCTTGCTGCGCTCCATGTCCCGGATAGACGGGTCCTTGCCGGACGCGCGCTTGCTTTCCAGAATCGCCATTTCCAGGGCGTCGATCTGGCTCTGGTAGAATTCCTCCTGATTTTCCACGCTCATAGGAACAGCGCCGAACTGCTCATAGCTCATAATGACCGCGTCATAATCGCCGGTGGCGATGCGGTTTGCGAACAGCTTGCGGTTTGTGGGCGTGAAATCGGTAGATTCCAGAACGAGGATCTTCGCGGCGGGGAAGTAGGAGAGGAACTCGTTTCCCCATTGTGCGACAAGGTTTTTGGGGGCAATAATCAGGGGCTTCTTGACGATGCCCAGCTGGCGCAGCTTCATGGCAGCAGCTGCCATTTCATAGGTTTTTCCGGCGCCTACCCGGTGGGCCAGCAGCGTGTTGCCGCCGCTGTTGATGATGCGCTGCACCGCGTTTTTCTGGTGGGGGCGCATTTCCATATCTGGGTTGCTGCCGTTGACGGTTAGATGGCTGCCGTCGTATTTGGGTGTGACGGTGTTGTTGAAAACATCGTTATAGAGGCCGCTCAGATCCTTCTTCCGGGTTTCATCGGACCACAGCCAGCGCTGGAACTCCGCCAGAACGGTTTCCATCTTCTCCTGTGCGGCCGCCGTCGCCTGCTTATCCAGGACACGCGTTTCGCCGACGCTGCGCCATACGGCAACAGTCTTATTGTTCAGTGCGGATTCCAGGATGCTGTTTCTTCCGCCAATGAATGGGTAATCCTTGGTTCCCCAGTTGGAGGTATTCTCCGGTCTGTTGCGAAGCCAGCTGTCGTTGACCTCCACAAAGAATTTCCCCACGTGCCGGTTATACTGGACCTGAATGGCAGGGACGCGGCGCCCGTTCTTCCAGCTCACGCCCGCGCCGCCCAGCATTTCGCTGGCAAACTCAGAGTACACGGCATCCGGTACCCAGGTGGCGCCGATGCGGACCTTGATCTCCTCACCGGGGATGTCGGCAGGGATCACCTTCTTCAGGGCTTCAATGTTGCGCTCATACGACTTGTCGCCCTCCGCCAGGGCCTCCGCGTCCCGCAGCTTTGCCCGCACATTGCCGGAAAGATACAGCTCTGCGGATTCCAGGTCGCCGTTTCTGTTCTTGAAAACCAGGCCGCGTTCCAGCAAATCCTCCCGGACGCTGTCCGCGCTCCGCCCGGTCAGCTGGGCAATACGGTTCACGTCCACGCCGCCGGTCTCGTTCATGGAGACGGTAAGTGCCTCCTCAACGGTGTCGGCATGGGTGACGGTCCTGACTGCCGTAACGGTGTTCTTCGTGAAGA
The DNA here is from genome assembly GCA_945949735.1 of uncultured Clostridia bacterium. Lineage (GTDB taxonomy): Bacteria > Bacillota > Clostridia > Oscillospirales > Oscillospiraceae > Faecousia. The sequence goes on along the minus strand of CAMFFO010000004.1, from coordinate 33,475 downwards.
TGGCGGCCTTCGTGGCCTTTCCGCTGTCCTTGTCGTAGTTCTCCAGAGCGCGGATGAAGGGGGCGTCCACATTGCCGGACAGCAGCTTCCTGTTCCTGGGGCTGTTCAGAATGCCGTTTTCCTTCACAAAGGCGTCGTACAGGGTGTTCAGCTTCTTGCGGGCCGCGGCTATGGCCTTTTCTCCACCGCCGTCCAGCTGCAAATCAAGGAGGGTCCTGGCGGCGTCCCGGATGCCGACAAGAGCAGCGACGCGCTGAATATCAGCGCCCTTATACTCGGAGGCCTCCACCAGCTTGCCGCCGTCGTTCTTATAGAGCTTGCCGTTTTTGCTGACGATTGCGCCCTGTTTTCCATTAACAGCGTCTGCTTTGATCTCTGCACGGATCTCCTCCTGCGTGCGCTGCGCGGGGTACTCCATCTGGACCTTGATGTTGCCAAACGCCTTTTCAATCTGCTTCTGCAAGGACGCCTTGGTGCCCAGGGGATTGTATGTCACAACAGAGCGTCCGTACTGGCCCTTGCCGTATGCGGCGGTTCCCAGGACCATTTCTGGGTGATTGGCAAAATACTCGTTGATCTCATAGCTGCCGTACATATTCGGCCCTTCCCATGGCTTGCGCGTGACTTCCAGGAAGGATTCACCCTTGTAGGCCGTGCCGGGTTCCCGCTTCTTGAACACCAGAATATCGGAGACAACGCCGGTGCCGGTCCCCTCAAACGCGGTATTAGGCAGCCGGATCGCGCCGATCAGATCGGCCTTCTTCATGAAGTAGCCGCGTGCGTCAGCGCCAACAGCGTCCATCGTGCCGCTGCTGGTAATCAGGCAGGCCACGCCGCCGGGGCGCAGCTTGTCCAGGCTCTTGGCGATGAAATAGTTGTGGATGGATTTCGTCACGCTGGCGGGGTACGCCTTATCAGCAACCGCGACATTACCGAAAGGAACGTTGCCGATCACCAGATCCATGTAGTTGTCGGGGATCTTGGTAGCTTCAAAGCCCTGCACGCGGACATCTGCATTGGGATAGAGGTACTTGGCGATATTGCCGGTGATCTTGTCCAGCTCAACAGCAGTCCAGGACTGGACGCCGCCTGCCATCTCCTGCGGCATGGCGCCGATAAAGCGCCCGACACCGGCGGAGGGTTCCAGCATACGGCCCCCGTTGAATCCGATGCCCGCAAGGCCGTTGTACATGCCCTGGATAACAGCAGGGTCCGTATAGTAGGCATCCAGGATCGACGCTCTGGCAGCCTTGTATTCTCCATCGTCAAGCAGATTTTTCAGCTGCTTGTACTCCTTGGCCCAGTCAGCCTTCTTTTCGTCGAAGGCGTCCGTAATGCCGCCCCAGCCGGTGTACTTCGCAAGAGCCTCCTGCTCCTGGGGCGTAGCAAGCCTGCCCTCCGCCATGATGGTTCGCAGGGCCTTGATCGCGTCCGTATTCGCCTTGAATCTGGCCTTTGGGGTGGTGGGGAGCTTTGCGCCGCCCTTGGCGGGAATGACATAGTTCTGCCCCTTTGGCTGCTCCTGGTTGCCCAGGTCTGCCTTTTCGGCGATCTGTTCCTCTGTGGTGGCAGGTACCGAGGTTTCCTCGGTAGTTAGGGCTGGATCACTCTCTCCCCGTTCGGATAGAACGCCATCTCGTCCGTCGTGATCCCGTGCAGATTTGCGTACTGCTCCACTCTGTCCTCCATCTCCACCAGGCCCAGGTCGTCCGCTTCGATCTTTTCGACGATTGCCAGCAGGGCCTTGTGCGGATCGTGCATTTCCATGATCTGTTTCCACTCCATGTGTTGCTACCTCCTGTGCGTAAATAAGTGGGTGGCCGTCGTTGGCCGTGGTAACGGACGCGATCTCAATCTCCGTTCCGGGGAGCAAGATTACTTCCTGCTGCCGCGGAATACCGTAGGTGTCCGAAATGTCCGCGCCGGTTTTCCCGGAAATCACCATGTGTACCACACGATCCCCAAACAGCGGGTAGCCATTGGGTCGCTTCGATGTGGACGTGAACGATTTAAGCGTTACGGTTTTACCGGCGGCGTGCTTTTCGAGGAAGTCGTTGTACTGTTCCTCGGTTTTGAATTTCAGGTTTCGGTATGTTTGGCCCTCAAAAGCAGGAAACTTTTTCAGAGCGGCCAGAACGCGGTCTACTACGGGCTGGTCTTTCACGGGGTCAACCGTACCGTCCAGCATCTTTCTGTTCATCATAGAGAACGTAGTCTGCGTATATCCAGCCAGGGAACGGCTCTCATCCGGGGCGATACCGTACTTCTTGTCTGCATCGGCCCGTGCCTGCTTCATAGCCAGGTGGTCGTAGGCCTCTACACCAGCTTCCTCTCGATTGGTTGCGTATACAGGGTTCCCATCTGCGTCGAACTCACGGAATTCGCTTACTCCTCCATCGGCAGACTGTACACCTGCTCCTTGATGAACTCCAGAGCCTCGTACTCCCGCAGGCCGCTCTGAAGCAGCTCCACGTGATAGTCCTCCAGTTCCACCGCTTTCTGCTGAAGCGTCGGCACCAAGGTCCCCGCCGCGTGCATCCGCTTGGACATCTTCGGCAGGAACTCCGTCCAGTAGTCTGCCAGCATCCTGCCGTCCGGCCCCAGTTTCTCGTACTGTTCCTTCGTCAGATACTTCTGCCACGCCTTCTGTGCCATTTTCAATGTCCTCCTTCACGTTATTGGTGCCGAACTGCTTTTCGGCGATCCTTTCAGCCTGACGAAGCATCTCGTCTACAGGGCTTTGGCCCGTGGCTTTCCGGCGTTCCAGCTCCGCACCGACCGCATTCCAGTCAATGGAATCCACCCAATCAGATTCTTCAGGATAGAAGCTGCTCCTTGCCACGGCCAGCAGATCCGAGACGGCCTCCTCGCGGGTTGCAAAAGGACCGGACTTATAGGCATTCGCCCGCGCGTTTTCCACATAACCACCGGTTCCATCCGCCTGGTCAATCCTCGTATAGTAGCCGGATTCCGTCTCCTTGACAGTATACCGTATCCCATCCTGGACAACCTTGCCGGAGCTTTTGAGGCTTTCGGAAAGGGAGGCAAGGCCATTGCTGTTTTCTACAGTATAATCCGCTTCTTTTGTTTCCGCAACAGGCGCCGCGGCGGATTCCGCGTCGGCCTGCCCGGCCAGATAGGCAGAACGGGCCTGGAGGTCATTGATGCCCCGGATTCCCGCAATCGCCTCCTGCGCTCCACCGGACTTTCCGATGCTGTATGCTTTCATCATACCGGCGGTGTAATCTTCCGGTGCCTGGTCCTGGTTATACATGGAGGTCATGACCCTGGACATGGCCTTTCCGGTAGTCTGCGCAAAATCAGCCACCTGCTGTACATTCCGCTTCTGGATCTGAGCAGAAACCGCCGCACTCGGAGTAACTGTTTCCAAAACGGAAGGCGTTGCTTTGACTGAGGATTTGGGCGTTTCCGTGGCCTGTGAGACATCCAGAGGCAGGGAGGTGTCAGCGGACTGCCGGACCCGGGAATCGTCGTACACGCTTCCTCTGGAAGAAACAGGGCTGTTTTCGGAAGTGGATGCGGACAGGCGGCTGTTTCTCATGGCTCGCGCTTCGCTGTTGTCGTAGGAAAGGTTGGTAACACCGCCCATCAGACCGGACAGACCGCCAACAAGCATATCGTAAAAGGCATCGGAGAATTTTTCCTCCGTTGTGCGGGTGTCGGGGTCCCAGCTTCTGAAATTCGGATTGATGAGAATATTCTCGATCAGATCTCCGGCGCCTTCCTCCAGGCCCTCCGTAACGCCGGACGCGACCCAGGTGAGAAGTCCGCCAACAGCTTTCTGCCCGAAGTCCGATTCGATTTTGCTGACAGCTTTACGAATACTGCGCTCAACGATACCGTCCAGCCCGCCGATGCCTGCTTTCCCAATCAGCTTCTGGGGCAGGGTCAGGCCGAAAATCCTTTCAGAAATGTACTCTTTCGCCGCTTCTGTGGAGCCGTACAGCATCTGCTGATCCAGGTCGGCGCCGCCGCGGCGGGCCTCCTGAGTTGCCCCGCCAAAGGCCCTGGCCACAAAGGGGAGCATACCGGTGCCGGTAGCTGCTCCGATCAGGCCGTCGATGGTAGACTGCCCCATGGATGTCGCGGCGTCCACAACCATGCCCCCAACTTTGCCGAGGCCGCTCTTTGCGCTCTGCTGATAAGCGGCGCTTTCATCCTGCATCCGGTCGGCCACGCGATAAAGGCGGTTGGTGAGGCTGTCCTGGCTCTCCCACTCGGAGATCTCCGCATTCATCCGGTCAATGCTGTCCTGGATCTGCTGACGCATACCAGGCGTGACCGTCTTTCCGTCCGTTGTTCTGCCGGTGGACAGGACTTTTTCCAGAGAGGCGATCTGACGCCGGTTATAATCAGGATCACGAAAAAGATTCACAGCAAGCCCGGCGGTGTTCACCGCAGATGCTGCGCTGCCGCTGAACATGGAGGAGAAGGTATCAGAGGCGCGGTCTCCAAAGGTCTGTTTCCCGGCGTCGGAACGGATGGACTTCATACGCGCATCGATCTCGTTCATGGCGTCCGCGTCCAGATCCACCTGGGCCTGCTGCTTCTGCCTCCGCAGCTGTGCCAGCTCTCTCTCCTGGCTGGATGTATAACCGGATGGCAGCTTTGCCTGGGAGGGCGTGGAACGGGTCCACGCCTCCCCAGAGAGGTCATATTCCTTTGCAGGGGCGGTAGAAGCAGGCTTCCCGGTCTGCTTCAGGCCATCTTCCCGCATTTTTGCAAGGCGATCCTGGATCGTTGTAGTCTGACCGCTCTGTACCCGGGTAACTGCGGAAGATTTTTTGGTCTGTTTAATTCCATCTTCCCGCATCTTTGCAAGGCGCTCTTGAATCGTACTCATATGACCTCCTTAATATCCCAAAGCTCGGAAAAGAGTGTCCGCACCGGCTTCGTTTATGTCACCGTTTTTGAGAGCCTTGTCGATAATATCAGCAAGCGTCCCAGCGTCTGCGCCCTTTGCGAATTTCGCCTGGATCTCGCCAAGCACCAGACCGTATTTTCGTCCGTAGTTCCCGGCCTCGGAGTTATTCTTAATGGTTTCGAAATCGAGAGGAGTTGCGGTTACGCCGCTGCTGTTGGTAAAGGTCTGCGGCGTGGTTTCGCTTTCACTTCCATCGTCATACGGCTGCCCGAAGTAATATTCATAGGCTGCCAGCGTGGAATCGTTCATGATGCCTTTTTCAAGAGCTTCAACCGTCTGTGCAGCCGTCAGCCTCGGTTTGCTGCTGCCCCCGCCACTACTGCCAGAGGGCTTCTTGGAGGCCTGCTGTGCGGCAAGCTGGCTCTGATAAGCCGCCTTCATAAGGTTAATCTGGGCGTCCGTATAGCCAAGGGCCTTGTAGCCGGAGAAGTCGCCATAGGCCGCCAGGGTTTCTGCCTTCTCCAGCGCCGCAGACTGTTCCGCCTGATTCTGGCTGTCCGCATACTCCTGATCATACCTGCTGTCCTCAATCGCATCCCGGTTCTGCTGATACTGCCATTCGCGCTCTGCCTGGCTCTGATTCCAGGAGAAAGTGCGGTCGGCATTCCACTGGGCAAGCTCATCCTGATAGCGGGCATAGTCCTGCTGTGCCAGCTGGGCCAGCATCTGGGCATTGTCCAGTCCTTCGGACCTCTCCGCATCGTACATCTGCCGGGCAGCTTCCTCCAGCTTGGCCATGTAGTCGTTATACTGCTGCTGTGCGGCAGACTGAGCATAGGAGGACGCCAGGCCGCCTGTGCGGGCACTGATCTGCGCCAGAACATCCCGCATTGCCATCTCGCCGTTCTGCCCATACCGGCCAGCCAAAGCGGCGTACTGGTCGCCTTTTGTCCAGTCCTCGTAGGTCTGATTAGTAAGCTGGTCAATGATCTGCTGGAGGGAATCATCATACCTGCTTCCCTCATACACAGGAGCTTCGGGAATTTCCAGCTGAGGCTGCGCATAATACTGGTCAATCAGCTCCTTGTAGATCTCCGTGCTGCTTTTTCCGCGGTCATTTCCACCCTGCGCTGCAACTTTCTGCTCCCGGTTTTTCAGCGCTTCAATGACAGTGTCCCAGTCTCCCAGTTTTGCGGCATCGATGGCAGCCTGATGATAGTCGGTATTCGCATAGGGGTTGGACTTGCTGATATAATCGCTGGCTGCGCTGCCATACTTATCCGTCCCGGAGATACCGAGCGCGGAATAATGATCCTGGTTTGCCGCAATTTTGTTGTTTCGTTCCTGCTGAAGCTTTGCCACTACGTCGGCAGATGCCCCGCTCTTGATGGCTGCGTCAATGTCTGCTGCATAGTTTCGGCTGGGGTCGTAATATCCGGAGCCTCTGGAACTGCCGCTACTCTTTCCGGACGAAGAACTTCCGGAGCTGCTTTTCTTTGAATTTGCGATTGCCTTTGCCGTTCCGGCGGCGATACTGGATGCGATTCCAGATGCAATCCCGGTGGCAAGGCCGAATGCACTCGTTTTCTTTTTGGTTGCCATAGATTCACGCTCCTATCATGGTGTCGTGGTCGGGTTTTCCAACGCATTTACGCGGCTTTGAAGATTTGCGATTGCCTCATTCATTGTGGAAACAGAGGAAGATAGCTGTTCGATGGAGGCATTCACGCTCGTTTTGAACTCGGAAAGCTCCGTTTTTAGGGAGGAGACCTCTTTTTTTACAGATGCAACATCACTTTTCATGCCGCTGATGTCGGCAGAGAGGGACTGCACGCTGGACTGGATGGAGCTGACGGAATTATTCAGCGCTGTCACCAGAATATAGATCTCTGCGCTGGACGTCCCGGTCTTTTCCACCTGCCGTGTAGTATTGCGGATGGCAAATTCCACCCGCTCCTGCATGTAACGGATGTAATTTTCGAGGATGGAAAAGCTGCCGCCGACATTATCGCTGTCCAGCTTGTCCATGCTCTCAGGGAACACGGAGGCCATTACCGATCACCTCCAACGAAAAACTCGCGGATCAGTTCCTTCACGGTACACGGGCCTTTCCCCGTGAGCTTGATCTCGAACTTATCGCAGCGTTTCGGAATGATCTGGATTTCCTTTAAGCCAGCCTGACCGCCAAGCACCTTTCCAGCCTCCCGCCAGGCCCCGCCGTCGCATCGGATCAATACCCGCATCCATGCGCCTGCGGCCATTTCCAGCCGGAGGACGAGCTTTCGATACTGTTTCTTCCCGTCTGCGGTCTCGTAGAACGGCGTCAGCTGGATCTCCCACGAAACATCCGGGTCATCTGCTCCGCCGTCGCTGAGATAAACGTCGCCGCCGTCGGTCAGGAAATAGACCTGCTTGCCGATTCTGGCGAAGTCCACACATCTGGTATCATCCTCCCGCAGCCACAGTCCGGTGTTGGAATCGTAGAGCAGCAGGTGCCGTTCTTCTCCCTCCAGAACGGAGAGGTAGTAGCTGTCTCCATCCGTTCCTGCAACGGCATCCGTGAAGTCCTTCCTTCCAAAATTGGAGGAGATCAGGCTGGGGGTTCCGCCGGAATAGGCGTATACACCGTGGATGCCCATGTAAAACAGAACTTCGTTGATGACCTGCAAGCTCTTATGGCAGCCTTTCCGCAGCCCCTCGATATTGTAGGTATACAGGGAGTATTCACTCGGATAGCTGCCCAGCATCTTGTGCAGAACCGTCTCTTTCCAGAACAGTACCGATGTGGACAGTTTGCAGCAGCCGGTGAAATCGCCCTCGCTGCCGACAGCAAGGGCGTATCCATCCGTAGCAAGCCCCTCATATACATAGAAGTTCGTCGGGTCGCCCAGCGAAGAAGCATAGATGGTCTTATCCTTGTTGGAGCATCCCCACAGCCTGTTTTCGCTCTCGCAGATATAATCCAGGTCAGGAATTTTGCGCTCCAAGGTGATGCTTGCTGTTTCCGCCGCCTCTGTGAATCCGTTTGCGGAGACGGTGATCGAAGTCGCCGTCAAGCTCTTGATCACGACAGATTTATTGTTGGACGCCTTTTCTGTACACCCGGAAATGGTAACAGCGTCTCCGGCCTTGAACAGAGTTGTCAGGTCCGGCCAGCCATCAACGGTCATTGCGTCCGTGGTGAACGTCGCCCCCGTCCCGGTGACGGTAGCTCCAAGAGGCTTTACCGTTAGGCTGTCGATGTCCAGATATACCTTGTCCGGCCAGATGATCAGCTTCGTGTTGACAACGGCAAATTGCTTTTCCCCCGCGGTGACTGTGCCGACCACTTCTCCGCCATACAGGAGATCTGTTCCCTGTACAGCCACCAGTTTTCCCCAGCTGGTCAGCGCTGTAACGCCGGAATAGGCGGTCTGCTGCTCTCTGGAACGCCGCTGGGTGAAATAGGGATACCGCCTTGCGGAGATGTTCTTGCAAGCCGACATGTCGCCGTCCTGTGTGTTGTCCGTCAGGTTCAGCCCGCGGATGGACACGATCTCACGCCGTGTCCCCTGTAAACGGTTGGGGAGTGTTGGAAGTCTCATTACATGACCCTCCATCCGCCGCTTTCCGGCTGCCGGTGCGTGCGCCTCCACCAGGCCCTTGCCTCGTCCCAGGCCGCGTTGAACATCTCCATATCATTTTCGTAGAGCGCTGTTTCGAGATTTGCGCTGTCGATCTGGGCGCAGAGATACAATTCGTAAATATTGTCGTAGGGGGAAGGCATCAGGTGATCAAAATCCTCCGGCCATTTGGATTCGGGAACTGGAACACCCTGAAGCTCAGCAACTTTACCGTCCAGCTCATAAATCCACGATGCTTTCATCTCCTCACTGACAGCGTTTGGGCGAAGCTCGTCCGCCCTTGCAATCGCTTTTCTGGTATTCATGCGCGTTACCCTCCATTGATACCATATTTCGCCAGGATCGCGCAGCAGGTATCGTCTTTCAGCAGCTTCTTCACCTGGCCGGGCGGCAGATGCTCCAGCAGCGTCATGAAGTCGCCTGCCTTCTCGGTTTCCACGGCTCTGACGCGGTTATATTCATAGACCCGCTCTTTCAGGGATTTCTTCATCCGGCATCCTCCTCTCCGGTTGCGCCGGACAGCAGCAGGTCCATGGCTTCTCCCAGCTCCGTCACCTGTGCGGTCAGCGCCTGGTTCTCCGCCTCCAGGTCCTTGATGCGGAGGTACATCTTTGCCGGGGTCACGACCACCTCCTGCTGCTCCGTCTCCCCGGTGCCGGTGTCATCCGGGGTTTCGGTGGCGGTCTCCTCCAGCGTGGCCGCCAGGGCGTCATACTCCAGTTGGGAGATCAGCACCGCCGTCAGCTCCGCGCCGGGGAGGGCTTCTTTGCCCTCCAGCTGGTATGCGGTATCTCCGTCCATCGACATGATTCCCTGTGCGTACCGTTCCTGACACACAAGTTTGCATCCGTACCTGGCATTCCAATGTACGAATGCAGGAGATTGCAGCGCCTCCGCAGCTACTACCGTTCCACTCGAATCATATACTTTGATATAGCGCATCTTTTCTCACATCCTTTTCAAATAGTCTGCAAAATAGGTCCGCCATGTTTTTTCTGATTTTCCATGACCGGAAACGCCTGGCGTGGCTCATCCAGCATTGAAAAGAATTCCAGACGTCCTGGTAGGTGACACGGCCGATCCCCATCATTTTCCGCAGCTTTTTGAGCTTTCTCCGCTCGCGTATGGCGCTGCTGCGGTGGATGCACATTCTGACACCGCCGGTCTTTGTGACGCTCCATCGTACCTTCAGCCACGTAAATCCGTGTGTCAGCTTCACGATCTGGGTCTTTTTCTCGCTTAGCCGCAGGCCGATCTCTTCACATTTCTTCCGGATTCCGTCACGGCATATTTTCAGGCGATCCTTGTCGCCGGAAATAATGTAAAAATCGTCCATGTACCGGCCATATAGCTTCTCACGCAGGGTATTTTTCACATAGCGGTCAATCCTTCCGGCCACAACGGGAGCAAGCACCTGGCTGATCTGGCTTCCAAGGCCAAGTCCTTTCCTGCTCTCCGGCGGCTTTTCCGGGTCGAATTGCCGGATCAGTTCCTCTGTAAGCCTAAGAATACGGCCATCCGTGATCTGCTCGGACAGTGCTTTCACAGCCTCGCTATGCGGAACGCTGTCAAAGAACGAGGAAAGATCGCAGAGCAGAATATATCCATCCGTACCGTGCTTTCGGATATGCCTTTGCAGATGGCAGCGCATACGCCTTACAGAAAAATCATATCCTTTACCGGGGAGGCAGGCGCCATTGTCATGAATAAAAGTCCTTTGAAACAATGGGAGAAGTGAGTTTTCACAAAGGCAGTTCTGGACAACGCGCTCTCCGATCCCGGTACTTTTGATATGCCTCTTTTTGCCACGCTCAAAAACAGTGAATTCATGAAACGCCGGGCTTTTGTAAGTTCCGTTTCGAAGCTGCTCCCACGTGGTATAGACATTAAGCGGAGCATTTGCAATGTACCGTTGAACGCTTGCTTTCCAACCAACATTTCTGCGGCATTTCAGATAAGATCGATAGAGATTACCGTAGCTGAATACGGTATCAAAATCATCCGCTGACGATGTGCATGATCGCTTAGCTTCCATTCTGCTTCTATGGCGTCTGCGGTATCTCGCCTCGTGCCGATCTGCACTGTTCATTTGATCTCCTCTTTTCTTCACTGCACGGCTATACGGGTGATTGCACCAGCCGCGTAAGGCCACCAGACATGAAACGGAACATCATCACCAAGCTCCGCCATGCAAGAAGCGTCATCCGTCTGGGCCTGTCAGATCAGTTATTTACCTTTATAGGAAGGCTGCGCTCTCCTTCTCTCCATCCCGGTTCTGATTTCACCCAAAACGGGTTACTTTGACGCCCAGAGAGGAGCCGGGTAAAAGAGGAGCCGAGGACCACGGAATTGCCGTTCGTCGCGTTGTTGGTGTTCGCGTTGCCGTTGGAGTTCACATTCCGGAAGTTCGTGGAATTGCCGGGGTCCGGGGACCGCAGCCACCAGTTGACAGCACGATTCATAGAGCGCAGCCTGTATCATTCATTCCGGAAGGGATTTATATCTTCTCCGGTCTGAATCCATAATTCCTTTCAGGAGTTCAATTTCCTGTTTGCAAAGTCGCATCCATTCCATCATCATATCGGTAGGAATTCCGAACATCTCTCTGCATACCTCAGCCTGAGAAACGAGACTGTACACCCCTGCAAGAGCGTGATTGAAATAGTCTCTGCGGATCTGAGCTTCGTGCTGATTTCTCGGATAGATGGAATTTCCGCGCTTCGCCATGTCATAGACAGATGCAGCATTTTCAGAAAGCGGCTTTGCCATCAGAAATGTATATCGCTTCGGAATGTGTTTGCAGCGCCTTAGTGTAAAAATCTGTAGTTCGCGTGCTGTATGGAGAAATTCCGCTTCACTCACACCACGTTTTGATCTCGGAACGGACATATCGGTTCACCCCTTTGGATTCTCCCGCCCCACAAGGGGGCGGGATTCTTTGATTGCTTACGCCAGATAGGTGCAGAAGCCGAGGACCACGGAATAGCCGTTCGCCGCGTTGGTGGTGTTCGCGTTGCCGTTGGAGCCCACAATCCGGAAGGTCGTGGAATTGCCGGGGTCCGGGGACCGCAGCCACCAGCCGACAGCACTTCCGGTGCCGTTGTAGGTTTTTCGGATTCTGGACGAATTGTCGGTAAAGATAGGCAGCTGAACGCTTTCCGCGTCTGCATCCACCTCGTTACAGTAGGGGACGCTGCTGACATCAAAGCCAACCTCGGCATGACTGAACCGGAATAGGTAGTCCTGAGAGGAAACGATGTCCGCCTTGGTCGCACCGGCAGAGGATAGGACGATCACCTTCGGGATCAGCATCCTGATCCAGCGGGGCAGGGCCGGGAAGATCGTGTTGTTGTCGATGTCCCTGGCTTCAGTGGCCGGCCATCCGCCCGCATTGGTGTTGGTGGAATTCATGCGCCTGGACGCATTCATGGCACCGACCATGCCCCAGATCACACCGGCGAAGGTCCCGCTGCCGTCTGCCAGCTTATTATGATTGAATCCGGCCACCTCACAAATGATCTCGCTGTCGGCAAATACATCCGTGTTTGGCGTGATCTTGATACGGTCCTTCAGCTGGAAGTAGTCCTTCTCCTTCTTGGCCTTGATGATGCCGCAGAACTGCTCCAGGGTATAGCCGCTGTTGTCCGCCGGGTTGTCGCTGTACAGGTAGTCATAGCCGCTGGCCACAGCATCCGGCAGCGTGGGCGTGATGAACACCGCATGGACGTCCAGGTCCGACGTGATGTTCGCCATGGGATGGTCAAAGCCCATCCACAGCTTTCCTTCGGCGCTGGTCAGATCGTCGCCGTCCCATGCGTAGCTGCCGCGGGCCTCCACCTGCACCGTTTTCAACAGGCTCTGCTCCTCCGGCTCCAGCCAGATCCGGATGGTATAGACGCGGGTCTTGGCGGAGAACTGGGCGGTGAATACCGTATCGGACACGATGTTATCCAGGCTCTTGTCCCATCCGATGTAGGTGTAATCCTCGTCAACTGTGGACGGCTTCACCGGCGTCTCGCACAGGCCCGCCGTCACCGGGTTCACCGCCGCGCTGCCGTGGCGGACGGTCTGGGTGTTCAGAACCGTGCTGTCATAGTTCTGGAAGGTTGCCGTATGGCTGGTGACGATTCCGTCGTAGGAGACGGTCAGATCCGGGAAGGCGGCTGCCAGGGTGGCCAGCTCGTCCTCCGTCACCACGGACAGATGTACCTTGCCGGTGAGGACGAAGCCGTCCACGGTGTTGCCCTGGCTGTCGATGCCGCTGCCGGTTCCAAGGGACGCCAGCCGCAGCAGCACATCCGCGTTGTCGTCCGTCCAGTCCACGTCCGTCAGGCGGCCACGGGCCAGGTTCTTGGCTGCCTTGCAGGCCGCCAGGGTGTCGATCATGGGGCTGTCCTCCACCCAGATGGACACCAGGTTGGAGCCGTCCATGAGCCAGCTCTCCAGCTGGGTAAGGCCACGGGCCACCAGGGAGGTGACGGCGGGCAGCTTTGCGATTCGGACTGGCGCTCCCTTTGCGAATGTGACGCCGGTGACGCCGCTGCCGGAGAGGTAGCACTCCGTCAGAGCGTCCAGAGCGGACAGGTCCAGGGCCTGAGTGAGGTTGGGCGTGCCCCGCAGGTCCAGATACTCCACCATGTCGTTGGTGCCGGCGGAGAAGCTGGTGAGGCTGCCGTTGGTGTAACCGGCCTCGCCGCTGCCCAGCACGATCTTCTGGAGGACGGCGGCGTCACCGGCGTCCATCAGCTTGGTGTAGATGCCGGACAGGTCACCCACTTCAGTGATCCGCTGGGCGGAGTAGATGTAGATCTCGGTGTCGTTGAGGGTGTCCGCCGGGCAGATGATGGCGTTGGCCTCCCCGGCCTTGGCCCGGACCCGGACGGTGCCTGCGTTGCCGTACTTGACCGTCACATAGAGGTCCGAATAAGGCGTGATGGTCATGTCGCCTGTGGGCTTCACGCCTGCCCAGTCTCCCGGGGCGCTGCCGCGGAGGGAGATGCGGGAGGCGGTGGCTGCGCTGCCGTCGTATTTGGACGCACAGTATGTCTCCTGGTAGGTCTCGAACTGGTCGCGCATGTCCTCCTTGGTGCCCTGTGCCATGCCCAGATAGCGGCTCTCACCGCTGTTCTCATAGGGCGAGATGTACTTGCCCTGCTGGTCCTCGTTCATCAGGGCCTCCGGCCGGGCGCTCTGGTGGGCGGTGAAGTCCGCCTTCACGCTTGCCGCGCTCCAGGCGCCCTGGTTCTCCCGGTCCCGGTACATGGCCTGCAGCTCGTCCACCATCAGGTCCCGGACGTTGGTCCACAGGACAGAATCGGACGCGTTGAACACATTGGCGCTGCCCACCGTGTCGGTGTCCTCCAGCCCGTACCGGAAGGTCTGGCCGCCGGAGTTGTCAGTGCCTTCGGCGGTGTCGTCGTCGTAGTTCTTGCAGATGTTCCACAGGTATTTGTCCTGGTCCGGGTCGTACTCGTAGGAGAAGAAGGTGTTCTTCGCCCTGGAATCCACCATGCAGTGCCGCTCCGTGAACAGGTAGTGGTACAGCAGAGAATCCACAATGAAGTGGTCCGCCAGCTCCGCCCGGAACTTGGCAGCGCGGTACTCCGCCGTGTCGTTGGCGAAGGTCTCACTGCCGATAATCACCGGCGTGGCCAGTGCGTTTCCGGTGGCTGCTGTGCGGTCTGTGGAGACCACCCAGCTGAGGACTGTCTGCCACGTTGCCTTCATGGCGTCGGTGGGCTTCTTGGGGAACCGGAACTCGAAGTTGCCGTCCCCGTCCCAGGTCTCAGCACTGAGGTCATCGCTCTGGAATCGGCACTGGGCGTTGTTGTTGTTCAGCACCTCCACACAGCACTGCTCCGGCCACTGGCTGTTGTCCTGGCCGAACACGGCGAAGTTCTTTTTGCTGTTGTTCATATCGCCCGCGCCGTAGAGAATGGTCTCTCCGGCGGCAACGGTCCGGGCGCCCACGAAGATGGTGCCGCTGCTGGTATTGGTGAAGAACACCGCGCAGGGGACGCCCTGCACCGTGTCCCGCACACGGCTGTCCGCCCGGCGGGCCGGGGAAATCCAGGGCTGGAACCGGTTGTACCGGTCCGCCAGCACCACGTTGTTGGCGTTCTCGGAGCTGGCTACGTTCAGCTTCACGTTGAGATAGTTGACGGGGATGCTGTCCGGCGTCATGGCGTACTCCGTGATGGCCTCGCCATCGCCCCGGGTCCATACCGCGTTCTTGAAGTCCAGGTCCAGGTTCAGGGCGGCAAGGCCGTATTCCAGGGAGGACGTGCCCTGGGCCTTCATGATGACGCCGGTGGCCGTGAAGGAATACTCCTTGCCGCCGTTGGCGTAGATCAGCTCCACGGTGGCGGTGACCTCGTCGGACTTGCCGGTGGTCATGCGGTCCGCCGAGATGCGGATGACCCGCAGGTCCGGGTTGGCCTCCGACAGCTGCTGGAGGTTGATGGTTCCGTCGGTGTTGTAGATGGCGTTGCGGACGTAGCGCCGGATCATCTCATCCGGGTCGCCGCAGTCAGCGATCCAGTTGTCCAGAATCTCATGGAGGGTCAGGGAGTTGGAATACATCTTGACCCGGTACAGCCAGGTATCGCAGTCGGCGGAGCCAATCACCAGGGCGGAGGGCGCCGTCTGCTGCCAGCTGTCTCCGGTGCTGTACGCCCGGACCCGGGACATGACGCCCCGCAGCCAGACGGTGGCCAGCTTGGTCTCGCTTGCGCTGTTGATGTTGAAATCCGCCTCGATCTTCCGGTCCTGGCAGTACGGGATGACCGTCTTTTCCAGCTCGCTGCCCAGGGTGGCCTGGTTGGCCTGGAGCCGCAGCCCCACATTGCCGGACCAGCAGGAGGCCACCTCCGCCGCGTATTTGCGGACTTTCGCTGCCTTGAAGATGATCTTGATGCACTTTCCGTTGGTTCTGGCGTTATCGTCGAACAGGCTGCGGTCCAGGGTCACGCTGGAGCCGCGCTTGATGAGCAGGGCCGTGACGCCCTCCTCGTCCTGCCGGAAACCGCCGTTGATCCAGTCGAAGTTGGCAGAGAAGGTCAGCGGGTGGTTGGTTCCGTCGGCGTCCTTGTAGCCGAAGTTCTCCCGCCCGGCCTCCGCGTTGGAGTGTCCGGCAGGGTCCAGGTCCATGCACAGCCCGTTTGTGACCGGCTGGATGTCGTAACCGGAGGCGGTGACCGTCAGGGCGATGTCTGCGGAGACAGTGCCGCAGGTGATGGTCAGCGCCCGGGTGCCGGACTTGGCGGCCCGGTATGCCCAGGTCTGGACGCTCCGGTCTACCGTCAGAACGGATAGGACGGTTCCGTCCTCGGACTGTGTGATGTTGGCCGTCTCGCTGGACGGGTCGAACACCATGTACCGCAGGGACGCCGTGCCGTACTGGGGTACCGTGGGCGCCGGATCGTACACCGCCACGATAGGCGTGGTGTTACCGGACGCCTGCCAGAGGCCCACGTGCCGCAGCGGCTCCGTGGTCATGGTCTGGCCGTCCGTAGTGATCTCCAGCCACGCCAGGATGGTGTGGGCGCCGTGGCTCTGGGGCTGGATGGCCACCGTGATGGTCCGCCCACTGGTGGCGACTGTGGAATTGTGGACCTCCTCGCCGTCCACCGTGACGTGGAGGACCTTGCTGCCCTGTCCGGTAGGCACCAGCCGCAGCGTCAGGGAATCCGTGCCGTGGTCTGCCATCTTGCCGAGATTCCAGGTCAGGCCGTAGCTGGTGACGGTGACGGTAAAGGTCAGGGACCGGGATGCGCCGTAGGCGTCCTCCAGCGTCAGCTTCACCGTATTGGCCGCGCCTGCGGTCAGATAAGGCTTGATGTCAAAGCTCTGGTCTCCCTGGGCGACGGTCTGTACCGCAACACGGGTGCCGCCCACATACCAGCTGGCGCTGCCGTTTCCGGTGGCGCTGCCGTCCTCGCTGTCCACGCTGGACCAGGTATACAGGATGTCCACGGACGCCGCCGTGTCCATAACGGAGAAGGTGCGGGAGGCCATGCGGGAAGTCAGCTTCATGGTGGAGCCGGCGCCTCCGCCGCCGGTACCGCCGGTGCCGACAAAGAACGGCGTGAACACATCCGAACTCAGGTCCTCTCCTCCCATGGTCAGGTGAAGATACCCGCTCTCGTCCACATAGCCGCTGTCGAAGGCCAGACCGCCGGAATCCGACGCGATCTTGATCCCCTCGCCAACAGGTTCACCGTTGGATGTGAGATACCAGAGACCGCTGTCCGGGTCCTGCCAGATGCCGTCCACCTTGCCGGACACGTCGCTTTGCAGCTGACGGATGGCGTCACCCACCACCTTGGCGTCCGCAGGGGCGCCGCTGATCGTGAGGGTGCTGTCCACGCTGGCAGCTGTCTGGGCCTGCTCACACCAATACTGAGCGTTATTGGTGTCCTCGCCCTGGCGGCTTCCAGTTCCTCCAACAGCCCAGCTTTTGGATTCCTTCGCAGATCCGGCGGAATTAGAGGCCTGGTTCTCTGCTTCGGTCATAGCCAGCTGCGCTGCTGTCGAGTGTTCCTCGGCAGCTCCTGCGGCATTTTCAGCCGCCTGCTGCGCGTTTGCGGCCAAATTTGCGGAATTTGCAGAACTGGTGGCGGAATCCGCCGCGCTTTTTTCAGAGGATGCGGCGTTCTCCGCGCTTTTCTGAGCGGCATTCGCCTGATTGGTTGCCTGAGCGACGATGCCGTTGTTTTCATCCACGCGCTCCTGCTCCGCCTTTACACGCGCCTCCTCGTTGCTCACACGGTCGGTTTCGTTCTGCTGGCGGGTCAATTCGTTCTGTACTCTGGTTTCCTCGGCGGAAAGGCGCTCCTTTTCATTCTCTGCCACCTGCCCGGCCAGAACGATCTGGGGGAGCAGCGCGTCGATCTGTGCCTGGAGCTGCTCCGCCTGGCTGGCGGTCATATCCTGGAGGCTGGCCGTCCACTTTCCTTCGAGTACCTTGAATGTGACGGTGGCGCCAACAAAACACGATAGAGTTTCACCGGTGTCCGGGTCCACGGTCACGCCCCGGATCGTCAGCATAGCGTCTCCCGCAACGGCACAGGCCTCCGGAGGGATAAGCACCTGGTAGGTGTTTGTCCCGGAAACAAGGAGATCTGCGGTCAGGACGCGCACTACATGATGTTCCCCCAGGGCGTCATACCAAATGAGCCGTTTGGTATAGCCGTCCCAGGCGGAATTGAAGGCAAGTTCCAGCGTAACGCTTTCTCCGCTGCCCTCAGAGCCAATGACAACACCGCCGCCACGGATATATTCGTTGTCTACCTGGCATTTAATGATTCTGCTCATTGCATGGCTCCTTCCTTATGTTGATAAAAAACAGCGCGAGAGGAAACTGAAGTTCCTCTCGCGCCGTGAACGAGACTGCCAAAGGGTTCCGCGGCAATATTCAGGACTGATCGCCGAGAATCTTCTTGGATTTGGCGTCGAATTCGTCTCCGTACTGCTCGATCATGGATGCGGTATCCAGATCCTGCTTGTAGCTGTCCTCCAGGACCTGGGCAACATAGCGGGGAACCTTGACCTCGACGCCGCGCTTGATCTGCCAGGTCTTACCGTTGATTCCGATAAAGACGTCATCCTTGTAGTCCTTGGTGTCCTTGAACAGCTTCACCGGGACATTCTCGGCCCACCATTCCGGGCTGCCTTTCACGATCTCGCTGGTTTCAGGATCAGCGGCAGCGGCGGCGGAAGTGGTTTTCACCTCGTCATTCTGGTTATTACTCGCCATGATAATTCCTCCTTACTCAGTTGGCATCGCCGTCGTTGAAGGTGGAGCAGGTCTCGATACGGATCATGTACTGCTCAACCAGGCGGACAGCCGCCTTGATTGCTTTCCAGCCAGCGGTAGCACGCTGGTTCAGGGGGTCAGAAGTACCGGCGCTGCCCAGCTGCTTGACAATATGCTGGAGACCGCCGCCCTGGATCTCGGTGACGCCGTAGGCATTTGCGCCCAGGACCATCGTGGCGTAAACGTCACGGTTGGAGGCACCGGCACCGGCGAAGATCTTCGCCTCCGTGGTTTCCACAAAGCGGACACCGGCAATCCGGCCGATCTCGCCGGTGTAAAGCTCCTCGGTGTCGGAATACTGGTGCGGATACTTCCACTCCGGGTCCTCCGTCAGGTCGAAGGCGCAGTCCGGGTGAATGATGGCGGCAAAATAGCCGTTGATCTTCTTTGCGTTCTGCTTCTTCAGAGCGCGGACGGCCATCTTGACCGCCTTGACCGTCAACTTGTGATCCGCAGTCAGGGCGGAACGGGCCGTCACCTGGCCTTCGGCATACTGGACGTTGGTGCCGCCCACAAGGACCTCACGGGTCACGGTGTCCAGGGTCATACCGGCCTGATTGCCCAGAAGCTCAGTAGCCTGGACCAGGTTGTTGTCGATGGCGGTCAGCAGCAGCACGTCGGACATCTCGATGAAGTCGCCGTACTGATGGACTTCCGCTTCCAGGGTCGTGACCTTAAGCTTGTTGCCCGCCGGGGTCACGCCCTCGGTCAGGGGCGTCAGCGCCTTGGTCAGAGGCGTATACTTCCGGAATTCCACTTTCTTGCCCCGGCCCTTCGGGATCGGATGCTTCTGCGCGAACTGGTCATGCACCAGCTCAGGCATGGCGTTGTCGATCAGGTAGTCGGAGTAGAAAGTTTTCATTTCGGGGCTGAGATCGCTCAGCTCCGTGGTCTGGGTTGTCGCAAACAGCTGAATGTCCATGGCAAACAGCATCAGCTTACGAATGGTATTCATTTTGAACTCCTCTCCGCGCATTGGTCAGAAAATGATTTCCTCACCCTGCGCAACTCTTTTTGCGATCTCCCGGCGGTCTGCCGCCGTCAGCTTGGAGACGTCAGGTTTGGTAACAACGCCGGTCTGAGAGGAAATGCCAGCTTCACGGGGGCGTGAGCCTTTGGCGCGGATGTTATCCACAGTCCTGCGCTCGGCTGCCTGCGCGGTCCGGCTCATAATCTCGTCCATGTGGATAACCTCATAGGCGTGTTTCATGTCAATGCCGCTCTGAAGCAGGCGGATAAACTGCGGATTTTCCGTTTCAGCTTTCAGATCGAACTGCGGATAGTCCTTCTGAACGCCCTCAGCGTCCTTCACCCATGCCTGTACCTGCCGGTTTGCCCGCTCACGATTCACCGCCTGCTGCTGTGCCTGCCGCAGAGCAGCGTTTTCACGCTCCATGCGTTTATACTGGCGGTACTGGTCAACGCTCATGCCAGCCTCATCGGCCTGCTGTTCCCAGATGTGGTTGTCCTCCTCCAGAGCATGAACAAGCTCTGCGGGGTCATTGACACCATATCTGTCAGCCAGCATCTGCATGATGGGATTCTGCGCTTCCAGCGTTTCCTGGAGGGTCTTGGTCTCCCGGAACCGCTGGTTGATGATGCGCTGCGTATCCTGCGTGTAAAGATCGCGGAACTCGCCGTCCATCAGTTCCCGGTATCTGCGCGCTTTTTCCTTCGGATCGTCGCTTTTGTTTTCCTTCCCGGCGTCGGAAGGGCTGCCATCCGCGGGCTGCTTGCCATAGATGACCTTCTGAGTACCGCCCGAATTTCCCTGCTGGCTGTTCACAGGGCTGCCATCGGTCCCAGCCGGGCCAGCATCTCCACCGGCAGACGGAGCAGCTGCCGCACCGTCAAACAGATTGATATGCAGGTCCAAAAGTTTGAGGTTTTTCATAAGGTTTCCTCCTTTTCCGCGCTCTTTGGCGTGCGTCAGTCCATGCTCCCGGAGGCTTACTCCTGCGGCGGCACGCAGCACACCGCAGGATGCTCCGGTAAGGAGGACAATTTCATCGTATCAGGTCTCGATTTGGATTGCGTCAGGAAAACGGGCAGAAATTGAAATATTTTTCGGAAATTTTTCTGCCAGCTGGGCAAGTCCGATATATGCCATCAGAAATACCTGCTGTGCGTTGCCTGAGCAGGTGATCTCAACATCCCCCGGCTCCATACGGATGGAGGATTCCATGCGGGAATTTGCAATATATCCGGCAAGCGCATACAGAATTGTGGAAATACCGGCGCACACGATGTCCTCTCCGCCTGTGCTGTATTCCGCGTGTCCCTTGGCGGTCAGAGAGTACAGATTATGTTCTGCCGAAATCCGAACAACGGTCACATCGCCACCCCCTGGCCGCCTCCGATGTCCGGCGATGCGTTGGCCGCAAGCCTCTGGCCGTATTTGGTCATAGCGTCACCGGTCTGCGCCTCCGCCGCCTGCTTTGCGGTTCCGCCGGAGGAAGAAGTGGGTTCTCCTCCGTTATCCCGGCTGCCGCCGGATGCAGCAGCCTTCGCGCCAAGGGCCTGAAGCGCCACGGCCAGCTGGGCCTGCGTCTGCTGCAACATGGCAAGGAGCGTCTGCCCCTCTGCTACTTTCTGCCGGACTTTTTCCACACCTTCAAATTCCATCATGTCCAGGCAGATCAGGGACGCCTGTGCGTTCTCCGGGTTAAAGAATCCGGCGGAGTACAGATCCAGCGCCCTCTGGTTCTGGGCTTCACGCGCGAATGGAGACTTTTTCGCCGCTCTGATCTTGATGTCGAACACCGGCATACGATACATGGGATTCCCCGTGGAATCAGTCCCCGTCAGCTGCTCCTTGATCCCGCTGTTGGAGAAGTCCTGAAAGCTGTAGTTTCCATCCTGGCCAAGAATGCGGAACTCCCGCACCTGGTCATAGAACTGCCGGACAAGTTCAAGGCTCAGGTAGCCGATCTTGGTGTACTTCCGATAGCTCCCGGCGATCATATCGCGGGAAACCTTGTTTCCTGCCTCCTGAAGGGCAGCGATAGCCGCGGCAGCCGTGGCGCCTCCGGTGGTTCCGCCCTGGGAGACATCCCGGTTACTGGATGTCTCCTTCATCTCGTCGATCTTCATCTGGAGAACGTTGACGTAGATGCTGTCAAACGGGGAATTTACGATCTGTTGCAGCTTAGTGGGGTCGATGCGTCCGGCGACACGAACAAGGGACTTATTCCAGTCCTTGAAATCCTCCTCGTTTATATTAAGATCGTCGCTGGCAAAGTAGCGCAGCTTGGACCCGGCAAGGCTTGCCTCCATAATGTTGGCGGAGAGCTTGTCGATATAGAGCTGCGGGTCCCGGCAGATGGAGACAAAGCCGAAGCCGACCGGCGTGCCTTTCTCCGGGAACAGGGTATCGAACACGAAGGGATATTCCCCGTGATCGTAATAGCCGCGCTCCTGATACTTCGGGTCATTCTGGGAGGCATACACGATCTGACCGCTGATGAGCTTTGCGTAATGCAGGATCTTCCTGCCGGATGCGGACTTCATCTTGTAGTACCAGTCCACAACCGCGGTTTTGTTGGAGGTGTCAACGGTATCATCATAGATGTACTTCGTGACATCCACGATGGAGGAGTTTCCGCTCAGTTTCCCGCTGAGCTGCGGGTACTGTTCTTCAATGAGATCGTTGTCCACAAGCGTTACCACAAATACATTGCGGCTGTCCTGAATATCTTCGATACCAGGCTCCCAGAAGATATTCAGCAGGTCAATCGCCTGGATGCTGACATCTCCGATCCCGTTTTCCAGATCGGTGTCCCAGAACACGCCGTATACAGACGATCCGTGCTTCAGCTTCTCCCACCAGTTTTGGGAATACGTTTCCTCGAAGTCTGCGCGCTCCAGGATGGCGGGGAGAATGGAGGAAAGGTTCTTGGCGTCGTTTTCGTCGCCTCTCTCCCTGGGCAGAACAGACATTTCCGGCATATTGTCCATGGCATCCGCGTGTTTACTGGCCAGGCTGTTGAAAAGCCATGCGCTGGTAGGCTCCGGCTGCGGATGCTCTTTATCGGCGTTGTTCCGGCGCAGGACCTCCCAATGCCGCATCTGATACCAGCGCTCGTCCTCCACGATCCGGGCCTCCAGGTTTGCCTTGCCCTGCTTATAGCGGGCGAGTGTCGCAAGGCCTTTGGCAGCGTCCTCCTCTGTCAGGATGATCTGCGGCGTCATGGCAAGCTGCTGGCCGTCAGCTGACGGGGGCTGCTCTGTGACGCCGATACCGGCGGGCCGCTTTCCGAAAAACTCCATGATGATTCCTCCTGTCATTTTCAATATTTTGCATAGAAGTCATACCGACCAAGCTCCGGCTGCACATCCGTAGAGAGCGGATCGTATTTCTTTGCCGGTTTGATGACCTGCGGCCTCGGCGCAACGGGGTATTCCATGCACACATAGCGCAGCTCGTCGTAAATGTGATCCTCGCCATCCGTGTCCACATCCTCCACGTCCGTCTCATCGTAAACAAGGTTCGGGACGGTCCGAATAAAGTGCTTGCAGGTGTTGAACACATACAGCAGCGGGATTCCGTTTTCATCGAAAGCAAGGCGGTGATGGATCTGCATTTTTCCCGCGATCCGGTCGTGGTCTCCCGGGTCCCAGTAGACGCCGCAGCGGGCCATGATGGATTCCACACTCTCAGTTCCGCTGTCGTTGAAAATCGCCGGGTCTGCAATTCCGTGAATGGTCTTGCCTTTCAGGTTCGGGTCCTCGCCCTCGATGCGCCGGATCTCCGCCGCCACCTTTGCAGGCTCCCACTTCACGCCGGTATTCGGCGTGCCGGTGCAGCCGTACAGCTCCCGAATGCGGTAAAGCCGCTTGTCGTGGTCCACGGCGTACCATCCGACGGAAAACGGCCTGGAATAGCCCCAGTCAAACGCCCTCCAGATCGCCCAGGTGTCCGGCACGCGAAACGGGGCAATTACATGGGTATAGCGCCGGTCCTGGTAGTGTGCCGGGTCGTTGCGCCACTCCACAAATACCTGGCCGGAGAAGCTGTCCCAGTCCCCGTAGAGCAGGGCGTTTCTGTTCGCCTCCGGCATGGAGGCGAGGCGCGTAATGTAGTCCGGGTCATTTTGCAGCAGAATTTTGTTGTCAAACACGGTGGATTGGATGAACACCCTCGATGACCATTTTTCAACAGGCCCCGCCGGTGTCTCCACCTTGACCCGCCGCCAGATCGTTGTGCCTGGCGGAGCAGCCGTGATAAAACGCTCCTTTACCCATCCATGCCCAACGCCGCCCGGGTTGGCCGTGAATCTGGCGTACACCCTCGTTCCAGGCCCGTTGGGGCGGTTTCTGGAATGTACCAGATAGTCGTACATCTCAAACGTGAACTGCGTCAGCTCGTCCATCCCAATGAAATCGTAAGGCTTGCCCTGAAAATTGTACTTGTCCTTTTCGTGGGGCATGGAGCCGAATATGATGACAGCGCCGGAAGGGAAGTGCCATACATGCTTGCTGTCATTGTACTTTGCGCCAGGGAAGGCGCGTGGATATAGTCTCAGGCTCTTTCCGATCAGGTCCTCCAGCTGGGGAAATGTCCTCCGCACGATCAGACCGCGGTAATACGGGATGTCCACCTGCCGTGTTGCCTCCATGATAAGAGAATCGCTCTTTCCGCCGCCGGCAGCGCCTCCGTATAGCGCTTCGTCCTCAAAGCGGGACATGAAGATTGCCTGCTTCGGCTGCGGCGTCCAAACAACATTTTTAGCCATCCTCGATCACTCCACCGTCTGGCGTATCTGGTTTTGGCAGAACACTTGGAAGCTCCACAACGCCGGAATCGGAGCTTTCGCTGCCGTCCTTTCCGGCATCCTGCGCCCACTTGAAATTGTAGGTGAGGGAGAACTTCGCGCCGTTTGCGCCGTCCCGATCATAGAGGCGGGATTCCGCGTACTCCTCGCACCGCGCCTTCGCGCGCAAAATCGTGTCAACAAACTGCCGCTTCGCCTGGTAATTCAGCAATGCCTGGCGGGATGTAAAGCCCAGTGCCAGCGCAAGACCGGTCACGGTAGGAGGATGCTGGTTGATGAGGATCACGTTTCCCCATTTGTCCATCAGCGGCATTCCATCATTGTCCAGGATGGGTTCACCCTTGCAGCTTTCAAAATAAGCGTCGATCAGCTCCTGCATCTGCTCCGGCGACGTAAACTTCGGAGGCCTTCCGCCTTTTCCGCCTGCCACGGTGTTACCCCTCCTTTCACAGTTCTTTCAGATTCAGATTATCAGCGGCTGCGTTGATTTTCACCCCCTGCAACGGGAATGCCCTGGGCGCTTATATCGCCCAGGGTCATGTCCTCCAATTCAAATTTCTCTGATAACAATGCCGTATTTGTCCAGCATCAGCTTCCGCTTGATCTCGTATTCCTTGGTTCGGACGCCTTTAACGTCCTCAATGATTCGCTGCCACGCCCCGTCCCCGGTCTGTTCTTCATAGGTAAAGTCCGCCTTGTACTTCATCGGCTTTACCCGCTGTCCGGTCACGGTGATGTATCCTTCCACAAGAGTGAATTCCACCTGGAGCCGCAGGTCACGGATTTTACCGGATTTCATGAGCATCAGCAGGTCTCCGAATCGGTCTGCCTCCTTCTTGCTGTCGAAGGTATGTACCTTTCCTTCCTGGAGTGTCCGCGGCGTCCGGCAGCTCTTGTATTTGCTCTCCCTGGGTGCCGCCGCTTTTCCAAGCTTCGCAAGGATCTGTTTCTGCGCGGCCGGCGAGAACCGCGATATGTCACGAATATCCATTCTCAATCACCGCATCTCCCGCTGAGGGCGCGGCATCGGCATCCAATGCGTTACCGATTTTGTCCTGGTACCGTATACGCGCCACCATCCGTTTACATCGGCATATCCCTGTTCAACGATCTGCCTACCGCGATTGTTTCTGTCAGGGCGGCAGATCAGGACAGCTGCCCCAATATCCGGCAAGCGGTCATTGACGCTGATCCATTCCTGCGTGGTTTCCTGCTTTTTGATATCGGTTGCGATCTTATTTCTTGTTCCGGACAGAATGGATAGCATCCTGGTATTCTCCTCCAGAAGCCCCTGGATCACCTCACGCTGCTGCCTGCAAAGGTCATGCAGCTTTGTGTTCTGCTCGAGAATGGCATTGATCTTATCATCGTTCATTGCGGTCCTCCTCTTTTCGATCGTAGTATTGCAGCAGGGTGGAGGCGACGGAGCAGCTTTTCCAGCCGCCGCAAGGGCTGGCGCAGTATTCGTCCATGAATCTGACCGCCGTTTCACGGTCAGGAAACTTCTGAATGCAGCCCCCCTCGCACGAAACCCGCTGCATCCCGCTCTGGACAAAGAACGGGCATACCCATTTCTTGTGCCAGTAATCGCCCACGGAGCCGTCACCTCCGTTTCTGCGGTCAGTCCTGCTTCTCCGTGACACGGAGAGTCAGCGTCCTGGCAACGGGGTCTTTTTGGAATTTGAGATCATAGCGATCAACCAGATCGGCGTCAATGTACGGAATCGTCAGCACCCGCGCATTTCCTTCCGCATCCTCCGTCCCGAGTTCCATGGCTGCGCTGATATGAAGCGCCGTACAGATCCGGACAAGCTGGTTCCGGCTGGCAGCCGCCGCTTTCCTGGTCTGAGCGCAAACTTCGTGCATACGGATGATCTCCTTGTTGGCCGCGGTCAGGCGCTCTCTGAGCGAATCCGCCTCCTTGGTTTTCTGCCGCAGCTTTGATACGATGTCATTCTTCACGATGACGTTCCTCCTGTCGTAAAAGCTCCTGCGCTATCGTGCAACTCTCCCATCCAGGTACGTTTGCACAGTAGCGGGAAACATAATCATCCCTGGCATCTTTGGCCTTGAAATCCAGACGGCAGCCCTCGCAGTATACCCGCAGGCCGTCCTCCCAGCTCCAAAACGGGCAGCTCCATGTCCGAGGCATATCACGGAACACCTCGCTCCGAATCTTTCCGGTCATCCCGGTCCAAGTCGTAAGCCTCCGCGTCCCGCAGGGAGCGTATTCCGCGCTGACGCAGCCGATCCAGTACGCCGTTGATATATCTCCAGTCCCCGGGCCGCCCGGCGTTTGACGCCGATTCCATGGCATAGAGCAGCAGGTCCTTGTGATCCTGTGGCAGTGTCATGGTCCAGGTATGTGTCTGCGGGTCCTCGCGGTTGCTGTACAGCGCCAGAAACGCCTGCGCTGCGTCGTTCTCCGTAGCCTGTCTGCTGGCGTATCTGGCAAAGGCTGCGTCCGTAAAGGCCCGTACCTCCGCCTGGATGTCAGGTCCAAGGCCGAAATAAGCTCCAGGGTCCATGCCGCGCACGGCGGCAAAATCGGCGATCTCCTCGCGGGCGCGCGCATCACCACCATCACCAGAGAATATACTGGTCTGGTCTGGTATGGTTAGGTATGGTCTGGTAGATGCGTTACAAGGCGTGTCTGTAACGTTACAATTTACGTTACAATAACCGTTACTGTTCGCCAAGTTCTCCGCCGCCTTTCGTTCTCTGAAACGCTTCACGCGGTCACGCGTTTTCGCCTTTCGGTTTTCTTCCTGGTCTATCAGAAGGCAGGCGTATTCGTCCCAATCGTGCAGCTTTTTGTCGGCATCCAAAAAGCCGGCCTTTATCAGCGCATTTACAAGGGTCTCCGGTTTCTTCTTCCAGAGACACGCTTCTGCGATGGAGCGATTGGAGCAGCCGGAGAGATCGCCGTTGTATGCGTTCTGGATAGCCCATGTCCACAGACTTACAAGCAGGCCGACGGCAAGCACGTTGGGGTTGACAGCCGCGCTGGAAAGCCCCAGTTCATCCGCCAGCCGGGATGTTTTCGGATGCTGGGGAAGATTGCTGTAAACCTGAATCCACGGGATCATTGTGCTGTCCCTCTCTTTCCGTGTGCTGGTGAAGCCATACCACGCGGCTGTTTTTTCCGGCGTTTTTCGCAAGCCAGGCTGCCGCGCGTTCCTGGCTGAGATGCGTCAAAGCTGCCCGTGCCTCATACGAAAACACGCCGGCGGCCAGCTTCTCGGCTTCTCTCGCACGAAGATCTTCCTCCGTGTGGTTGGCTTCGATCAGATAGAGGTCGTAACCATTAGCCGCGATTCCATCCAGAGTTCCGGTGTCCGTGGCGTAGAATACGCGGTATTGCCAATCACACTCTCCTTGAAAAATAATGTGATACCCGAAATTCGGAACATCGTGCTGGAGGGAAACAGGGCAGATCAAGACGCGGCCATACAGTGTTTTGTACCTGACCCAGATGTCGGGTCGCAACACATCGATGCAGCGCGTCGGCAGAACGCCGTCCACCAGGGGGAGCATATGCTCCCCCATGGCCCACCTGACGGCAGGGCGATCCTGCGCGAGGCGCCGGACTGTGGATTCCTTGAAGTGGTCACTGTGCCGGTGGGTCAGCAAAACCAACTCCAAGTCATCCATAAAGGGCTCTATGCGCTTGTATGATACACCGCAGTCTACCAGCAGGCGCCCTCCTGGGCCGATGCGGACAGCGTTTCCGCCGCTGCCGGTGGAGATCACATCACAGATCATCCATGCTCACCTGCTTTGGTTCTTCCTGCTTACGGCGCTTCTTCCCGTCCGAAGCGGGTTCCTGCTTATCCGTATCGGCAGGTGCGGATTCAGACGGCTTCAGCTTGTCCATGAAGTATTCGCTGCCGATCACGCCGTCCTTCAGACTGCGGTAGACCTTAGCCAGCCGGATAACATCCGCTTCGGAGAATGCCTCTGCTTTCCGGCCAATATAGGATTCCAGGGCCTCAACACCGATCTGAAATTCTTCCTGGAACTTGGTACACATGGTTGCGATCCGTTCTTCCAGAGGGGCCTTGTTGGCGGATTTCAGCGTGGCGTCGCACTGGGCCAGAGCTGCGTCAACAACGTCGCCAGGAATAATGCCGAGGATGCAGGCGCGCATACGGCGGGCGCCCTGGTTGGCCACCATTTCATAGATGTCCCTGGGGTCCGTAAGGGGGAATGTGCCTTTGCTGGTCTTGCGGACGTGCGGAACCGTGAATACTTTGCTCTGCCGGGTATTGGTTTCCAGGTCCCAGGCGTAGGCCATCACCTGGCTCTCGCCGGTGTGCTGCTCCAGCTCGATCACGCCGAAGTCCACGTTGCCCCAGTTCTGCGCCATGGCCTCGGCAAGGCGAATGCTGGGACCGGTGACGGTCTCGCCGCCGCGGGGGTACTCATACACGGCAGCCTGGGCCAGGCTCTGACGCTGGCAGGCTTTCAGGATGCGCTCCATGGACTGCTCCTCGTCCCGGGGGAACCGCTTCGCCACCACCATGGCCGCCTGCACCTCCTGGGCCTGGCGGCTTACCATCATCTGCGTGGTGGTGCTGGCAGCGCTCTGGCCGATCTGCTGCTCGCTACGGAAAACATTCAGTTCATTCATACTGGTATCCTCCATCAATCAGAAATTTCTTAAGCGCTTTCAGCTGCGACCTGGTTCCGGTCACAGTAAACTGGACACGCAGAGCGGTTTCTCCGTCATCGGTGGACGGAGGGGAGACTTCTTCCGGAGCGGAAACGGCCGGGCGCACGGAGCGCATCCGAGCTTCCACAGCTGCCGCGCGCTCCCGATCTGCCTTTTCTTCGGCCGCCCTGGCATCTGCCCGGGCTTTTTCCTCAGCAACGGCCCGGCGGCGGGCCTCCACTGTATTCACCGCCTGTGCAGCGTTCAGGCTCTTCCAGAACTCCACCAGGACCTCATCCCGGTCATCCCTGTTCTGAATCATCTCCAGACCGTCGGAAACGGACTGGAGAAAGCTGTCGATCTGGCCGCGAAGTGCCTTTTCGCTGGCGCTCAGAGTGATGTTCAAGCCGATGCGCTCAAAGGGGATTCCGGGAATATGAAGAACTTCGCAGCATTCGCCGTAGTACTGACGGAGGGATTCCTCCTTTCTGGCCTTCATGGCGTCCTCTACAGCGGCCACACGGCCCCGCAGAGTTGCGTCGGCAGTCTTATACTTGACAGCCACACAGCGGTTGTAGACCTCGTTGAAACGGTCATATGGCTCCATAATGGCAGCCTTGATCGCTTTTCTCCGGTCCTCCAGCTCCTGGAACTCCTTGTTCAGATCCGCGCGGGTGGCCTTTACGCTCTTGCAGGTGTCCTCTGTGGCAACCAGGGAGAGGGCGGCGTCCACGCGCTGGTCGATCTGCGCGGCCAGGGCTTCCAGATGCTCCTCAATGACAGGCAACTGCTTCAGGACGATCAATTCCTCATTCGCCATCGTCGGCGTCCTCCTTCCTGCGGGTGATGGTTTTCAGAAGAGGGAGGACACGCTCGTCCACCTTGCTCTCCGGAACATCCACTTCCACGATCTGCGCTTCGCTGTCTCCCTTGTAGGTGGGTGCGATCACAATATCGCCGGTCTGGACATCGGGAATATCGCAGAAATAGCTGTACGACCGGTCAAAATACTCGCCGGTCAGGGAATCGCGGTACTTCACATTTACGATCATCTGTTTGTCCTCCTCAAATTCATTGAAATATGGCCCGTTGCAATATGGGCATTGGACTTCGCGGAATCTCTCCATAAAGCAGTCCGGGCGCGGGTCCAGATGGTTCAGGACCAGGGGGCGGTCAAAGACCGCCCCGCACATTTCACAGCGGAACATAGGTCACAGGGCGATCACAACGGCGCCGCAGGCGACCTCATCCGCAAGCAGCTGCTCCAGGTGTGCCTTGACCGTCTCTCTGGCTGTCAGTTTCCACATGCCGCCGTCGGCCTCGATGAAGTTGATCTGGCGCTCATTCACGCGGATCAGGAAGGGGCTTTCCGGCTGTGCAACCTCCTGGAAGGTGCGGTAGGGGCGCAGCGTCACAATGGGACGAATCGCCTCGTTGGTCTGGAGGGCAACACCCTTCTGGGTCACAACGCTGGTGGCAATACCGTTGTCGTTCATCGTCACCTTCGCGCCGCAGCTGATGTCAGACAGGAGCTTCTGGAGATACAGAACATCGGGGGTGTCCTGGAATCTGGTACGCATGGCGATCTGCGCCTCCTCGAAGCCGAGGCCCATCCTGGAACCCCAGCCGGGGACGTCGGTGGCGTTGGCCTCGTAGTATGTCTGCCGGTGGCAGAGGTCGCCGCGGTCGAACTGGCCGAAGCAGCGGACCGTCAGATGGTCGGGGATGGTGATGTAAAGAGGGGAATCGTCCTCAGACGCTTCGGTGCGGACCAGCTTTGCCAGGGCATCCAGGCTGTTGAGATTCAGCGTAGCGGGGTAGTAATGATTCGGAACCACCTCGGCTGCATTACCGTCAGAGGTGACGAGGAATGTGTGGCCATCCACCGTGATCGTGCGGGGCGTCGTGGTTTCCTGAATGTGCTTGATGAATTCTTTCAGCATGATAAGTTCCTCCTTCTGTTATTTCACAAGTTTCAGCAGCGGGCGGGATTCCTGCTCGTTGCCGTAAAGGTCGGTCTGACCGGGAATCTGGGGTGCCATCTCCACAACGGTATCGGCGTCCGCTACATACAGGAACGTGGTAACGGGCTTCGTGGGCGCCAGGGCGGATTTCGCTGTGCAGTTCAGGGCGATATTCTGACGGGTATCGTCAGGCTTCAACTCCAGGGTGATGGTGATTTTGCGCTTGGCGCAGGGGTCCGTGTTCTCGTCCAGGATGTTGGAGATTGCGCGGGACATCTCATAGTCCGCACGCTCCATAAAAGCACCACGGCACATTTCCAGAACTGATTTCATTCTGCTATCGTCCATTGGTCATCCTCCTTGCTGAAATATCTGATTGAGAAGATTGAGAAGTGCGCTCCTTCGAGACTTGCAAATATCTGCCATAGCGATAGGCAATGTCCGTCAGAATCCGAATCTCGAGATCCAGGAATTCTTCTTTCGGGATCACTTCCATACCGTTGTCGCCTCCTCCGGTTCCACCCAGTACACGGTAGCGGTCTGAATGCCCAGTTCAGCAGCGGTGGCGTGATCCTCAACGCAAAGGTCGATGTGGCTGCCGGTTACGTTTCCGCCAACATCATCAGCCCGGTAGTAGTGAATCTCGCCGTCGCCGTAGTCCACCAGGACATCACTCCCCAGCGGGATAATGGCCGGATCGACGGCAACAGTAACGCCCGGCGTTGCCTGGACGCCGCTGGCGGTGATCCCATCGTCCTTACCGCAGCACTCCACGCAGCAGTCATAGTGCGTGACGGTGGCATTCTCCATGACGTGGGCCTTGGCCAGCAAGGCGGCTTCGATCAGCTCGTTTTCCGGTTCCTCCGGGAAATCAGCGGGAGGAACAACGGAAACGGTGCGGACAGGGGCGGCGGGATCATCTGTTGTCGCCTCTGGCTTCTCCGTTCCGCTGGCGCGGATGGTCAGAATTGCAATCACCTCGATCAGCAAGGCAGCCGTCAGGGCGCCGTATGCAACCGATCTCCAGATGGATGCCGTTTTTCGTTCCTGGCGGACAGCGTGCCGGAGATCCCGGAGCTTGTCCTCAGTCTCCCGCTGGTACATAGCGTCAACGGCGTTCAGGCTGTCACGGAACCGGTCGCTGTTGATTTGATCTGATTGCAGATTCTCGAACTGTATCTCCAGCAGATCCATCCGTTCTTCGAACCGCCGGAGACGCTTGGCGTTCTTTTGGCTCACGTTCCGACCCTCCTCCGTTTACCGCACCGGCGGATATTCTTCATTGTCACTCTCTGGGCCAGTTCCGGGTCATAGGCAGGCCGCTGATTCTTGTCCAGCTCTCCGGTATATCCGCGCTTCAGTTCGTCGTAGACTGTTGTCATGCTTACGCCCAGCGCACAAGCAATGTCAAAAGTTCTTCGCTCGGCGAGATATAACTCAGACAGCTTCAGCCGGTCGCTCATGGTCAGTCGTGCCATGTGTTGCCCTCCTCTCTGCGGCCCGATCTGCTGGCGGAGACTGTACCGTCGTTTCCGGCGGATCTGTAATTTTCCGCCAGCAAAGGGCCTATATAATGCAAAAAACTTGGATAAAAGCCTCTCGGCCTTTTCCAAGTTTGATTATTGCATTTACATTTGCAAATGTCAAGAAGAAAACTTGGATTATCTTAAAAATATTTTTTCGTTTCCCATGAAACATTATGCACAGCTGTCAAGGAACACTTTGAACAGGTCATTTGAGCTATGCCAATCCAGCAGGAGACGCGGATAATTGTTGATCCAGTCGATTGCATCTTGGAGCTGCTTATCGCTGACAGTTCGGAAGTCTGTTCCTTTCGGGAAGAACCAGCGGATCATCTGATTCTGCTTCTCGTTGCTCCCTCGTTCTCCGGGGTATCTTGGGTGGCAGTAGTAGACGGTGGTACGCTTTTCTTCTGGATGAAGGCAGCTGCGCTCCATCCCTTCCACGTCCGCGAACTCGTGACCGTTATCGACGGTGATGCTCTTGAATACTTCACGGAATCGGTCTGTTCCTATCTCTGTTTCTATCTTATCAAGCATATCAACGACGCTGGCGGCGGTCTGATCCGGCATGAACTTAGCAATCTCTTTCCGGGTGACACGTTCTGTCATGACACCGGTGGTTTTCTTGGTGCGTTTCTTTCCCTCTACGCTGTCCATTTCCCAGTGGCCGGGTTCCTCCCGATTGTTGATATACTCCGGCCTCTTTTCGATACTTGTTCCGGCGGATGCCCGCTTTGCCTGGGAGCGAACCTTTTTATACTGGCGTTTCCGGTTCCCCTTATACCGGAGGGCCTTGTTCGTGAGAGGCCAAAGGTATCCGTTGTCGATGTAGCGGTAGAGTGTCTGGCGTGTGATCTTGCAGGAGAATGTGGTTTCCGGTGTTTTCCCCATCATAGAACAGACGGCAGAGGGAGAATATCCTTCTTCTGCGATCATCTTGACAATCCAGGATGCCATGGTGTGATCGTTGCCAATTTTCAACGGCTTTTCTCGGTTCTTCTTGCTCTGTTCGCGGATAGACATACTCATTTCTGGGGAATAAACAGTTATCTGGCGATACTCATCATCCAGAATTTCCACCTGGCCGCGCTTGATTTCATCGTATATCGCCTGGTCGCTGCATCCAATCCTTCTGGCAATAGCAGGAGCCTTATATCCCTGCTTTAACATCTTCTCAATTGTCAGCATATCATTCCAGCTCAGGCGCATTGAGGATTCCTCCCGATTATGTATTA
>CAMFFO010000003.1 GCA_945949735.1 uncultured Clostridia bacterium | reverse complement strand
GGCGCTCCTGCAAGGCCCGGATCTGGTTCTCCACAGCAGGGAGCGTCAATGGATCACTGCTGCCCGCCAGAGCCGCCTGGATGCTGTCTCTGAGCGTCTGCTTGGCCGTGCGCATCTGGAACATCTCGTTCATGGCGGAGAGGATGGCGGCGTGCAGGGCAGGCTCCTCCAGCGTGGGCGAGTCCTTACAGACCCGCCTGCCCTTTTCCAGCCGGTTCAGGCACCGCCACACATACCGCTTTTCGCCGTTGGGCATCCAGAGCCGCCTGCGGTACGGGCTGCCGCACTCCCCGCAGACCAATATCTCGTTCAGCGCGTATCTGCCGCTGTATTTGCCAAGCTCCGTCCTGGTCTTGGAAGAAGTCTTTTTCAGGCCGGCCCGCCGCGCCAGTTCCTCCTGCACCTTTTGAAATGTCTCCCGGTCAATGATGGCGGGGTGGCATTCGTGGACATAGTATTTGGGCAGCTCTCCAATGTTCTTCTTTTGCTGGTGGGTGAACAGGTCCGCCATGTAGGTCTTCTGGAGCAGGGCGTCCCCAATGTATTTTTCGTTCCGCAGCATACTCTGGATCACGCTGTCGTGCCAGGTCGTTTTGCCCCGTGCCGTTTTGACGCCGTCCGCCATCAGATCCTTGCAGATCCGGCAGGTGCTGTGGCCCATCAGATAGCGGGCAAAGATCCTGCGCACCACAGCGGCCTGCTCCTCATCAATTTCCGGCTGGCCGTCCGGACCTTTGCGGTATCCAAGGAAGCTGTCAAATTGATAGTACACCTTTCCATCCTTGAAATTCTTGCGGTGGCCCCACTTGACGCTGCCGCTGAGAGACTCGCTCTCCGCCTGGGCCTGTGAGAAGAAGAATGTCAGGATCATCTCATTGTCCATGTAGAGGGTGTTGACATTCTCTTTTTCAAAGTAGACGCCCACACCCAGCCGCTTCAGACGGCGGACATAGTTGAGGCCGTCCAGCGTGTTGCGTCCGAACCGGGAGACGGATTTGGTAATGACCAGATCGATCTTTCCCTTTTCACAGTCCCGAATCATTTGCAGGAACTCCTTGCGTTTCTTGGTGGAGGTGCCGGTCTTGCCCTCATCGGCGTACAGGCGGACCATGGTCCAGTCCTGGTTGCTGTCGATCTTCTCGGTATAGTATTCGATCTGCGCCTCATAGCTGGAGAGCTGCTCGTCCTTGTCCGTGGAGACACGGCAATAGGGAGCCACACGCAGATGCTGTTTCCGAAAGTCCCGGTTGACCATCTGCGGGTCAGCGGGGATGACTGTTATTTTCTTGGGTGTTTTTGGCGTGGTACTCATGCCGTTCTCTCCTCTCTGTCAGATGTGAAGATGGTCCCGTTGATCAGCTCCAGTTCCAACGCGCCGCCGTTTCCCAGGCGGATTGCTTTGACGGCTGTATCCATCAGTTCCTGAAGGACACCTTCATCTGCCGGTCCCGCATCCAGGCGCTTACGCAGACAATCCAGCCTGCAGCCGGGAGTGGGGTCCGGGATGGCGCTGTAGCTCTCCGCGGCGGCGGCAAAGATAAGCGCGCGGATCAGCTCGGCGCTTTCCGCGCCGCGGTTAAAGGCCAGATTCAGTTCATTCTGGATGCGGATGGCGTCCATGGACGGGCCGTCCTGCCGCCTGGTATCCGGCGGTATCAGCAGGGAGGGTTTCTCAGCCAGCGCCTGGAGCCGCTGCGTCAGGCTGTCCCGCAGGACAGGATCCTCCACACGGACGGTTTGAGCGCAGTCGGGATTTTCACACCGCCAACGGGGAACTCCGTAGGACTTGGTGTCTCGCGCCATCGCTGCTCCGCAGCGGGCGCATACGGCTTTCCTGCGGATGGGAGCTATATGATCCGGACAGGGGGTACCGGAGGCTTTACCAGCCCGCTGGAGACAAACCTTCATAAAAACCTCGCTGGTGATCAGGCGGGGATACATCCCCGTGCCGAGATATGTTTCATTTTCCAGCATCCGCTTGACCATGTGCTTATTCCAGCGGTCCGTGTGCTGGTGGTATTTGACGCCCTGGCGCTCCATTTCATTGGCGATCTGCTGGTAGGAGAGGCCGTCGAGATACATCTGGTAGATGCGCTTTACTGCGTCGGCCTCTACCGGGTGAAGACCGGCCTTTCCGTTCCGGATCATATAGCCGAAAGGGATCTTTCTCTGCCACGCCATTTACCGCACCGCCCTTTCCATCGTCTCCGCCAACTCCAGCCCGTTGTACAGGCGGAATTTGACTGTCTCCGCTGAGTAAACGGTGAGGCGCTGGATCAGGAACTCGAACAGCTCCTCGTCTACCGTTTCCCGCTGGAACGGTCTGCCGCTGTCCTCCAGATATTCCAGGATCGCTTCTGTGTTCTGGAGCTGCTGGTCCTCTCCGGATGCTTCCAGCGCCCGCCGGCGGAGCTTTTTCAACTCCTTCAGCTTGTGCGTGATCTCATCCTGCTGGGATAAGTAAAGAGCAGGATCCACATACCCTTTCGACTTCAGCCGAACCAGTACGAGATTCTGCTCTGATAAACGCGCAATCTCTTTGTCGATATCGGTGATCTTCCGGTTGGAGCGCAGCTCCAGTTCCCGAAGCTCCCGGAGCCGCTCCGCCATGGGGCGGAATATCCTGGCGGGATCCTGTGCCAGCTTGTGGTACAGGCGGAGTACCGCTGATGTGATCTCCGCCTCCGGCACCTGGGGCACGGGGCAGCGGCTTTTCTCCTGATCGTGCCGGTGGCATACCCAGTAGACCTTGCCGCGGATATCCTTCCTGCGGCACATGGAGCCGCACACCCCGCAGAAGACGCGCCTGCTGTATACAGACGGCCGGCGCTGCGCGTGGGAGAGGAATTGCTCCCTGCGCCGTGCCATCAGCTCCCGCACGCGCTGAAAGTCCTCCTGGCTGACAATGGCCGGATGGGAATCCTCCACGAAGTATTGGGGCTTCTGGCCCGTGTTCCTGATCTGACGGAAGGGGAAGGTATCGGTGGCGCAGGTCTTCTGCCAGATCATGTTCCCGGTATAGGAGATGTTGGTCAGAATGTAATGAATGGTGCTGGGATACCAGCGTTCCCGGCCATGACCCCTGACCACGCCCAGTTCGTTGAGTTCCTTTGCGATATCCTCCTTGCCCTGTCCGTCCAGATAGGCGCGGAAGATATACCGCACCACATCGGCCTCATCCCGGTCAATCTCCAGCTCCCGCTCGACCAAGCGGTAGCCGTAGGGCGGCGTGGGTGGTGTGAAGATGCCCTTCTCCATGCGGATACGGTTGCTGACGCGCATATTGCTGGAATGGTTGGTGGACTCCATCTGGGCGAAAGCCCCGTAGAGGTCCGCCGCCTGCTCCGAGGTCATCTTTGCGGTATCCAGATTCTCCTTCTCGAAGTAGATGGAAATGCCCAGCCGGAGCAACTCCCGCATGAACTGGATGTATTCCCCGGTGTTCCTCGCAAACCGGGAGACGGACTTGACCAGCAGCCGGTCAATTTTTCCGGCCCGGCAGTCATTGATCATGCGGTTGAAGTCGTCCCGTTTCTGGGCCTCCGTGCCTGTGAGCCCCTCGTCGGCATAGATGTCCACCATCTCCCAGTCCTCCTTGGAGGAGATGTATTTGGTGTAGAAGTCCACCTGGGCGATGTAGGAGTTGAGCTGATCCTCTGAGTCGCTGCTGACGCGGGCATAGGCCGCTACACGGAGCTTGGCCTGTTCCGGCGGCCGGGGATCGATGACTGTGATCCGGGGCGCCGCTTTCATGATGCTTTGTGCTTGTACCATAGTCATATTGACCTCCTTTCAGCAACGACAATACCACAGGTTTGGCAGGATAGCTATTCACCAAAGCCAATAAGAAACCGGCGGGAAACCCGCGCAAATTGACAAAGGGAACGGGACGGGATATTATCCAAGGATCAGGGTGGGGCGGAGCCTTCGGGCCAGCTCCCGGTGGGTCACTTCCGCCTCCTCCGTGGTCAGGAGCTCCCGCTCCACCAACTGCTCCAGCAGCTTCAGAGCAGAGAGAAAAGTCAGGTTATCCGATAATTCTTTTCCTGTCATACATAGCCCTCCTTGTCAGGAAGGCCGCCCACCGCGGGCCGGTGAACGGCCCATGATGATATGAAACGCCGGCCATCTCAACAGCAGATGGCCGGCGCTATGTATAACTATTTTCCGCCTGTTGGGTTATTAATTTCAGTTGGATACAGTTTGTAACCGACTGGTTTTTCAGCTTTGATGCGCTCATTCAACAGCTATCTGAGTTTCCAAGCCCAACGCTGATGCCCAGCGCCGCGTCGATCTGGCGCAGCTTTTCCGCGCCTACATTGCCCATGTACTCTCCCAGCCGGGACTTGTCCAGTGTCCGGAGCTGCTCCAGCAGAACGGTGGAGTCCCGGAACAGGCCGCAGGCGGATCCACGCAGTTGTACATGGGTAGGCAGATGCTGTCCCTTTCGCCGTGCTGTGATAGCCGCCGCGATCACCGTGGGGCTGTGGAGGTTGCCTGTATCATTCTGGATGATCACCACAGGCCGGATGCCGCCCTGTTCCGATCCGGTGACTGGCATGAGGTCAGCATAATAAATATCCCCACGCTGGATGGCGCGTTGTTTCTGTGATCTCAACCTTTTTGCCTCCTTACTTCTGAGCAAAAACGGGGGCCGCTCCAGTGCGTGCAAAAGTATGACTAACTCTTTGCTGGAATGCGGCCCCCGCCGCTTCTGAAATTTGTATCATTGGCCCTATTCGACACTACTTCCCAGGCCATGGGCAGTCAAGTGAACCGCAGCTGGCGCCGCGCTCCGGGAATCTCACCCCTCCGAGGATCTCTCCGAGCTGCCCCCATTGCTTGAGGCTGTGGCTGGGCAGGGGTACCATTGTGGGCGGACAAGGTCATTGCAAAACAGCTTGCCAGGGCTGCTTTCGTCTGGACGGGGACCGCTGGGCACCTTATTTGGCCGTCTTTGATGCGGGAAAGCCCGCACAGGTGGTCTTGGCGCGTCCGACTCATCGCTTTTCCTCTTTTGGAGGCTTGTCCGCTGATGTTATTCACTCGCTGGATATTCACTTTTCAAGCTGCACAGGGAGAAACGAAAGAACCCCCTCACTCTCTTTGCCGTTGAGCGAGGGGGTTGAGCGGAAATTTTTTTAATTTTCCATAAGTTTGTGCAATTTGACGAGTATCCGCCTTTTGCGGTCATGGATCGTCCGCTGCGGGATGCCGGTTCGCTTGGAGAGCTGACGCTCGCTCAGCCCCTCATAGAACAGGGCGTGGATCAGGGACGCCTCGTCATGCTCCAACTTCCCCATGGCGTTCCGAAGCCGCTGGAGCATATCCTTGTGGGCCAGTTCTTCTTCCAGGGAAGAATCATCAGAGGCAAACTGGATGTGTTCATCTTCACACAGCCGTTCAAAGGAATCCTCCCGGCTGGGCCGGAATATGATGCGGCCAGCTTTTTTGCTGTAGACGGGACGCTCCGTCTTGAGGTCTACCTCTATGTATTTCATCTTACGGTCGCTTTGCTTCAGCACGGCGAGTATCTCGGGCCGGCTCTCGATCCCAGGGTAGAGTTTCGAGTAGTCTGGGTGGTACTTATCATGCTTCGCCATACGGCGTTCCTCCATTCTTCTGAAATTTGAGAAAAATCAAATTTCAGAAGCGGAGGAGAGCGGCACCGTGGACGGTACCGTAAAACAGAAAAAGAGCGGCCGGTTTCGCGCTGATGCGCAAAATCGGCCGCTCTTACAGTCTGTGCATTAAGAAGTCCGCAGAGATTTAGCGGAGCACCACCAGGAGGAGGTTTATCTTTCTGCCTGGTATGGTGTTTATGCCCACTATGATGATGGTGGGGGCTTCTCCCTCTCTTTGTCTTAAAAGCGGTGTGTCTCGGCTGGGTCAGACGGCAGAACAGCTTAATGCGATCAATGGTGTCACCCAAATCGCACCTCTTTCCTTTGTCCGCTCACGCGGCCGGCACACAGGCGGCTACATCATCCCCTTTCTAAACTTGTGGCAGCCCGCTGCTGCCGCCTTGCCGATTCAGAATATTTAATTCATCCGTTGTTTGGTTCCTTCCTTCGCTTTCAGAATCAATGTTTGATAAGAGCTGCTCAACTCGAATTGAAAATAACGCTCATATACTCACAAAAAACAATCCATATTGCACCTCATTTCATGGTATTCGGGGAGATGCTGCCATAGATCCATTGTAACTGGTATATTTCCACTCCCCTTGGAATTACGATGAAATACGCTCAAAAAGGGGAAAACTTATCGACGCAAACCGACAGAAAATCCCCCGAAGCGGTTGCTCCGGGGGATCGACTTATTCTGGGGCTTCAAATTTGTATCCGCCGCCGATGACTGTGCGGATATATCCGCCTTTCGGATCATCCGGTGTCAGCTTGCGTCGGAGCTGGCTGATAATGTTGGCAACCGCTGTCCCGCAGTTTTCGCCGTCTTCCCGCCAGACCGCTTCGTAAATCTGTTCTGCGGTAAACACCCACTTTGGATGACGGGCAAGGTAGGACAGAGTGGCAAATTCCCGATGGGTCAGAAAGATTTCCCTGTCATCCCTGTAAACAATATGTTCGTTTAATCGGATCTCTATGCCGGGAAAGGACAGGACAGATTCCATAGGCTTAATCTTGATCAGAGGCTCCTCATCAATAGAAACCAGTACCGTTTCTGTGATTTTTCCGTCCACCTCACGCCGCATTATAATTTCTACCATTTGAAAGCATTCACTCCTGTGGGATCATCGGTTTATCCTTGTGAATTGGCCGTAATAGCCGCTCCGCTTATGCTGGGATCAAAGAGCTTCACATCCACGCTGCCGTCAGAGGAGTCCACGATATACAGCTTGACGGTAGGCAGGATCTTGTCCAGCGTTTCCAGCAGCAGACGGTACTTTGTGGTGTCCGCCGTGTAGATGGAGGAATTGCTCTGATACTCCTTCAGCATACTGAGGAATTTCTCGGTATCGCCGGTGGCGCGGGACACCTGCTCCTGCTTGTAGGCTTCCGCATTGGAGATCATGCGGTTGGCCTCTGCTCTGGCCTGGGGGATCAGGCTATTGTAATAGCCGTTTGCCTCGTTGATGGAGGTCTCCCGCTCGGACATGGCGTTGGTCACATCCAGAAAGGCGGAGGAGACGGGGTCGGGCGGCACCACATTCTGAATATTGAAGGCTGTGATCTGGATACCGGCATCGTAGCGGTCCAGCGCCTCCTGCGCCAACTCCATCACGCCGTTTTGGGCGGCCACCTTATCAGTGCTGAGGATATTATCCACCGGGACGCTGGCCATGAGCTGCACCAGCGCCGCCTCCACGCTGTACCGCACCAGCTGCTCACTGTTGCCATTCACATTGTAGAGGAACTTTGCCGCATTGCTCACCCGGTAGTGGACGATGGCCTGAGTGGTGATAATGTTTTCATCGGCGGTGAGCAGCTGGATCGCCTGGGGCTCGTCATCGGGCTGGTGGATATGCTCCGGCAGGGTCATTCCGATGTCCGCCCGGCGAACTTCAGAAACATTGACGGTCTGCACCTTGTCAATGGGCCAGGGCAGGCGGTAGTGCAGGCCCTCCGTCACCGTCTGATCCAGTACCGCTCCGAAACGGCGCACCACGGCCTGTTCACCGGGATTGACGACATAGATGCCGGAGAGCAGGTAGACCGCAATCACGCCGCCCAGCACGCCCAGGCCAGCCTTCTTGGGGTTGATATGCCGGAAAGCGTTTTTCAGATCATTTCGGACGGAACCTTCTTTCTTGCCGCCCTTTCCACTTCCCTGGGGTATGGCCGCAAGCCGCAGGAAAAAGCGGTTGACGGTTTCCCGCAGCTGGTCAAGAGAAAATTTCTTCATAGACTGTTCTCCTTGTTAGTTGCCGCTTCCACCGAGATACTTCAAAATCTCCGAGGTAGAAGGCAGGATCAGCGTCGTGTTGCCATCAATGGTCTTTTCGTAGGTTTCCAGAGTGCGGATGAACTCATAAAATTCCGGGTCCTTCTGGAACGCTTCGCCGTAAATGCGGATGGCCTCGGCATCGCCTTCGCCCATGATCTCCTGAACCTTCTGATAGGCTTCCGCCAAAATGAGCTGCTGCTCCTTTTCTGCGTTCGCACGGATGTTAGAGGCTTCCTCG
This sequence comes from uncultured Clostridia bacterium, assembly GCA_945949735.1. GTDB lineage: Bacteria > Bacillota > Clostridia > Oscillospirales > Oscillospiraceae > Faecousia. The sequence continues at coordinate 47,766 of CAMFFO010000003.1, read as the reverse complement.
CTGCCCTCGGAGCGGTAACGCTGCGCCATCTGCTCACGCTCGGCGCTCATACGGTCGTAAACGCTCTGCTTGTTAGCCTCCGGGAAGTTGAGGACCCGGATCTGGGCGTCCACCACCTCAATGCCGTACTCCGCAGCCCGCTCCTTGGCATAGGCCACGGTATCAGCGATCATGGTGTCCAGCTCCAGTTTCTCCGCATCTGTATTGACCAACTGCTCCAGCTTATACTGGCCCAACTGGACGCTCAGGCTGGAGGAGAACACATCCAGCAGTCGGGCCTCGGCGCCGATATTGTCCCGCACCGTCTGCAAAAAGAGAATGGGGTCTACGATCTTCCATGTGCCATAGTAGTCCAGAGAGACATTCAGCCGATCCAGGGTCAGCAGCTCGATGGACGAGGTCTGATAGACCTGCACCCGCTTATCCAGCCGCTGGACGGACTGAATGGGATCGGGAAGCTTTATCTTCAAGCCGGCATCCTCCACCACCCGGACAGGCTGTCCAAACTGGGTGACCACCGCATATTCCGTGCTGTCCACCTGATAGATCACGAGAGTCAGAAGCAACAGAATGATCGCCGCTCCGATACCAAAGAGAACCGTCTTCTTGGGTGCGCCTTTTGCCTTTGTCATAAAATCATTCCTCCAAATGATGAAATTGTTCGATGGTGCTTATTTGGAACCGTTGCCCAGCCAGAGTTCCGCATTGTCGACGGAGACATTGCCGCCCAGCAGGAGCTTCTGCACATTGGGCAGGACTTCCTCCATGGCCTCCATATAGAGCCGGAACCGGGTCACACGGGGATAGGAGGCGTAGGCTTCCTGCCGCTGGGAGAAGAGGTCGGCATCACCCTGGGCGGTCTTGATGGTTTCCTCCCGGTAGCCCTCGGCCTCAGCGACCTGCTGGTAGGCGTCGGCCCGCGCCTGGGGGACGATGGTGTTTTGATAGGCTGTGGCTTCGTTGATGTAGATGACGCTGTCCTGCCGGGCGGTGGCCAGATCCTCAAAGCTGGAAAGCACAGCCTCCGGCGGAGCGGCCTCCACAAGCTGGACGCTTACAATCTCCAAGCCAGTCCCGTTCCTGTCCATCGTCTCCTGCAGCGCCTGTTGGACGCTCGATTCGATCTCCGGCTTGCCGTCTGTCAAGGTATAGTCGATGGTGTTCTCTCCCACGATCTGCCGGATACTGGTGGTGGCGCTGGACTGCAGCAGGGCTTCGGAGTTGCTGACATTCAGCAGATAGTCCGCACTGTTTTCTATCTTGTAATGGACAGACAGGTTCACATTGACCAAGTTGGTATCCCCGGTCAGCAGCTCCTGCACGCCAGTCTCTACCTGGCTCACATTCTCCGCCTTCACCAGCGTCACCGTTTCGATGGGTGCGGGGAGCTTATAGTGGATGCCTGGTGTAACGGCGTCATTGACCACGCTTCCGAAACGGCGGACAATGCCGCTCTCGTCCATCTGCACCACATAGATGCCGGAGAGCAGCCAGGCGCACGCCAGTACGCCGCCTATCCCGGCATAGAGCTTTTTGCCTCCGGGGAGTCCATGATGGTGGTGGCCGTGTTCGGCGCCGGTGTCCTCCTCCGGATGGAGCAGCAGATGGAGGTTGGAAGATAGGATCTCATAACCTGCGATCATCAGCAGCACCATGGCGATAATGGCGGCGATTTTGTCCAGGCTCGGCATCCCGAACAGGGAGCCCAGCAGACCTACCAGCACCGCCACGGAACAGTACATATCCATTTTTGAGTGATAGCCGTCCGCAATCAGGCTCTGGGAGCCGGTCTGCTGGCCTACATAGATTTTATAGCGGGCCATGAAGTAGTTGATTCCGATGCCCAGAAAAGCGCCCGCTGCCGCAAAGGGAACATAGCGCAGCTCCGTTGTCTCGCCGCTCAGTGCGTCGGACAGGATCTCCAGTCCCATGTAGAAAATGAATACGGCAACAAAGATCGCCAGGATATGCTCCACCTTTTTGCTGGCCAGCCGCAGTTTTTCCGCACCGTACCGGGCTATCATCAGGCCGATGAACACCACGCTGGTCACGAAGGCGTCGGTCATGGAGTGCCATGCGTTGGCGGCCAGTCCAACACTCCCGGACAGATCAGCCAGGAAAAAGCGCAGAGCGATCAAAATCACATTGGCAATGATCGTAATGAGCAGAGTTTTTTCTTTTCGTCCCATATGGGCCTCCTTCATTGATTTTCAAGCGAATTGCGCAAAGCCGTAATCGCCACCTCCAGCTGTTCCAGCGAAGGCTCTCTGGTGGTGATGTGCTGCAGCCACAGCCCCGGCGCAGTCAATATACGCAGCAGGAGATTGCCGGGATGTCTCCCGGAGAATCGGATGATCTCATAGCCGACACCGGAAATCACAGGGAAAAAGAGCAGTTTCGTCAGTACCCGCTCCCAAACACTGTTCCATGAAAAGATTGGGAGCGAGTAAAACAGGATACCGACAAAGATCATCATAAACAGAAAGCTGGTGCCGCAGCGGGGATGGAACCGGGTATGCCGGGCGGCGTTTTCCGGCGTCAATGGCTCTCCCGCCTCGTAGCAGGCCACCGATTTGTGTTCCGCCCCATGGTATTCAAATGTCCGGCGCATATCGGGCATCAGAGAGGTCAGGAGCAGATAGGTCAGCAGGACGCATATCCGAACCAGTCCCTCCACGATGTTTTTCAGCCAAACGCTGTCCAAAGGCAGCAACCGGCCTCCCAGCTTGACGACCGATGCGGGCAAAAGCATAAAAAGCCCCACGCTCAGCACAACGGCAAATATCCAGACAGCGGCAGTGAACAGCCGTTCCGATACGTGAGAAGCTGTTTGCTCCGGCTCCGGGTCGGTCAATACAACTGAAATGGAAAGGACGCGCTGGCCCAAGGCAAGCATTTGACAAAAGTTGATAAAGCCCCGGATGAGCGGAAGTCCTAAAATGGGGTGCCGCTTTCCCAACGGCTGGAACAGAACGAGCTCCGTCTGGATGCTCCCGTCCGGGCAGCGCACAGAAACTGCGCAGCGGCCCTCCGCTTTCATCATCACGCCGTCCAGTACGGCTTGACCGCCCACGGCTCCCAGCCTCGGATTTTGCGGATTGCTCACGATGCCGCCCCCTGTTCCGTCTCCTTGACCAGCCGCCGCAGGGTTTTGTCGTAGATCACCAGATTGGCCCGCTCCAGCAGGGTGTTTTGCATATCCGCCTCCAGCTGCTCATGCTGCTGGGCCTGCAAATGGGCCTTGATGGTATCGGCTACTTCCTCAAAGGTCTGCTGGCGTTCTTCGGTGCGATCCCGCACCTGAATGATATAGTAACCGCCGTCGTACTCTACAATGGGACTGGTCTCACCAGCGGCCAGCGGCTCAATGGCCTGCGCCAGCGGCTCGACCAGATCCTCCGCGTGGAAGGAACCGGAGATCTGCCCGCCGTTGGAGGCGGCGGAGGAGTCATCGGAATACTGCCGCGCAACCGCGGCAAAGTCCATGCCGCCCGTCAGAGCGTCCAGGGCGCTGTTTGCCTTGGTGCGGGCATCCTCCTTCTTCTCTCCGTTTGTTCCCTGGTCGATCCAGATCAGATTTAACTGGAAGGTAGCGGGAACGACCATGTCTGCCTGGTTTTCCTCATAGAATTGGCGGACTTCCTCCTCTGTCGGCTCGATCAACTGGTCGTCCACCTCGTCTTGATGCAGGATCTGAGCCAGATAGCGGATACGAAGTTCCTCCATGCTGTGATCCTCTCCTGTGTCGGAGCCGTCGCCGCTTTTCTCCAAAAGCAGTTCCTGTGCGATAATCTGCTCCAAAAGCTGCTGTTTCATCTCAAAGCTGGAGAACTGCCGCTGGTAGGCCGGAGACAGCTCCTGAAACTCGGTATAGAAGTCTCCCAGTGTGTAACGGCGGCTGTGGATGCTGAACAGAGTCTCGGTCTTTCGCGTCTCATATTCACGCGCCGTATTCTCCGATAACAGCGTCCATGTGATCTCTTCCTGGACTTCGGACAGGGGCCGCACTCCCGCGCTGGACAACTCCTGCAGCTCCAAAATACTCCAAGTCCCATCGCCGTTGTCAATGGGGTCACTGGTTTGACCGGCTTTCAACCGCCATAAGGCGGTTTCCTTTGCCTGCGGACCGGCCCCCTTTTCTATGGAGCCGTCAACCGCACCGCCGTTGGAGGCGGCCACACTGTCAAAGCTCTCGCCGGAGCGCAGCTTGCGGCCGGCTGCGGTGGCCTGGGATCCAGCATCATCGCCGGAAAATTTGATCTCACGGAATTTTGCGGCAGGGGCCGTTTCATAAGAGGACTGATTGGCCTGGTAGTAGGCGTCGATCTCCGCCTGTGTAGGCTGGGCCACTTTCAGCAGATCAAAGTTTACCTGCAAGCCCGCCGTTTTCTTCAGCTCATCCAGATATTCGGCAAAAAAGTCCTCGTCCTTCTGCGCTGCCAGCGTCTGCCGGATCTCGTTCTCCACCTCCGACAGCGTCTTTCCGGCGTATTCGCTCTGATTGCTGTCGTAGTATTTCTGCACCTCCCAGCTGGAAATGGACTCTGGGGAGATGTTCTCCTCATGGAGCTGGGAGACATATTGGGTGACCATGGCGTCGTTAAGCAGGTCAGACATCCCATGCCGCACATCGGAACGCTGGGTGATCCCGCTGCTCTCTGCCCAGGAAACGATCATCTGCTCCGTGGCCAGCCTGGAAACCATCTCCCGATAGCCCTCCAAGGTGTGGACGGGGTGGGCCTCGCACTCCTCGTCCGGCGTACATTTTGAATGGTCATAGCCGTGGGTGGGGCAGATGATATGCTCCCGCTCTTTGGCGTTTTCCACTGCGATAAAGGCGTTTAGTTCATCCACCGTGATGATCTTTCCATCATAGGAGGCCACCACATCGGGGCTGGGTGGTTCCGGCTCCCGCGTGAAAAGGAATCCGGTCCCCACAACGGCCACCGCCGCAACGCCAATCATGGGGAATATCCAGCGCCGCTTTTTTCTGGGGGGTGGCGGGCTTTTTTTAGGTGAGATCTCTGCGGGAACACTGCTCAGTTCATCGGGTTGTTCCGCCCGGCCCCACTCTGATTCTCTGACTTCCCGCTCCAGTTGAGTTTCTCCATCTGGAGAAACATCCTCCTCTGTTCCGTCCCGAATGTTCTCCTGCTTGCCGGCACGCTGAGATTTCGATTTGAAGCCCAGCGCCCCCAGCATATCGGACAGCGCGGAGGGCTGTTCCTCCTCCTGGGGCTGCCGAGGTCTGTTTTTTTCTTCCATATTGCTCCTCCAAATCCTGGTGGCTTTCTACCAGAAAGTTTAAGGAACAAATGTGGGGATTTTATGAGGATGAAAAATCTTCATAAAATCCCCACATTTCGCGGGTAAACTTCAAACCGTACATCCAGGAAGGGGCGCCCCGCCTCCAGACTGGTATTTTTCTTACAGGTTGATTGTTACCGTTTTGTAACTATTGAAAGGAGGACTTCTCTCGCATATGCCCTTCAAGAAAAAGAAATTGATGATCTCGGCAGCTTCCATTGCATCGTTTGCGCTTATAATGACTTTGACCTTCGGACTTCTCTATACGCCTGCCTATGCGGTCAGCATGGATGGCGAACAGTTGGGCGTTGTATCCGACACGGAGACTGCACAACGGGCTGTGGAATCCGCACAGGCCGAGGTGGAAAATGCCATAGGCGTGTCCGCTGTCATTACGGATGACATCTCCATCGGCTGGACAATGGCCAGCAAAAATGATCTTGTTTCGGAAGAAGAACTGACCGAGCGCCTGTTGGAGCAGGTGGAGGAGATCCGGGAGGGCTATGTCCTCTCTGTAGGTGGACAAGCGGTAGGATTTTCCCCAGACCGGGAAACTTTAGATTCCATGCTGGACGAGCTCTCCGCCCCATATCAGAATGAAAGTACCAAGGAGGTGCGCTTCGAGCCAGAGGTTTCCATTGAATATGGTCACGCATCCACTGAAATTCCCGATGACCCGGAGCAGATTTATGCGGCGCTTACCGCAAACTCTGTGGAGGCGGCCTCTTATACTGTAGCGGCCGGAGACACCTTTTCGGAGATCGCCGCAGGTCTGGATATGCGGCAGAGGGAGTTGTCCGAACTGAATCCATCCGTTGACCCGGATGTGCTGATGATCGGGGATGTGCTGAATATCCGGCGGGCAGTCCCGTTCCTCGCCGTTGTTACAGTGGATGAGGTCACCTATACGGAGCCGATCCCGGCTCCGGTAGAGTATGTGGAGGACGATTCCCTCTATGAAGGCGACTCCAATGTACTGTCTGAGGGCGAGGAAGGCGAGAACTGGATCCGTGCCGAGGTGACTTATCAGAATGGCACGGAGATCGCACGGACGGTTTTGGAGGCCGTGGTCCAGAAAGAGCCGGAAAAGAAAGTGGTAGCCACTGGGACAAAGGAGCGGCCTGCCACGGCATCCAAAGGCACCTACATCTGGCCGGTAGACGGTACCGTCACCTCGTCCCCTGGCAGTCGGACTCTGTTTGGAAGCACGAATTATCACTCCGGACTGGACATTGCCGTTCCTTATGGCACGAAGGTCAAGGCCGCTGACGGCGGAACCGTCAGCTTTGCCGGCTGGAAAGGGGACTACGGCAATCTGGTCATCATTACCCATGACGATGGAACTCAGACCTACTACGCCCACAACTCCAACCTGTTGGTTTCCGAGGGCGATTCTGTTTATCAGGGACAAGCCATTGCGGAGGCGGGTTCTACCGGGCGCTCCACCGGGAGCCATTGTCATTTTGAGGTGCGGGTGAACGGAGAGGTGCAAAATCCCTATGATTATCTCTGAATGTGAGATGAACAAAAATGGTTTCCTTTGAACTGTCCATTTTGGACTGGATACAGACATCCCTGCGCTCCGGCTTTGGCGATGTGTTTTTCCCAATCATCACAACTTTTGCGGATGAGGGGATCGGCTGGGTGCTTTTGTGCGGTATCCTGATATTGATCCCGAAAACGAAAAAGCTGGGCGGTGTCATGTTTCTTGCCATTATCATAGAGGTGCTGGCCTGCAATATCATTCTCAAGCCTCTGGTGGCAAGGCCCCGCCCCTTTATGTTGAACTCGGCTGTTCAGCTGCTCATTCCCGCTCCAGAGGACTATTCTTTCCCCTCCGGACATACGGCGGTTTCCTTTGCTGCGGCATCTGTGCTGCTGTTTCAAAAAAGCAAGGGGTGGCTGCCTGCGCTTCTGATGGCCGGACTGATCGCCTTCTCCCGGCTGTACCTCTATGTCCATTTTCCCACAGATGTCATTGCCGGTGCGGTGATCGGGATCGCGGCCGGGGCGCTGGCCTGCCGGCTGTGGGCATTCTGTGAAAAGCGATTGTCGAAAAAAGTGCAGAGGCGGTGATTTTTTGTAATGATGAAGATGCTGTAAGCTGGACATTGACATACCGATCCCTACACATCATCTGTTTTGGAAATACTTTTTTCCCTTTTGGAAAGAAGGCATCGTGAAGGATTGACTTCTTTCCATAAATCCATCATACTGAAAAGGGTTTTAGCCTTTTCAAGAATAATTAGGAGGTCCTTTCCATGAAACATAACATCCGGAAGCTTGTGGTGGTTCCCGCAGCATTGCTTATGACGGCGGCACTTTCTGTCGGTGCTTTTGCAGCAGACGCATCTGCCGGCTACTGCACACAGGATCACGACCACAGTATCCACAGCAGCTGTACCTTGGATCACGACCATGCGGCCGATGCCATCTGTACGCTGGAGCATGACCACGCTGTTGACGCCGCCTGCACCTTAAATCATGATCATGCGGTGGACGCAAGCTGCTCTGCGGTCCATGACCACGCCACCCATGCGACCTGCACCAAGACACATGACCACAGCGGAGATGGAACGACATCCGGGCATCATGGCTCCTCTCACGGAACGAAAACCGGTGGAAGCAGCAGACACGGTGGTTCCCACCACTAAGGGAAAACAAACAGGCGGGCAGCACTGCCCGCCTGTTTTCGTATCAATTATGTTTCATCCAACGAATGTGAGGAGTTTCCATGAAGTGTTTTAGACGGCTGTTGTCATGGGACAGTTTCTTTGCGGTCTATTTTCTGGGCTATCTGGCCGCACTATTTTATGTGAGTATTCGCATGGAAAGAGTTTTGGAAGGCTTGTGGGATCTGGGAAGCGTCTGGCCCATATTTGGCGCACAGCTTATATTTACCGCCTTTTATGCCTCTCAGATGAAACGAGTGGACACAAGCCGGATTGCCAGAGCCGTATCAATGGCTGGATACCTTTATTTCTGCTTCTTGCTGTATTCCGTTTGCCTGCTGCTCTGCGCTGATCTTTTGAACTTGCTTGCCGGAGCGTTACTCTCCTGCCTTATCGACATCCATGTGTTCCTATGGAGCATAGCTTTTATAATTGCCGCAGGCGTAACGCTCTATGGCAGCCTCCACGCTCGGCAGTTCCGCCATGTGTCCTACACAATACCTTGTGGAGCCCGCTTAGACAACTCTTGCAGGATCGTGCTGTTGAGCGACCTCCACATCGGACTATTTGTGGGAACCCGGCATATTGCAAAAATGGTGGATGAAGTCAATGGATTGCACCCGGAGCTGGTCGTGATCGCCGGGGACATTTTCAATAATGGCTCTGTCGGGGAGTGCTGGGAACTGGAGAGCATCTGCGGCAGTCTTCAAAACCTCCGGACAACACAGGGCGTATTTGCCGTTCTGGGAAATCATGATCCATCTCCAGCGGACAAGCAGCTTCAAGCATTTTTCAAAAACGCCGGGATCCATTTACTTCTGGATGACAGCGTGGAATTACCGGAGATCTGTCTCGTTGGGCGGGATGATCTCTTGCGGAGCGGCGGGAAGCGTTTGCCGCTGGCTGAACTGCTGGCCTCTGTCACAGGAGATAAACCGGTGGTCGTTATGGATCACAGTCCAGACGGCTTTGAGGAAGCGGCTCAGTGTGGAGCCAGCATGGTTTTGAGTGGCCACACCCACCGGGGCCAGTTTTTCCCCGTGACCTTGCTCACAAAGCTGTTTCATCCGCCAGGGCATTTCTATGGGCATACCCAGTTGAGAAACACACATGGCATTATCTCAGCCGGAACTGGTTATTTTCAACTGCCCATCCGTGTCGGAACAGACAGTGAAATCGTCACAATAGAACTAATACCATAATTCTATCCACTATTTCTCCGCAAGATGGGACAACCCTGTTTCAATGATCGGCCATATATTCTGCTCAGGCAGAGAATAGAATATCTGTCTGCCAACCCTGCGCTGTGCCACTATTTTGTGGGCCTTCAAAATGTTCAGCTGGTGGGAAACCGCCGATTGCGTCATCCGTAACCGCTCTGCAAGCTCCGTCACGCAAGTTTCCTGCTCATGGAGGATAGCAATCAGTCGGATGCGGGTGGGGTCGCCCAACACACGGAAAAAATCTGCCATCGCCGGCACAAACTTAGGATCGCAAGGGCAGTGATGTTCCTTCTGATGATTCATTTGATGGTTGATGGAAAGGGCGCGGCCAAAGTAGTGGCCCGCGCCCTTTCTCTCCTTTTTACAGATTATGAACCCGCAGGGCTCTAATCGCATTCAAGACCGCGATCACGGTGACGCCCACATCGGCAAAAATCGCCATCCACATATTGGCCCGGCCTATCGCACCCAGAGCAAGGCAGATAAACTTGACCACCAGAGCCAGAGTGATGTTCTGATAGACGATGGAGATGCACTTCCGGGAGATCTTGATGCCCTTTGCGATTTTCATGGGGTCATCATCCATCAGAACCACATCCGCCGCCTCAATAGCCGCATCAGAGCCCATAGCGCCCATGGCGATGCCGATGTCCGCCCGCCCCAGCACGGGGGCGTCGTTGATGCCGTCGCCCACAAAGGCCAGCTTCGCCTTCGGCGGCTTTGCGGCCAGCAGCTTCTCCACTTGGGTCACCTTGTCGCCGGGGAGCAACTCGCTGTGAACCTCGTCCACGCCCAAATCGGCTGCCACACGGTCCGCCACCCGCTTGGCATCGCCGGTGAGCATGACGGTCTTTTCCACTCCGGCCTTTTTCAGTGCGGAGATAGCTGCCTTGGAGTTGGGCTTCTCGATGTCGGAGATCAGGATGTGTCCGGCGTATTCGCCGTTGATGGCCACATGGATGATGGTGCCAACCGAGCTGCAATCCGCATAGGGGATGGCCAGACGCTGCATCAGCTTCGCATTGCCGGCGGCAACCTCAACGCCGTCCACCTTGGCGATCAGTCCATGACCGCTGATCTCCTCGATATCGGTCACACGGCTGCGGTCGATTTCTTTCCCGTAGGCTCTCTGCAGGCTCTTGCTGATGGGATGGGAGGAGGAACACTCGGCCAACGCCGCGTATTCCAGCAGCTTTTCTTCCTCCATGGTGTTGTGGTGGATGCCGTTGACCTCAAACACGCCCTGAGTCAGAGTGCCGGTCTTGTCAAACACCACCACCTTGGTCTGGGACAGGGTCTCCATATAGTTGGAGCCCTTGATCAGAACGCCCTCCTTGCTGGCGCCGCCAATACCGGCGAAGAAGCTGAGGGGAACGCTGACCACCAGAGCGCAGGGGCAGCTGATGACCAGGAAGGTCAGGGCGCTATAGATCCAGTTAGCCCAGTTAGCGGGATTGCCCATCAGCATATTTCCGATGGGGGGCAGCACCGCCAACAGCAACGCGGCGATACAGACCAACGGCGTGTAGACCTTGGCGAACTTGGAGATAAAGTCCTCCGACTTGGATTTCCGGGAGCTGGATTCCTCTACCAGTTCCAGAATCTTGGATACAGTAGACTCACCAAACTCCTTGGTGGTTCGGATCTTCAGAACACCGGTCATATTGATGCAGCCGCTGATGACCTCGTCATCCACAGCGGCCTCACGGGGCAGACTTTCACCAGTCAGTGCGGAGGTGTTCAAGGCGGAATTACCCTCAATGATGATGCCGTCAATGGGGACTTTTTCGCCGGGCTGCACCACGATCACAGTGCCGATCTCCACTTCGTCCGGATCTACCTTTTCCAGCTGTCCGTTCCGCTCAATATTGGCGTAGTCCGGTCGAATGTCCATGAGAGCGGTAATGTTTCTACGGCTCTTTCCTACGGCATAGCTCTGGAACAGCTCACCCACCTGATAGAACAGCATGACGGCGATGGCCTCGTTGTAGTCGCCGCTCTTTTCATAGATGGCCAGTGCGATGGCGCCGATGGTGGCCACCGCCATCAGAAAGTTTTCGTCAAACACCTGGCCGTTCAGGATGCCCTTCACGGCCTTCCTCAAAATGTCATAGCCGATAATTAGGTAAGCGGCCATATAAAGCGCCGTTGAGAGTCCCATGGGCAGCGCCAGGAAATTCAACGCAATCATCATTGCCGCCGCAATCAAGATGCGTACCAGCATGATCGTTTGCTTTTTTGTCACGGTATAACCCCCTTTAATTTATTGATTGCTCAATCATTTAATACTTTCTGTGAAAGACGCGCCCCTTTCGCCTGATGCGTCCGGGGCGCTTGCGGGTCAAAGTTCAATCTCGCAGTCAGGCTCCACCTTCTTGCAGGCTTTCAGGACTGCCTGCATGACCTCCTTCGGCTCCTGGCCATCCTGAAACTCCACGATCATCTTCTGGGTCATGAAGTTAACGGTGGCGGCGGCGACGCCGGGGGTCTTTCTGGCGGCGTCCTCCATCAGATTGGCGCAGTTGGCGCAGTCAACTTCGATCTTATAGGTCTTTTTCATCGGAATAGCTCCTCTCGAAATTGTTGGATTTATCAATCAAGCACTTGTTTAATTGATGTGATTGTAGTATGATGGATTCGCGGCGGGAAGTCAATGCCTTACGCTGCCTTTCTTCCAAACCGGCAAAAAGCATTTCCAAAACGGACAATTTTCAAGGAGGGATATGTGATGTCTGACTTGCAGCTCCCCCATCACCACGGCGAGGGACAGAATACGGAGTTTTTGAAGGCGCAGTTGGCAAAGCCGGAAACATTCCAGACCGTTGCCGGGACATTCAAGCTTTTGGATGATTCCAGCCGGCTGCGGATCTTCTGGCTGCTGTGTCACTGCGAGGAGTGCGTCATCAACATCTCCGCTATGGTGGAGATGACAAGCCCTGCTGTGTCCCACCATCTGCGGCAGTTAAAAGACCGTGGATTGATTGTCAGTCGCCGTGAGGGGAAAGAGGTCTACTATAAAGCGGCGGAGACGGAGCAGAGCGTTTTGCTCCATCAGGTCATCGAGAAGATCATGAAGATATCCTGCCCGGATTAGGCAGGAGGAAAACGGAGGGATCGGCTTGTATCATCAGCATCTTCCAAAAATTCAAACTGCATTGGCTGATGTTCCGGACGGCCTGCTTCTGGAGGAGCATCATCCCGTTGCAGACGGGAAAGGTGGTGTGAGGCACACGGAGGCCATTCCAGGAGGAAAAGGACAAAAAACCTCTTGGGAAGTATTCCCCGGCTGTACCCTTGTTTTTCAGGACTTTCTGGCGGGGCAGGTTTCCTGCCAGCATGGAGCGGAGCGCGACCTTCTGGAGATCAACTACTGCCGCTACGGGCGTGTTGGCTGGAACATGAAAGACGGCAGTTCGATTTACCTTGGCCCCGGCGATTTTTCCCTGCACACCAGACAGCTCTGCGCCGGTTCGGTCATGACATTCCCAGTGGGGCACTATGAGGGGCTGGCCATCTGGCTGGATCTGTCCAAATTTGATATGGCTCTGCCTGACTTCCTTGGCGGAACAGGCGTGACCGCACAGGCATTGGCAGAAAAGTTCTGTGCCGGAGGGACATCTGCGACGCTTACGGGAAACGAGAAAACAGAGCCTATTTTCGGCGGTTTCTATGGGCAGCCGGAACCGCTTCAGCAGGCGTATTTCCGTTTGAAGGTCATGGAACTGCTGCTCCATCTCAGTGCGGTTTCTTTATCACCCAAACGGGAAGCGGACAAATACCAGACGGAGCAGGTGGAGATCGCCCGCAGCGTCCACGATTATATTTTGCAGCACATGGAGCAGCGGGTCACCATTCAGGAGCTGTCTCAGCGGTATCTGATCAACCCCACCACATTGAAAGCTGTGTTCAAGGCGGTTTATGGCGATTCCCTTGCCGCCCACATGAATGAACACCGAATGGAGAAAGCGGCCCTGCTGCTGACGCAGACCAAGGATAGTATCGCCCAAATTGCCCAAGCTGTGGGCTACGAGAGCCAGAGCCGCTTTTCCGTGGTATTCCGGGAAACCTATGAGATGTCACCCCTGGAATATCGGAAATTGCATGGGAAAAGCCGAATCGATGGGAACAAATAAAGAAGCGGCGGGCCAGTTCAAAACCGGCCTGCCGCTCTCGTTATACGCTTTGCAGCGGAATGCAAATGGTAAACTTTGAGCCTTTCCCGATGACGCTCTCTGCCGTGATGGTTCCCCCATGTGCCTCAACGATGGACTTTGTAATAGCCAGCCCGATCCCCATGCCGCCGGTCTGCTGGCTTCTGGATGGGTCTACCCGGTAAAACCGCTCGAACAGCTGAGAAAGGTGCTCCTCTGGAATGCCTTCGCCCGTATCCGACACAGATAACTGGATCAAGTCTTTTTCCTGCCGGCCTTCCAGCCGGACGATCCCGCTCTCCGGCGTGGCCCGCAGCGCATTGGAGACAAGGTTGGTCAAACATTGCTTGATGCGATCCTGATCGCATACCATGGCAAGTCCTTCTGGAGTGGTATCTAACTCAAAGGCGACCCCTTTGTTCTGAAATCTGGCAAGAAAATCAAGGCGAATGTCCTCTAACAATTCCGCAACAGACATTGGTTCCAGATGTAGTATGATCTGTCCGCTTTCCAGATTGGACAATTCCTGAAGCTGCTCCACCAGCCGTGTCAGCCGCAAAATCTCCTCCCGATAGCCCTGAAACAGCTCCGGGGACGGCTCCCATATCCCGTCGATGACCGCCTCCACATGGCTTTGCAGATTGGTTAGTGGTGTTCTCAGCTCATGGGCCACATCCGCAGTCATCCGGCGCTTTTGCTGTTCCCTCAGTTTTAGCGTTTCAGACATCTCGTTGACCGACTGCATGAGGGACGCCAGCTCTTTGGTTTTCGTCTTTGTTTCAATTTTTCGCCCATAGTCCCCCTCCGCGATACTGCGGGTCACCTCGACTGTCGCCGAGATCGGTCGGGCGATGCGTCTGGCCGCAAAGAAGGCAAGCACCATGGCCACAAGCAGAAAAGCAATACCCAGCCCCAGCGTTACTCGATTGAGCGTATTCAGTAATATCAATGCGTCATCGTCCAACGCATAGGGACCGTAATATCCAACCGTCAGATAGCCCGTCAGCGTTCCATCGCTGGAGAGATCGTATGTGGTTTCTGAATAAGCACCGTTAAAAGAGGGATAGCGGCTGTGCATATTCTCCTCTGCATGCTGCAGTGCGATTTGGCACTCTTGTGCTTTATGTATGGAGATATCCCAGTCCACCTCTCCGTTGCGCGTCTGCACATGGACAATCAGGCCGTTTTGCAGCGCCGCATTACCGATCACCTCTACTGCGTCAATGTTATAGCTTTGGCTTTCTGGCAGGTACTGCTCCTCGACCTGCTCAATGATCTGCTGTATCTGGCGCTGGCGTTGGTCGTTGGCATAGTGCGCAAACAGGTTGTCCAGAGTCAGGTTAAACAGGAGCGTCATTGCGCCAAGAGAGAATATTAGCAGGGCGGAGAAGTAAACAGTCAACTTCGCCTTCAGGGAATGTACCATTTGCTCTCCCTCCCATCAGCCTTGGAACTGATAGCCCACACCATGCACAGTGACAATAAACTCCGGGTCATGTCTGTCTGGTTCGATTTTGCTGCGGAGGCTTTTAATGTAGGTATCAACACTTCGGTTATAGCCGTCGTAATCATCTCCCAGCGCATAGGAGATCAGCTGTTCTCTGGTAAAGATCCGTTTCGGCGCTTTGGCAAGTGTCCGCAGTATTTGATACTCCGATGGCGTCAGGTGGATGGGCGCCCCTTCCTTCAAAACGGTTTTGTTCTGAAAGTCGATCACCAGATATCCGTCCCGATAGGAGACTGGAACGCTCAACAACTCGTCGCTCTCCGTCCTCCGCAATACCGCTCCCACTTTGGCTACCACAACACGGGGGCTGAATGGCTTTGTCAGATAATCGTCCGCACCGACCTCTAAACCATCCAGAATGTCCTGCTCCTGGCTCTTGGCTGTAAGCATGATGATGGGGATGCGGTACTGTGCGCGGATCTGCCCGCATAATGTCTCTCCCGGTATATCCGGCAGCATTAAGTCCAGCAGGATCAGATTGACCGGATGAAGCCGCAGCAACTCCAGCGCGGTTTCCCCGTCATGGGCCGACATGGTTCGATATCCCGCCTTTTCCAGATAGGCGGCCAGGACTTGTGTGATCTTGACTTCATCATCCACAAGGAGAATCAGTTTCTGTGTTTGCATGGCAGTTTTGTTCCAATCTACGAGTTGTAAATGCAAAGGCTTTCTTGCTTTTGACCACGATCATTATACTACATGGATGGCAGTGCTTCAACTACGAGAAGTAAAGCCAAGGACACTATGACTCAGCAGAGGCATCCATAGAAACCCTTGCGTTGTCTGGATGGATCAATATGACAGACACCCCCTTTTTTCTGGCATAGTTGACCGTCATGCCTGTTCCGCTGCGGATTGAGCGGTCATTGTCATACACGGCCAGAAGTATATCGGCGTGATCCACCATGTAGTAATTACGCCGCTTATAGCAGACCGCAAGCACCTCTGCCTTTGTCCCAATTACCACGGTTTCCGTGCTGTGTTGAATTAAGACCTTTAGACGGCCCCGGCTGCGGCTGTCCCAGTCAGCATCATGCCCCTCAAAGGGCAGGGCGATAAACAACTCAATATCGTTGTACTCTGGTTGTTCCTTCAGTTGGAGCAGTATTTCCCCGGCCCACATATCCACACCTAATGCACCGCCAACATAAAAGCGGCGGACTCCCTGCTCATAGAGCGCCACGATCTGATCCCGCAGCCGTTTTTTCAACCGCTTGCAGCCGGTGTTATTCTCCTTGTATTTCCACTTGAACCGGGCAGGGCGATGGCCAGTGATGGCACATGATTTTATACTCATGATGAACTCCATTTCATTGGGTGAATTGAATTTATCCGGTTTTTGTAATATGCCTATAAGGTCTATTGCGCTTTTAGATTATTATAACATGGCCAGATTGCACATACAATACAAGTATCAAGGCTGGCGGAGGATACTTGCAGTATGGTCGATTATAAAACGCTCGGCTCCCGGATCAGGGCAGTTCGTTTGGAAAAGAAAATGACACAAGAGCAGTTGGCAGAGGCGGTCGGAGTGGGCGTTACCCACATCAGCCACATCGAGACCGGCAACAGTATCCCAAGCCTTCAGGTCATGCTGGATATTATCAATGCTTTGGGGTGTTCAGCGGATGAGCTTTTCTGTATGGAGATCGATCAAGCCCGTCCGCTGATGAACAGCTGGCTGAGTGAGCTTGTGGCGGATTGCAGCAATATGGAGATCAAGCTGATCACCGATATGGTGCTTTCCCTGAAGAGTTCACTGCGCCGTTTGCGGCTTGACGATCCAACCTGACAGCTATCCTGACAAACAAAAACGAGACGCAGCCCATCCTGTATGTGGTGCGTCTCGCTTTTTGATATGTATAATACGATTTTTTATGTACGGCGCTGTGGTTATATCCACGGCGCCGTATTCCGTTCCCAGAGCGATTTTCAGAATTCATCCCGAAACGCACCTGGGAGCTGTTTGCTTTCGATACCGACGATGTCATCCAGCGGGATCCTTGTGCCGTCCGTCAGGAGCATAACACGCTCAACGCCGTCCGTCCTTTTCAATTTTCCCGTAACAGTAACATAGCTGCCGCCATCCTTGCGCTCATCCGGTTGGAACCATGTGACCGTGACCTCCGGCTGCTGGCCGATGATCTCCTCTAGATACCGTTGTTTCTCGTCCAGGACGGCCCTGCTGTCCTCGTCCAGTTCGATCTTCCGGTCAGTCAGCCGGGCCGTCTCCACGATGGCCGCTCCGTGGCCTGTCAGTGCGGCGAAGGGGCTGAAAATGGCGGCCCGATCACTGAGAGGCATCCTGGGATGCTTGGCCGAGGTCGGATGGGGCAGGCCAATGATGTCGTTATATCTGTTCGTCATTCATGGTGGCCCCCAATCGTCTTATTCCGCTCCCTGGCGGTAGCGCCCTCCTCCAGATTCATGCCTTTGAGGATGGCGTTTTTGCCGAATTTCTTCTTGATGCCCAGCATGGCCTCCTGCACCTTCCGCTCACGGACCAGGGCAGCGTCCTCCTTTTTCCGGCGTTCCTCCTGGGCGGCGTAGTCAGTGAACAAGTCCAACTGCTCCGCCGCAGGCTCTTTGGGCGCGTCTGCCTCGCAAATCAGACGGTTGGCGGAAATGCTCAGCCGCCGCACCAGCAGGTTTTTGTCCACGATGCGGTCAAACAGCTCCAGCACCGCCCGAATGATCTCGTTGGTGGAGGAGCTGTACCTGTCCAGATTGATGGTGCCGGTGGCGTGCTTGGGAACCTTTCGGCCATAGCGGTCTGTGGTGACCGGGCCTTTGTAGCTTTTGCTCCGCTGGGGATCGTCCAGATTCTCCCGGTCATAGCCAACTGTCAGTACAAGCTGGTTGGTCACCAGCCCCTTATCCACCAGATCAAGGGCCAGTGCGTCCGCCATTTCCCGCATTACCAGCTTTGCCTTTTCAAACTGATATGGGCATTGCAGGACCTGCCCGGAAACGATGCTCTTATTTTCTGGCTTGTACGCTTTCACGTCCGCGATAGTGCAAGGTTCCCAGCCCCAGGCGTGATCCACTAAGATTTCCGCATTGACGCCGAACAGCTTGTAGAGCAGCTCCTCGTTATAATAATCGGTTTCCTTGCCGATGGAGCAGCGGGCGATGTCGCCCATGGTGTAGAGCCCATTGGCCTCCAGCTTCCGGGCATAGCCGGGGCCTACCCGCCAGAAATCCGTCAGCGGACGGTGATCCCACAGCAGACGGCGGTAGGTCATCTCGTCCAGCTTGGCGATCCGCACGCCGTCCTTGTCCGGATGGATATGCTTGGACACAATATCCATGGCGATCTTGGCAAGGTACAAATTGCTACCCATCCCCGCCGTGGCGGTGATGCCAGTAGTCTCCAGCACATCCAGAATGATCTTTCGAGCCAGCTCACGGGCCGTCAGATGATAGGTGTCCAGATAGTTCGTCACATCCATGAACACCTCGTCGATGCTGTACGGAAATATATCCTCCGGGGCCAGATACTTCAAATAGACGCTGTATATCCGGGTGCTCCACTCAATATAATGGGCCATCCGGGGCGGGGCCACAATGTAGTCCAGCTCCATCTCAGGATGATTTTTCAGTTCCGGATCGTTCCATGAGGAACCGGTAAACTGCCCACTGGGGGCATTGCGCCGCCGCTGGGCGTTGACTTCCTTCACCCTCTGGACAACTTCAAACAGTCTTGCCCGACCGGAGATGCCATGGGCTTTGAGGGAAGGAGACACGGCGAGGCAGATGGTCTTTTCCGTGCGGCTCTCGTCCGCCACCACCAGATTGGTGGTCATGGGGTCAAGCCCCCGCTCCACGCACTCCACCGAGGCGTAAAACGATTTCAGATCCACGCAGAGATAAGTCCTGTTTTTCATACCCCGGTCGCCTCCTTGCCTTAGTATGCCTGGTACCAGTGGAAATTATGGGTGGTCAGCCCAGCACTACATCCAGCTCTATTTTCCCCGTCTCCGGGAAGTTCTTCTGTACCTGCTGGCGAATCAGTTCCCTTGACTCTGCTGGTTCAGCAGAATAGGCGGAGGCGATGTGCTCATAGCCCCACAGGGCCTCCGGCGTGGAGTAGACGGAGATGGGCCAGCCATACTCCAAGCCCTTCTTATTGATGCGCCTGCGGAAGTCCCGGATCAGCAGATAGCTCTGCATCTGGAGGTCTGTCACCGTCCCCTCAAAGTTCTTCTCTCCATCCTTGCCGAAACCGGCTAACCGTTTCAGCTCGAAGGAAAACAGCTCGTCCTTGCTTTCAAACTGGTCCATGATCCGTTTGCAGCGCATACTGGCCAGTTCTTCATCCCAACGGCTGTCGAAGTCATAGCCGTCCCGCCGGTAGTTGGCAAAGTGGGGAAACCACTCTCTGGAGATAAAGCCCGCCTTTTTGCCGAAGAATTTGCCATAGGCCACCTGGCCGCTCCGGGCGATCAGTTCCCGCCACTCCCACGGGTCCTGCTCCTCGTCCCCAGTCCACCAGTACAGGTCGGAGGTATGTTCCTCCACTGAGAAACCGGGAATCTCATTTTTGAACAGCGGGAGAAAGCCGACCTCATTGATCCAGCCAATTAACTCCTCCCAGCTTCGGATGCGGCTGGGATCGTCCCAGTCCAGTCCCCGCATGATCCATTCGCCGTTCTCGATCGCCATACTGACACCTCCCGCCTATGGCTTTGTGTTATTATAACACAGTGGATCCCAAGATTCTATCAGGATGAATGTTCTTTCTCTGCTCTAAACTTTCTTGGAGTGGGTCCTTCTGGATGGTTCATCATGGACCGAGGCTCGGTTCACAAAATGCGCGGACTCTCCCCTTGGCGGGAGAGTCCGTTTCTATGCTCAGAGGAGCCGGTACAGATTGGAACTGAGGCTTCCGTTCTCCCGCCAGCGCGGGCTTTTGGCAATCAGTCCCGCTTTGCATAGATCGTCCAGCGCCCGTTTGACAGTGCTTCTGGAGAGTTTCAGTTCGGCGGCAATAGTCCTGATTCCCGGCCAGCACTGGCCGTCCTTGTCAGCATGGTCCTTCAGGTACATATAGACCGCCCGCGCCCGGTGAGAAAGCTCGGAGCGGTAGATCATCTCAAAATATCCCACGGCTATTTTCCCTCCATGCCGGTACGTAAATCTGGGTTTCGCTGCGGCCTGCCGTGGGGCCGTCTGTCCCGCGCCTGTGCCATGCCGCCAGCGGGTGGCGTGTTCTGCGGGACCGGGGGCGGCGCATCCTCGACGATCTGTGTGTAGTGGTGTTCCAGGATGGCCCGCTCCAACTCCTGCTTGCTGGCATAGGCCACAGAACGGGCGGCCTTCTCCGGGATGGTATATGGCTCCTCAAAGGTGATGCCCCAATCCAGAAACAGCCGCAGCCGGGTCTGCATGGGATGGGAGCCGGTCTTCATGACGATAAACTGCCCCTTGGGGATAGACTTCAGCTCGTCGGCGGTCATGAGGGGCCGCTCGATCATCTGCAAGCTCTGGCTGGGGTCGTTCTTTCCTTTGCTGATGGAGCCAGATAGGACGGTGCGGCTGCCCAGGGCCTTGGAGAGTACCTCGGCAGTCTGGCTGTTGGGGGCAAAGCCGCCGAAGATCGTGTCCTGCACATTGTCCTGGATGATCTCCGCGCCCTCTTTGCCGTAGTTCTTTTCAAGCTGCGCCAGCGACTGGATAATCGGCACCAGCGTCAGTTTGCGGGAGCGCCCCGCGCTGAACAGGGGCAGGATGTCAAAGGCGGGCATGGTGCCCAACTCATCACAGAACAGCACCACCCGGTTCTTCAGCTTGCCGCCGTTCTCGTCGGCCACGGCAAACAGCTCGCGGGAGAGGGTCTGGATCATGAGTCCAGCCATGAAGTTCTTGCTGGGATCTTCTTCCGGGAGGATCAGGAAGATGGCGGACTTCCGGGAGGCGAAGGTCTCCGCGTCGATGGCGCTGTCGAAGCACAGCACCTGCTCCAGTTCTGAGTCCAGGAAAGCGTTGAGCCGGGAGAGTACGGTGGACATGACGGAGGCCATGGCCTGATCCGCGCTGTTGAGGGCAGCGCCGGCAAACCACCGGGCCTTGTGCGTTTCCGGCAGGCGGTTCATCAACATCTGAAACCCATTCTTGCCCTTGACGGTCTTGCTGGGGGCCAGCAGATCCTGCACCAGCTTGAACACGCTGACGATGTGCCGCTTCTCCCGCTTGTCCCGGTCATTCGGCGGCAGATACTCCGCCAGCAGGAGGATGACGGCGGTGAGCAGTCCCTCCGCGGCGTCGTAAAAAAACGCGTTCTGCCCGTAGTTGGAGGCGTCCCCCTCCGGGTTGACGATGGTCTTGGAGAGGATCTTGGCATACTTCTCCGCCTTGGCGCGGGCAGCGAGGTTTTTCTCATCCTCCCGGCAGATATCCATGTAGTGGTTGATGAGGGTCAGCAGATTGTAGCCGTCCGAGCGGGTGGGGTTACGCAGGTCGATGACCGCCACCTGATAGCCGTAGTACCTGGACGCTATCGTGCCGTAATTCCGCGCCAGATCCCCCTTGGTATCCAGCGCCAGGAAGCTCATGCCGCTGGCACAGGCATATTCCAAGTTTGGGTAAAGGAAGAAGGCGGTCTTGCCCACACCGGACGCGCCGATCATGAGGCAATGGATATCGTCTGTGTCCACGATGGCCTTGAGGGGGTGGCGCTCCTTCTTCGATTTCGATTTGGGCGGCTTCTTGTTTTTCCTGGGCTTTTTCGGAAAGCTGCCGCCCTCGCAGCCCAGCACCAGCCCCTGGGCCTGGGGCAGCTCTTTGCCAGAGCGCCACTGGGAAGGCTGGAACGGGATATGCCGGTAGGTCTGCTCGATCTCCTTTTTGGTTGCCCACCGGGCCGTTCCGTGCTGGCCATCGCCCACGGTCTTGGACTTGATGTTGTTCAGGGAGCCCTGACCGGAGAAGTGTGTGGCGGCGGCCACGATCAGGAGCATCCCGCCCGCCAGCGCAAGAAGTAAAATCGTTTGGATCGGCATAGGCTCACCCCATCTGCTGTGTGACCGGAGCAAGTGCCTGTGCCTCTGTGATCTCGGCCAGATCATCGTTCCAGTCCTTGTTCTGTGGGATCAGCCGGTCTGAGGCGATCCCGAACTGTTCCGCAACTCTCTCCGCGATCCGCAGGCAGGCGGTGTGTCCGGCCTTGTCGTTGTCCAGACACAGGAACACCTCGCGCAGTGCGGGATTCTGCTCCATCATCTGGAGCACAGGCTGGCTGGATGTTCCGCAGCAGGCCACATAGCTGTGCTCCTGCCAGCCCTCCGGGTACAGTGTTACAAAAGACAGCAGGTCAATAGGGGCCTCGAACACATACAGCCGGTTGCTGGTACCGGTCCAGTGGAAGCTGTACCGAGGGTCGCTGCCCGCCACATTGATGCGGAAGGTCTTGCCCAGATCGTTGGTGCTTCGCTTATGGGCATGACGGACAACGCCGTGTTCGTCTTTTCCGACAAACACGGCGTTGTGATATTCTGCGTCCTCATAGATGAGTCCTGCTCGGACGAAGGTATTCAGCACCTCCCGGTCGATGTGCCGTTTCTTCAGCAGGTATGCATAGAGACGGCGCATCGAATGGTTGGCGGGCGGCTGGATGAATTCTCTTATGGGTTCTTCCTTCGGCTTTTGCGCCGGTGCATACGGCTGCCCCTGTTCGCCATCCAGCAGGCGGGTGACCGCCTCCGGGTAACTGAGATGATAGAAATTCTGAACGAAGGAGACGGGGCCACCGCCTTCCCCGGTGGCGTGGTCGTACCACTCATTGCCCCGGACAGTGACGCTGTGGTCGCTGGTCATGCGATACTCCGGGCCGGAGCGGATGAGTTTCTCTCCCTGGCGGCGCAGGAACTCAACGAGGTCAACAGAGCCAGCCCGGAGCTTCTGCTCCTCGGTAAAATGAATATAGGGCATTTTATCTCACCTCCACTAAATTTGCTGCATTCGTTCTTCGTAATCGTCCGCCTTATGGCCCATGGCAATCTTCTTTTCCCTAATCCGCTGGCGCAGCTTTTTATCCGTAAACGAGATCGTTCTGGCAGGTCCCTTTGGCGTCTGCTCCTGAAAGATCCGGCTCATGTGGCGCAGGAGCCGGGTGGCACAGGAGAACAGGGATGGCCCCCGAAAGTCATCCATGTGGTCAAGGAAATATTGAGCATACTCGCTGCCCTGCGCCGCCGCCAGCGTGAACCAGCGGACGGCGGCGTCCCCGTCCTTCGGAATCTCCTTGCCCAGCAGATAGAGCTTGCCCAGGGCATACTGGGCGTATTGGTTCCCCCGTTCAGCGGAGGCGGTCAGCCAGCGGACGCCCTCGGCGGTATCCTTTGAGACATTCTCTCCTTGGAGCAGGAGTTTACCCAGCCGATACTGAGAAAATTGGTTTCCAGCTTCCGCAGACTGTTTGAGCCACTCCACAGCGGCAGGAATATCCCGCCGCAGACCGTCGCCGCCGTTGAGGAGCAGCTTGGCCAGAGCGTATGCGGCGGAGTCATTTCCCCGCGCAGCGGCCTTTTGAAACAATGCCGCAGCCATCAGTGCGTCCTGCTCCACGCCATGGCCGTCCCGGTAGGCTTTGCCGAGGGCGTATTGCTTGTCGGAATCCAACTCAGGTTCATCTGTTTCTTCCGGCTCGGGCGGCGCGAACACAGCGGACAGCTCGCCCAGCCGCACCGCCTCCTGGATGACCAGATTCTTGATCCGCTTGAACTCTTTCTGCTGGGATAGCGGAAGGCGTGGCGGCAGATCGTCCTTGTAGGTGTGGAGTACTTCTTCCCGTAACTCATACCATAGGTCATACGCCTGCGCGACGCGCCCGTCCTTTGCCAGCTCGTCCACGATCTCGTCCACCACCGACTTCAGCGGCGCTTTCAGATAGCCGTACTGCTTTTTGCCGGAGATGGTTTGCAGTTTCCCGGCCAGCTGCTCCATGAGCTGCTCGATACGCGGGTTGTCCAGCGTACTATCTTTCATCTGCTCCGTAAGCTGGCGCATGACCTCGCTGGCCTCCTGAGTGAGCGCGTCCCGCCGCTGGGTCTGCCGCTCATAGAGCGACACAAGGTCCTGCTGGAAGATCCGCTTGGCCAGCCCGGACTTGATCTGGGCGATGCCCGTTTTGGTCAGGTAGCCGGACTTGCCGTCCGCGCTGTAGCAGACCATGTGCAGATGCGGGTGGTGGGCCTCATCGTGAAAGGCGGCGTACCAGCGAAACTGCTCCCACGGGATCTTCATGGCCGCCGCCATCTCCACCGCATAGCTGTTGAGCAGTTCCCTCCACCGTGCCGCGTCCTCATAGCCCAGCCGGGCGGCGTCCTCCCGCCGCAGGGAGATGATGGGCAGCCACACATTGCCGGGATGGTGCGCCACCTCGTCCGCGATCTGGGACAGCGTCAGCGGATCGTCCGAGCCGGTGAACAGAGCGTGCGCCCCGGTGCGCTGGGCACGGGGACGGCTGGCGATGTAGCTGATGTAGTTTTCCTTTTTCGCCAGCGAGTCGTAGTTGTCCTCCAGCGCACGGGTGATGAACTCCGAGGCGTTGCCGCGGGTGGGCGAGGCCAGATAGTCCTCGTACTCGAACAGTCCCCGGCTCAGCGGGAAGTCTCGGATGAGCTGCTCCACCATCTCCCGCTGTTTTTTCGTGGCGGGCAGTCCCGCCGCGTCAGGGGCGATGCGCTGCGCACCCTTGCGGGTGGCCATGTAGCGGACGTAGTTTCCCAGGTGTGCGGCCTGCGCCGCGCCGCCCTTGAGATAGGGGCACTTGAAGATGACGCGAGGCATGAAGCGTCACCGCCGTCAGTCCGCGCCGCGCTGATACGCCACCGCGTTCTCCAGCGTGATGCCGCCGTTGGTCTTTTTCACATTTTGGACGCACCGGCCCCGCAGTTCCCGCAGCTGCTCCTCCGGAATTTCCATGCCCGCGGCCAGGATGTTCATCATCATGTCCATCTCCACCGCCAGCTTGAACAGGATGCGGCAGATATGTGTCTCGCTGCTCTGCACGGTGGCACGGATGGCGGACACCAGCATGGGCGGCAGTACGGAGAAGCAATCCTGGGAGGCCAGGTAGTCGCAGTAGAACCGTAAGGCGTTCTCCACGAACTCGTTTTGACTGCGGACATTTGCCAGCGGCATGGCTGTTTTAATCTTGCGGTCAGTATCAGAATCGATCCGCATCAGAAATTTTACTTTTTCTTCTGTCATTCAGAATACCTCCGATATAAACTGAAAATAGCTGTGATAGCATTTTTGAAACTGCAAACACCGCTGGAACTGTCGGGATTTTTGGCAGGTTCATATCAGATTTGATAGCATCGGCAAAGAAGTGATAACACTGGGTTTAGCAAAAAGGTACCGAAAAACTGTCGTGACCAGCCTAAAAAGCGTATCTCCGACCCGCATTGCGGGGCGGTGTGATACAGGGTGATTGCACCCTTTTATCCAGCACTTTTTTCGTCCCCCCGCAAAGCGGCCATTTGTGCCTTCCCGTTTCCCGCCACACGCTGGCAACACGGCGCTTTGCCGCGCCAGTGGGCTGGGACGCTGCCCACCCCCGCAAAGCGGCACACAGGGCGGGACAGGGGCAACGGCGGGGAGAACAGTAGGGGCGCTCCATCGCAATGGAGCGCCCCCTGTTTGGGCTGCCAATCAGCCGGCTGTGATCTCAGGTAACTCCCGCTCCGCGGGCGTCTTCTCGATCCAGTCCAGCAGGTTCTGGCACTCCGCCAGTTCATCGGCCAGCTTGAACATCGCTGCGCGCTGCTCCCAGTTGTCCAGCCGGACGGCGGTTTCGAACAGGTCCCACACGTTGTCCAGTGTTTCCATCCCGCTGGCGTTCATGGGCAGTTCTTCTTCCGGCAGGATATGGTTGACATTCTCGCCGGCCGCGATCCTGCGGAGGACATCCTTCTCCCTCTGGATGAGGCCGAGGTTCTCAGCGGTGGCCTCAGCGGGGAGGCCCCACGCCTTACCAATCAGGGTGACGGCCTCCTCGTAGTGGGCCAGGCTGATGTCCTCCTCACTGGGGGCGTCGCTGACGCTCTCACCGTGGATGATCATCAAAGCCAGAGCCTCCTCGGTGATCCTCATTTGAAATTCCTGCGCTCTCTCAGTTGTCATATCGTTGTTCCTCCTGTTGTTATTTTGTGCCGCTCCTGGCGGCTTGCAAACACAATGGCACACCTTCGCCGGAAAAGCTATTCAGCAAAGCCAACGAAAAATAGCACCAGCAGATTGACATAGATCACATTGCAGGGCCGATGGGCGGCGCCATATCCTCCGCCATGCACTGTGCGCTGTAGTCAGCAAGGCTCATGCCCGTCTGCTGCTGGCAGTAGTCCTCCATCTTCGGAAGGAGGAGCGCCTGCTCCTCCTCGCTGAGACAGTACTTGTAGTCCTGCTCGCTGCCATCGCCATGCACCAGGAACACTTCCAGCGTGTCGCAGACGCGGCGGTGCTCCATATCGTAGTTGGCATAGATGTTCAGCCAGTCATCATTCTCATCGGTGCAGACGTGTGTGCCGAATACTTTGTCGACGTCGAAAGCGGTATCCAGATAGAACTCCAGCAGGTTTTCGTTCTGCTCGATGTCCCCGCTGAAGGAGATGTCCCCGGTTCGGAGCATCCGGCTGCCGGTGAGATATCCAGGCTCAATTTCCTGGGTGAGCTGTTTTCCATCGAGATGGTTGAGGAACACCTTCCACCGCTCCTCCAACGACGTATAGGCTCTCTTATTTGCATAGTAGGCGGCGCTGCTGACATCCCTGATTCGGAAACACTGCCAGCCGTCCATGATATGGAGCGCGTTGAAGCGGCCGGAGTCCAGGTCGATGTCGAATGCCCCGGTCACCCGTCCGGTGTTCTCCAGCCGCTCCGACACATAGTCATTGAACTGCTCACGGGAGATCTTCTCCCCGCGGGAAAACATTCCGGTGAACCGTGCGGGAGAGTTCTCAGGGGGCTTGCGGAGATAGCTGCGCAGCCGGGCGGCCACCTGGAGCATCTCCAGATTCTCCTCGGCCACGAAGTAGGTATCGCCGCCGTCCTCCGTCACATGGAACACGGCGAAGCGGCGGGCGGCTTCCTGCGCCTGCTTGTTCTCCTGCTCCTCCTGCCAGATCTCCTGGCTGATGCGGCTGTACTCCGTGTCCGGGATCAGGGCGTTGATGAGCTCGTCCAGGTGCTCATTGAGCTTGTCCTCCACTGTCTCACCTTTCAGCTGGCGGCTCAGCGCGTCGTACCATCGCCCGTCGAGCCATAGGGTGATTTCTCTACTGTTCATTGCGTGCATCCTCCTTCTGCGCAAGTGGTGCAACAGGACGCGGTTCCTGCTTCGGCTGGCTTGGCCGCGTCGGACGCTTGGGACGAACTGGCGCGGCTTTTCTGTCCAGAAACTCCCGCACCGGTTCAGGTACAGCCTGTTCATAGAGCTGCCGCAGGGCCTCCTCCATGCGTTTCTGGACGCTGGAATGCTCCTTCCCCAAATAGAACTCCAGCGCCTCCAGCCGCTCACAGTCGAAGCTGATTGTGATTTCACTTTTTTCCATGGTGACAGCCTCCAATCTTATTGCATCGTCATTGTCATGGCGGGGCTGTCCGCGACCCGCATTTCGTAGGGACCTCCAGCCCAGCGGATCCCAGGCAAATTCAGAAAGCAGTCGCCGGCCTCGTTCATGATCGCCAGATCGAACTCTGACGCGTCCACCACACCCATGGGGTTATCCAGCCCAGCGCCGTTGTAGACCACGCAGAGCGCGGGCCAATCGGTTACCTCTGGATACCGCTCAGAGAGTTTCCTGAACAGCAGTGTATCCGTGACTTCTTCCGGCGTGGTCACCGCGCCGGATACATAGGCGCTCTCGCAGGGGCCGGTCTCCCAGCCCAGAAGGATACGGGTGAACCGAATGGGCATCCGGGCGGTCATGTGGCGGAGCATGGACGCCGACTGGTCATAGGCGTCGTGCAGCCCATTTGACACGCCGGCCCACGGCAGATGGGAGGCCATGTCCTCCAGCAAATCCCGGACAACGGCAATCTGCCGCCTGCGGTCATCGCCGGCTGCTTCCACCGCAGAGAGGTAGCATTGCAGTTCCCGGATCGTCTCTTTCTGCGATTGAACTGTGGCAGGCTCTGCGGCAAAGCTGCCGCGGGCCTGTGCCAGCCGCTGGTCGAACCGCTCCATCTGCTTTGGGTCAGGCCGCACTCCATCCAGCCGGGCCATGCCCTGAAGGATCGCGTCGATCCAGAACCGGCGTGTTTCCGACCAGGGCGGTTCGTCCTGCCGTTGGTGACGCTCGATTCCATTCTGCCGTTCTATGGCATAGGCGGTGAGGCCCTCTTCTGCAAGAGCAATATTAAAACTTGACATGGTCATCTCTCCTTCATCGTTATCTGGGGAGCATCTGTCTGCGCCTCCGCCTGCTGGGTGTTCCAGCTTGCCTCGACCTCCCGCAGATAGGCCGGCCAAGTCCTGGTTCTCACCAAACAGGGGGCGCACATGGGGGAAGCCATAACTGTCCATGAGTCTGCCGCCCCCTTTATTGAATGAATTTCATGCTCTGAGCCTCCGGCTTATAGGCATCGAGGACAGAGCGGAACTGCTCCAGCCGTTCCGGCTTCACGCCGTCAATCACGATCTCCGTGCCGTCCTCCCCGGCGCGGGTCTCCAGAACGCGGGCGTCCAGCACATCGGAGAAGCGTTTTCGCTCCGCACGGGTCAGTTCCTCCTCCTGTTCAAGGAATATCGGTTCTCCACCCTGGGTGTGGACGAGAGACAGATCCTCGGCCAGCTCGTACTGGAGAATGTCCCGCAGAGAGATATCAGAGTTTTCCGGCAGGGCTATGACGGCACCCGCGGCCAGCATGGCCTCGACGGTGAGGTATCCGCGTGCCAGGATCTCCTCATTCGGCATTTGCAGGCCGTCGTGAAGAGTGGAGTAGATACCTTCACTTTCAAAAAGCTCACAGAACACCTCTACCGCGTCATAGAAAAGCCGGGTCTTCTGTTCCTCCGGAAGTTTGGCGAAGTAGCACGGTTTCTGGCCTTGAATCCTGGGACAGAAACTGGGGTGGTACGCTATGTCGAGCCCTGTATCGGTCAGTACCGCCGAGGCTATCTCTCTGCGGCGTGTGAGCACATCCAGCAGCATCCCGTCCAGGCCGTTTCCTCTGCGGATCGTGATCCCGGTCCGCTTCTCCAGCTCCTCGAAACTGACGCCCCAGTTCCCGTTCTCTGTGGCCTCCGTACCCTGCCGGACGATGAAGTCCGCCGCCCGCTCCAGTCTGGCGTTGAGGATATCCCGCATCCCCGGCAGATAGGCGGCGAGGCGTGGGTAATCATAGCCGTCGGAATAGACCAGCACACCGTCCTCGCTGCCCTGGCCCAGCGCCAGCAGGCAGTGGATGGCTCTGTTGTCGACGAACATCCGGCTTTTGTTCTCCGCAATGAACGGCTGATTTGTGAGCGGTGTGATCACCAGCGCGGAAAACTCCGCCGTTGATAACTCCACCACCTTCTCGATTTGACAATCATCCATCTGAAAATTGTTGGGTCTGTTCAAGAGATTTGCTTTGATTTTCATCACATTTTCCTTTCCTCTGCCCTATGGCAGATAGCTGCGCGGGTTCGTCCGCTCCCCGTTGACCCGCACCTCGAAGTGGAGGTGCGGACCGGTGGACCGTCCGGTGGAGCCGGACAGGGCGACCACATCCCCTGCCTCCACCGTCCGGCCCGCCGAGGCCAGCAGTTGGGAACAGTGGCCGTATAGAGTGGACAGGCCATCGCCGTGGTCGATGATGATATAGTAGCCGTACCCGCCCTGGTTGTAGGCGGAGACTGTCACCGTCCCCGGCAGGGCGGCGCGGATCGGCGTGCCGGTGGGTACCGCCAGGTCCATGCCGGTATGTCCCCGGCGCTCTCCCGTGATGGGGTCGATACGATTGCCGAACTCCGAGGTGACCACGCTCCGCCAGTTCTCCCCGATGGGAGAGCAGAAGCCGTCCGCCCCGATGAACGGCACATCCGAACCGGAAAAGCCGCTGCCGCTCCCGGTGTAGCCATAGCGGATCAGACTGTAGACGCTGTCCGCATTGGCTTGTTGATCATCGGTGGACTCTGTGCCCAGCACGGCGTAGATGTTCTTGTAGACCTGTGCCAGATCCTCGATAGGTACTGCCACGGTATAGGTTTCTTCTTCCTCTGTGGTAGTTCCATCTTCATTCGCTATGATTACGGTGCGGGTGCGCTCCTCATAGGTGACGAAGCAGTCCGCAAACGCCCGGCAGTCCTGGCGGCTGGGACTTTCCGCGCCGAAGTACAGAGCATAAAAGATGGCCTTGACACGGATACCGTCAAGGCCATTTTCATCCTCTGCCTGTGCGTTGATTTCAGCGATGGCTCCATCCAGCAAAGCGAAACAGGTCTGCATCTCTCCGATATAGGCACGGTACTCGTCCGGGAGTTCCGCAGGAATCGTCCCGCCGTAGAAGCACAGCTCCACCACAGAGAGGTTGTGGGAGGCGGAGCCCGAACCCAGAGAGCATAAAAAGGCGATGAGCAGGATCACCGGAGAGAGGATGGCCACCAGCACCCAGCCCAGCTTCTTCCGGGTATTTTCATCCGAGAGGGCGGCGATGGCCGCTTTGACTACCGCGGCGGCTGTGGCGCTCATAGACTCATGCCGCCCATGGCTGGGCCGTCCTGCTGTGGGCCGCTTTGCAGTTCTGACCAGTATTCGGACAGCGCATCCATGGTTTCCGCATGGCCGTCGCTCCTGCCGTAGGCCGCATCCCACAGGCGGTACTGCTCCAGATCCATGCCGCGATCCAGCAGCAGCTTGGCCGTATCCACCGCGTCATTTTGAATGCAGGCAGAGAGGGCGGCATAATCATCCAGTTCCACCGGCATCCCTGCTTTCAAAAGCCGCTCTGCCATCCATTCCAGATGACCAGAGAGCAAAGGACGGAGCACCTGGGAAATGTGACGGTCCGGCTGCGCCCCCTTTTCCACCAGCACCATGGCAGTTTGGAAATCCTGCCGCATGGCGGCCATGGGCAGCAGGCTTGGCGGTGCGGCGGCAATCTGCTCCGGGGTGCATCGCCGGAGCAGGTCTTTGGCGATCTCCTGATGATCGTGTCCATAGGCGTACTGGATGACCTCGCCGGGGAGCGTGGGACGCGGCTCTGAGAGCCGGCTTTTCATCTGCTCCACCAGAGTCTGCACCCGCTGGCTGTCTCCCGTATCCACCGCCCGCTTGCAGGCGGTGAGGTAGGCTTCCGGCGAAATACTCCTTGCGTCGGCCAGCAATGTCAGAACCATCTTCCGTCCAACTATCCCCGGCCGTCCAGCCGCCTCCGCCAGCAGACTGTCCGCCTGATTCGGCACCTTGGGGTAAAACTGCTTGAATGTTTCCAACTCGCCGTCCCGGATGGCCAGTACTGTTTTGTCATAGTCGCTCATGCGCAGGGGCCGCTGACCAGCCGTGTCCATATAGGCGGTGATGCTCCCGGTCATGCGCCGTAGAAGCTGCTCGGTCTGGGACATGGCAGCCTCCTGTCGTTCCCGCTGCTCTGCCAGCGCCTGGATGATGGTACGCTGTTCCGCGGGATCCAGGTGGACGATCATGTCCTCTGGCTCCGGTCGTTCCCCCAACCGCATATACCGGGCATAGGTGCCGCCATCCCCGTGGAACGCCTTGGTGATGGCGGAGGAGATGAGAAACATCCGGTCAAGGTCCGCGCCGGTATCGCCCAGGGTCTTGCCGGTGATGAAGCTCCTGGTGACCGGCTGGCCGTTTTCATACCACTTCAGGTACACATCCAGATAGACGCCCTCGCTGCCGCCATAGTCGGTGGTACAGAAGATGTCTGCGTCCTGGGGGATCTCCCGGCCATTTTCCCACTCCTGAGCCAGCAGAAAATACTCGTCCGGCAGATAGCCCATGCCCTCCAGCCGGTATTTCAGTTCCTCGAAAACCTCCTGGGCTGTGCGCTGTCCGGCACACTTCAGCTTGCGGGGGTCTTCCTCGGAAGGCTCCCATTTGTCCAATTCAATGGTTTTCATCTGATCAATACTCCTTTCCTATCCTCCGTCATAGCAGCCGCAGGGCATATCATGTTCCGGGAACATCCAGCACATGGCCATCTGATTTTTATCCGCCTCCACAAAGTCCCGCCAGGACCAGTTCCGCCCCAGGCCCTTGACACTGATGAGGTTGGGCTGGGCGTTGTCCTCGATGGCGATGGCCCGGTCAAAGAGATCCCGGTGGTTGTGGTAGAGGGTGCGGATCTCATGGTGCTTCATCGCGGGGCAGAAAAAGCAGGAGGACTTGCCGGGCAGCGGCAGGCCCTCCTGCTGGATGGCGGCAACGCAGTCCTCCCGCCCCCAGCCCCAGTCGATCAGGGGATATTCCATCTGGTATTTCTTATCCTGTATATCATAGACATAGGCGTGGGTCCTGCGCTGCTCCTCGTCGGCGTCATAGCCAATGAACTTGACTACCTTCTCGCCTCTGGCCCACACCTCCCGGCAGGGCGGATAGTTGTTGCAGAATTTTTCTTGCGGACCGGCCTTGTGCTTCAGGGAACACCTCTTGTAGCCATAGGCCAGAGCGGGGAGGGTGCCGGAACGGAGGCACTCCTGCTCCAGTGTCAGGCGGTCCCCATTCATGTCCATGTATTCTACCACTGTGATCTTCGGCATCCCGTGATTTATCAGCCACTGGTCCATGACGGACAGGTACTCATAGGTGTGGGGCTGCTCGCAGCCTGTATCCGCAAAGAGAATGAGGTCGGCGGGGATATTTTTGTGGTACATTCCAATCAGCATAGCGGTACTGTTTGTGCCGCCGCCATAAGAGATGACATTCATAGCTGGCTCCCTATTGCGCATTTGCGTTCTCAGGCCAGCCGAGTTCTTCGAGCTTCAGAAAGTATGCAAAGGTTTCCGGCGCGGCATCTGCCAGAGGGCGCATCCTATCCTCGTTTTCACTCCAATCGATCCAATACTCAAAAAACTCCGCAAAATACTCCCGCGAATTGACTGTTGAGTAGTCTCCCAGTACAGCACGCGCGGATCCCGACTCCTTCTCATAGAGCTTTTCCGTGGTGGATGGAAAGCCAATTACCTGATGATAGAAGTGCCCGAACTCATGAACGGTACAAGACGGCTCACGGGCATAGATCGTTTTTTGACGATAACTGGTCGCACCGGCGCACTGC
The DNA here is from genome assembly GCA_945949735.1 of uncultured Clostridia bacterium. Classification (GTDB taxonomy): domain Bacteria; phylum Bacillota; class Clostridia; order Oscillospirales; family Oscillospiraceae; genus Faecousia. The sequence goes on along the minus strand of CAMFFO010000003.1, from coordinate 14,681 downwards.
ATATTCAACTGCTCACTTAAATCGTCCAGATACTGACTGTCCAGATCAAACGACCAGCCGTGCGCTGTATATTCATCCAGAATAGCCGCGGGAATCTTTTTCATCTCGACAAGATAGGAGCCGAGATATACCTGATCAACATTATTGATGTTCAACCGCTCCACCATCTCGGGGGGATCGACGTGCAGCCCTTTGGTACGGACCAGATAGATGATCTGTGCCGCTTCGCCGCGTGTGATACGTTCCAGTGGATCGGCATTTTCCGCGCACAATCCATTTTCACAGGCGATACGAACATAATTATCAGCGTCGCTCATGTATTCTCCGTCTTCATACAGCTCATAACAGTAAACGGGAATCCCCTCTGCCGCAAAAGCACTGGCATAAATTGCGCTGCGGCACATCTCCGTGTCTGGTTCCAGTACCGCACTCATATTGAGCCATCCCTCTTTGTACGCAAGCTCGAGCTGGGCCTGCCCGAAGGGAATACCAGGAGTTTCGGGAACCTCCTTATCATAGGCACGGCAGATCATGACTGCCCACTGGCGGGTGGTGATGACAGCGTCGGGCGAAAAGTTATTGTCCCCGGTCCCACAGGTGATCCCGTTTTCAGCCGCAAAGGAAATGCCCTCATACCAAGGGGATTCCGCGCTGACATCCCGGAATCCCGGATCATTGGCCGCAGATGCTGGGGCGGTCAGCTGCATACACAGGGCTGCGGTCAGCATGAAAAAAGATAATATGGTATAGATTCGTTTCATTGATGTTCCTTTCCAAAAAGAAAACAGCCTGGAAGCCGCTTGGCAATTTCCAGGCCATTGGTTCGGAATGAGCTCACTAACTTACGGGTTCACCGTCCGCCCGCCTTTCCAAACAGCTTTTCCTTATAGGGCGGTGCATGGACCTCCAGCAGATACCGCTCGTTACCGCACTTGTAGAGGCAGACGCCCCTCTGGGGATAGCGGATGAGTTCGAACTCAGCAGGCTCCAGTTGGAGGTTGTCCATATAGAACTTCTTGTTCACGCTGCCTGCGTTGAACAGGAACTGGTGGGTGGGGATGGCGAACAGGGGCCGGGTCAGCTCCCGAATACCGTCCACATCAAAGTCCTCCAGATTCTGGCTGGCCAGGATCATGGAGGACTCCTTCTTCCGCACCCGCTTGAGGCTGTTACGGATATATTCGATGGTGGTCAGGTTGCTCAGCCAGATGTACAGCTCGTCCAGCGTGGCCACGGTATTTCCCTCGGTGAGCAGCTTGTCGCTGAGATAGGAGAGGATATTGAACAGCATGGCGTTCTTCACATTCCGGCTGGCCTGGAGGAGCCCCTTGACGCCGAAGACCAGGAAGCGGGAACTGGTGATGTTGGTGTGGCCGTTGAAAAACTTGCTCTCCGCGCCGCGGCACATGGAGTGGAGGCCCAGCAGGACCTCCCGCAGCAATTCCCTGGTGTAGAGGGGGAATTCCTCCTGGTCATAATTCTGATACGCATCCTCAATGATACGGTAGAGGTCGGAGAGAACGGGGTAATCCGTGGGGGTCAGGGACAAAAAGTCCGTGTTGTCATCCATGCCCCACTGGGCGTACAGCCGCTCCAGCATCAGCTCGATGGTGTCGATGTGCTTGTCCGCGAAGTCCTCCTTGTAGGAGCGGAAGAAGTCCTTCAGGAAGGAGATATGCTGGCTCAGCCGGGTCTTCTGGCGAAAGGCCGCGGGAGCGTCCGGGTCATCTTCGCCGCTGACATCCCACAGCTTGGGCTGGAGGGGGTTGATCCGGTATATACCGCTCATGAGGTCAAGAAAGCAGCCGCCCAGGTTGACGCACAGGTCAGTCAGCTCATGCTCCGGGTCCAGGCAGATGGCGCGTTGCCCGCTCTCCAGGATGTTGCACAACAGGAGCTTGAGCAGATAGCTCTTGCCCTGGCCGCTGTTGCCCAGGATGAGGACGCTGGCGGTGGTCTTGTCGTCGGCACGGCGGTTCAGATCCACGATGATATTGGAGCCGTAGCGGTCCCGTCCGATGTAAAAGCCCTTGGGGTCGGTCTTGCCGGAGTAGTTGAAGGGATACAGGTTGGCCACCGAGCTGGCAGGCAGGACGCGCTCAAACTGGGAGCCAAAGGCGTTGCGGCCAGCGGGGTTCACGGAGAGAAAGCCCTCCCGTTGGCGCAGGAGGATTGGGTCGGCGCCCAGCTTGCTCCGCACCAGCTCCGCCGTCACCTCGTCCCGCAGGGTGCGCAGGCTCTCCGCGTCCCGTGCGGACAGCTCGATGAACACGGCGCAGTGGAGGAGCGGCTCGCTGTTCTTCCGCATGGAGGCGATGAGCGCCGCCACATCCTGGAGGTTGGCCTCGGCGGTGACGGCTTGCTTCATGCTGTTGCTGCTGCCCCGGTCCATGCGGTTCTTGTTCTCCGCATTGTGGATGATCTTATCCTCCTCGGCGGCAGTCACCTGCCGGTTGTAAATGGTCAGGGTCACGCCGCTCTTTTCGCCTAAATGCCGCAGCAGGGCCAGCTCCTCCGTGGTGGTGGGATAGCTCCGCAGGGCCAGGGTACAGCGGTATGCCCCGCCGCAGATGGCGTGGTCGGTGTTGAACTTCACCGCCGTGGGCGCGATGAGGTCCAGGAAGTCCTTGACGCGGGGTTCGGCAGGCTTGGCCGGAGCCTTTGCTTTCTTTTTCTTCTGCGCTTTTTTAGGCATCCTGTGTCACCCACCTCCCGCCGTCACAGTCTTCGAAGTGTTCTGTGGTCACATCCTGCTGGTAGTAGACCGCCAGCAGGCGCTTGATGTCCTGCTCACCGGCCAGACGGACATGGAAGCCCTGGTCCCGGATGCGCTTTTCCGTCTGGCGCAGGCGGCTCTCGGCGGTCTCGCCGTTTTGCTGCTCCGGGCGGCAGACGAAGGCAAATTCCCGTGCCGAAGCGGTGGCGGACTGGATCTCGTCCAGGTGGGCGCTGTCCTGCCGCAGCAGTTCCCGCAGGGCGGGCAGCTCCTCGTCCTCCAATCGCTGGCGGTACCAGTCCTTGTTGTGCCGGAAGGACTCACGGGAGTCCAGAGCCAGCATCCGCAGCTCCGGCATGGCGCACAGCAGGCGGGTCAGGGCCAGCATCCGGCCTCGGATGCCCTCGTCCGAGAGGACGGACAGGTTGTCCGGCTTGATAAGAAAAAAGGCCAGTTCTCCATCGGCGGTCTTGAGGCCGTGATCGGTGAGCTGGCTGATGCCCATGAGCTGCCGGGTGGTCTGCCGCTGGCGCAGCTCCTTTTTCTGTTTCCTATTCAGTATTCTCACTCCATTCATAGTACTGCTGTTTCAAAAATAAAAAGCAAACGGCATAGCGCAGGAAGTCCAGAATGCTGGCGTCCTCCACGCGGATGCTCAGGAAGGCGAAGAGGACGGTAACCACCAGCGGGGGCAGGAAGCCGCTCTGTGCCAAGGCCAGGACAGAGAGCAAAAGCCCGATCCCGATGATGGCCACATCCCGCAGCGTCCACAGCCAGAGCATCGCCTTGGCTTTCAGATTATCAGGGTAGATATATATGGTCAGATTCCTCCTAACGAAAAGGACGGGAAGTAACGCCTCCCGTCCTTGGCCTATTTCTGGATAGTGGTGATATAGGGCGCGGTTCCCTCATGCAACAGAGTCCTTCGCTGCGGGCTTTTCCTCCTCACTCAACTCGGGCAGGACTTCCACGACAGGGATCCCGTCCTTCTCCTGGCAAGTCTCCCAGCCGGAGACGGCATTTTCGATCAGGGTGACCACGAATTCCTTTTGGGAGAGCTTCTTGTGGGCGGACAGGTAGGCTTTGATCTGCTGGAACAGCTCCTCCGTGACGGTGAACGCCAGTGTCCGCTCTCCTTTCTGGGATTTGTACCCCTCCAGGGGCTTAAGGGTCTTACCCTGTTTCCACAGGGCGAGGCCCTGCTCCACCAGACCAACCACGAAGTCCCGCTGGGACTGGTCTCCGTGGGCCGCCAGATACTGCTTGACCCGCTGGAACAGCTCCTCCGATACCGAGAACGCCATCGTCCTGCCGCCCTCTGCCCTGGGGCGCGGTTTGGGCCTTTCGTAATGCTCCCGGAGGATCCGTTCCATAAGGATGCCGGTGGTCAGAGCCTCGTCCGCCGCCACATCCTCCCGGATCTTCTGGTGGAGTTCCTCACATAAATTGATGGTCAGTTTGCCCATTTTGTGCGCTCCTTTCCTTTTGGTAGGGCAAGTATGTCCCAAGCCATGGCCAAAAGCTATTCACCAAACCCAACGAAGAACAGGGCATGAAACGAAGCACAAGCGACAAGCCCTTTCGCGGAACTTTTGGTGGCCATTTGGTGCAATGGCGTGTATAATCAAGACAGCTTGATTGTGGGAGGGTCTTGAGATGAAACGGTGCCGCTGGGCGGATCCAAGCTCGGAATTATACACCGCCTATCATGATAATGAATGGGGGCGGCCGGAGCATGACGACCGCAAACTCTTTGAGATGCTTATTCTGGAAGGGTTTCAGGCTGGTCTCTCCTGGCTGACGATCCTGAAAAAGCGGGAGGCGTTTCGGGCCGCGTTTGACAACTTTGAGCCAGCCGTGGTCGCCCAATACGGCCCGGAGAAGGTGGAGGCTCTGATGTCGGATGCGGGAATTGTGCGCAACCGGCGCAAGATCATGGCCGCAACTCAAAACGCCAGGGTGTTTCTCACCATTCAGGCGGAGTTCGGCTCCTTTGACCGCTACCTTTGGGGCTTTACCGGGGGCAAGGTCATCTTGAACACAGATGATGAAATGCGCGCCCGCACGGAGCTGTCCGACCGCATCTCCAAAGACCTGAAGCGCCGGGGGATGAGCTTTGTAGGCAGCACGATTATCTATTCCTTTCTTCAGGCCACAGGAGTGGTGAATGACCACGAAACCTGCTGCTTCTGCTATCCGGGAAATCAATAGCCTGCGGCCATGGCAATGCCGCGCATGATGAACTCCACACAGGGGATTGCCACGCTGTTGCCCAGCGCCTTATAGCGGGCCGAGTCCGACGCGCCGGGCAGGTCCGTCCAACCGTCCGGGAAGCCCTGGAGCCGTTCACATTCCAGGGGCGTCAGGCGGCGGATGAGCAGGGGGCCGTCTACGACCAGCTTATCCTGCCCTACATACTGGCTGTTGGGTCCTTTCCGGTCGCTGCTGGTCAGGGCACCCACCGTCTCCTGATACACCAGATCGGTGGCGTCCTTGTGCTGGCGGGCGCTTTCAGTGGAAGCTACTGCGTCATCTTTGAATACATCCACCCGCTGACGGGAGAAGACCGCATGGTGATCCGTGGCGGTCAGGGTATAGGCGATGTTCTCCTGATACCCGATCCCGTTGCCGCCGTTTTGGGGCTGGCGGTCGATGGCATTGCCCGTAATGCAGAAACAGGGAGCGTCCGTCACCAAGGGCAGGTTGTTTCCGCCGGTCCCCGCTCTTGCGGATAGTGTGGGAGATATAGGGTGCGGGCCGGTATAACGGGCATCAACGCCGTGATTCTCATAGACCAGCGGCTGGTGTCCATGCTCCTGTGCCCGCAGGGTGCCGGAGACATCCTTGCTGCACCCCATGGCCGCGCCGCCCTGGTCATTCAGGCAGAGGACGGACGGCACCATGTTCGTTCCACTCTCAGCGGCTTTCAATGTGGGCGCGATCTCCTCCTGATATCCGATCCCGCCCGCTGTAGGCGCGGCTCCGGCACAGAAACCTGCGGTCAGTACACAGGGATAGCCCTGGCCGGGCATACCGCCCCCGCCGCTTATGGACGTATGCCGTTCCGGGCTGAGATAGCACTCGCCGTTTCCCTTGGTCACCACGCCTGCGGCAAACAGCAGCCCGCCGGGAATCCGCCCGCCTCCGCCGTCCGCGCCGGCCAGGGTTGGAGCTTTTCCCTCTGGGGTAAACACACGGGCCTGCTGCGTATCCCATGGGTTGAGACAATTTTCAGCAATAAAAGCCTGCTGTTTCATTCCCGGCTGTGCGCCCAAAGCCCCCGCTACATCGTGGATATCCCGCACCTCGCGCCCCAGGGCGGCTTCTCTTGCCGCTTTGCGGCAATTCACCTTCTCCCGCTGATTGGCCGCAAAAGCTGTTGGTGCGATCACTCCGTTACGCCCGGTAGACATGCCGCAATTGGTGCCAAGTGTTGCGGAGACCTGATCGGTGATATCTCCATTGTAGCCATCGAAGCCGACAGGCTCTGTTGCGGTATGATATGGTTGTCCCGGCCTGAGAATCAGTCCCGCCTGCGCCATCAGCGCCGCCTTGAGCTGTGCCGGCAGCTCTTTGCCCCGTTCCTCCGCCCGCCGCAGGATACCCAGGCAGGCCGTCCTGCTCAGATAGTATTTTCTCCGGGGGCTGGTTTCCAGGATATCGGACAAAGCACACTTGACAGGCTCCCGCGGAGCCGGTCCGGTGTTGAGCGGCGGACCATTTTCCCGCCACGGGGAGCGGAGTTCCCAATAATGGCACCCAAACAGATCCACATGGCCCCTGGACAGGTCCAGGTGGAAATAGGGGATGGAGATCAGCACGGACAGGGACACGGCTTTGCTTTTTTGTTTTGGCTGGCTCTCGAATATATCATCTACATCATCAGGCTCATCCAGAGAGAACAGCATCATCTGGCCGTTGCTGTCGTAGTTCTGCATGGTCAAACCTCCGTGTTTAAACTATCAAACAGGAGCAGGGGCGCGAGAGGGCCGGCGAAGTCCGCCACCAGAAAAATGCGCTTTCTCCGCTGAGCGACGCCCCAGAACTGTGCGTCCAGACAGCGCCACGCCAGTGAGAAGCCGGTCTCTATCGCGATATCTCCCGCGTCCGGCCACGAATAGGGATAGGACCGTGGAACCTCCGCGCCGGCGTCATGGATCCGAATGATCTCCTCCAGCACGATGCGAAAGTCCTCACCCTTGGGCGATCCGCTGCTGAACGCGCCAGGCACATTCTCCCAGCATAGCCAGCGGGGACGGATGTCGGCTGCCGTGCGGCCCCGTTCTCTCTCCGCCGTCCGCATCTCCTTGACGATGCGGATCTGCTCCATAAAAAGACCGGAGCGGGCGCCAGACAATCCGGCGCGCGCCCCGGCCACTGAGAGATCCTGACACGGGCTGCCCCCGCAGATGATGTCCACAGGGAACAGCAGCCTGCCGCTCAACTTTGTAATGTCGCCCTTATGGGCCATGCTCGGGAACCGCTGTTCTGTGACCTTCATGGGGAACGGCTCGATCTCGCTGGCCCAAAGCGTTCTGATACCATGCCGCTCCGCCGCAAGGGGAAATCCGCCGATGCCGTCGAAGAGACTCCCCATCGTCAGGGTCACCCCATGGCCATCCCCATCCCCTCTGTATGCGAGAGCTCCGTGGACTGGATCTCCTCCGTGCTGACGCTCCGCACGGGGATGCCGAAACGCTCCGCCAGTTCTTTTTCTCCCGTCATGCCGGGGCTGATCCGGTCCCCGCACAGCCAAAGCTCGTCGCACCGTTTCAGCATCCGGTTTCCCATGGCAATGCCGAGCTGCCGTTCCTCCGGGGCGCTGTCATCCAGCATCTGGGTGTAGAGCAAACGTGGCGCAAAGGGCGTTACGCCTTGGGAGATGGCATACCGGCACGCCTGCCGGGCAAACTGGAGGTTCTGTTCCACATCCCCGGACAAGGGGGAAGCGATGTAGACCACCGCGCCAGGGGCATTTTCCTGTGTCTCTGAGCGGAAGAGATAGGCCGGGTCGTTGACCACCACACCCTCTCTGCCGAATTCCACCGCGTGTTCATTTGCCGCGGCCCAGTCCAGATATTCCGGATCGGCGGCCTGGCGGTACACCTCCGGCAGCCATTTTGCCGGGATCCTGAGCAGTCCGGAGGTGTGTTCCAGCTCCTTGTCCATGGTGTAGGCGACAGCTTCCCGAACAGCGGGGAGCAGAGGGCCCAAGTCCTCCGGGGTGTGATCCCAGAAGCTGATCTCCCGCAGGACCACATCCTCATACCGCTCCCAGCTCCCGCTGTCATCCTCGTTCCACACATAGTCGGCTGAGGTGATGGTCACACCCTCATCATTGCAGTTGATCCAAATAGTCTTATCCAGTTCCGGGAGCCGCACGGCCAGCGTCCCCACCATGCATCCGCCTCCGGTGTTGCCATAGATACGGTCTATGACTGCATACCGCATGACTCCGGGGTCTGGCGTTGTATCAAGAGCCTTGATCAATTCAGCCTGAACACTCCGCTCTATATCATGGCCGCCTGGATACTCCACACATTGGTACTTTACAGCGGGATGACGGTTGAGACGGAGCGCCTCCATATCCCAAAGCTTCTGTTTCGCGCTCCCACACTCAGTAAAGAACAGGCGCTGGCCGTTCTCAGATAAAAAGCCGGAGAGCCCCGCCATGGGACTCTCCGGCCTCGCTTCCACCCAGATCGCGTAGATTTTAGGTGGACGGTTTTCTTTTCCTTCTGTCATATACAACGCTCCTCCTTATTTCGGCGCCACCGCCTGCACAACGGTGCGGGTGGTGTTGACGGCGGCCTGTGCGGTGTAGACTGCGCTCATGATATTGGCCCTTGTCGTGGTGTCCAGCCCGAAGGTCCCGGCAATCCGGGGCACTTCTCCCGCGGAGAGCATGAGGCCCAGCCCCAGCAGGGCGTGGTCCTTGAAGACCATAAGCCCAGCCACAAGGATGGTGGATTGCAGGAAGGCCGTCAGGCACAGGCCGATGACCTGCTTGATCCACTGGGTGAACCCGTCCACATATCCGCGGGGGATGCTGAACATATAGAGACTCCCCACGGCGATCTGGATGAGCAGGATGCCGCCCCGCTTCAGATTGGCGAAGAACACCTTGATCACCGCGTAGGCCATGAGGATGATGCAGAACAGGAGCATGATGGGGCTGGTGATCAGGCCGATGCCGAAGTCCAGCGTCACCTGCGTCATATCCGCGATGCTCTCCACGCTGTTCAGGTCCGTGATGATCTGCTGCCCCACATCCCCGATGCTGGTCCCATAGCCGGTGATCCCGGCGCTGAGCCGCCCTTGCAGCGATACGGAAAGGGCATAGAGCCGGATGGGTACCGTCGTGAACAGGCTGACCGCCAGGAAGCCCTTGATGGCGTTGAGGGCGGTGTGCTGGAGATTGGCCCGGCCGGTGGTGTACTCGATGCCGAACTCAAAGGCGCATACCACCAGGCTCACGCCAAACAGCGCCCAGCCAAGCTGGGAAAAGAACAGCACGATGGCCTGCACCCACTCCAGCTCGAACAGCTCCACGCCCATGTTGCCCATGGCCGAGAAGAAGTTGCCGAGAAAGCCCACCACCTGGCCATAGAACCAGTCGATGAGGTTGTCCATGATGGTGGCGGCTACAAAGTCCCAGATGAACAATGAATGACTCACCTCGTTTCAAAGGCCGTATCATCCGTTTCTGGGACAGTCAAGGGGCCGCACAGATGGTACGGCCCCTTCGTTTGTTTACATGGTCTGCTGCCACTGCTGGGCGGCGGTCTGCTCCTGGAATACTTCCAGATAGCTGGAGACTGCGTTGGTCAGCGTTTCATAGTCCGCCGCTGTAGGGCGGTAGGCGTACCAGTCGGTCTGCCCATTATCCGTCCATGCGTAGGGACCGCTCCGCCGAATGTAGGGGTTATCCGTCTGCCCCTTGCCCCAGAGGTCCGCAAAGCGCAGGCGCAGGGCGTCCACCTGCCCGTCGTTGCGGTTCAGGATGGTCATCTGGATCGCCTCATAGCGATCCGCCATGCCGCAGGTGACGAACTGCAGCTTGGCCCGGTTCATCTCGCTCAGGCGGACATAGCAGGCCCGGCCCACAAATACCGCGTCGGGATAGATGGGCTGCACGATCTTTCGCAGCTCCCGTTCAAAAAAGGTCATATGCATGCCTCAGATCCCGATGATGCCCCAGATGTAGAGGGGCGCGGTGAGGGTAAAGACCAGACAGGCGAACAGGATCACCGGGCCGGTCCACTCGAACTGGCCATGCTTTCTATAGTCGAAGTACGCCATGGCCAGTTTGGTGAAGAACGCAATGGCGAGGATCATATCCAGCGCCGGGAAGACCACATTGTCCACCACGGTCTTGATCTGCGCCGCCGCGTCCTTCCAGGTGCTCTCCACGGCGGAGGCCACATCCCCCGCGGCAAAGGCGGGGACGCAGCAGACCAGCGTCAGGGCAAGAACAAGGGTCAGGGCGCGGATGATTTTCTTGTGCTTCATCTTGAAAACCTCCTGTGCGTTTATAAAGTGGGAGCGCCGCCTTGTTAGGACGGCGCTCCTGGTGAAATGAGATGGAACGATCAATAGCCGGTGCGGGGCAGGGGCTTGGAGGGCTTATAGACCCTGGTCACCCAGCGGGTGGTTGCCATGATCCACTGGCCGTCGTAAACGCCGCCCGCGTCCGCCTGGTTGGTGAACTGGGTACCGCCGGTGAGCCAGGAAACCACATTGCAGTACACCTTGGGTGCCTCCACCTGCCGGAAGTTGGCGGGGACAACGCCGAAGGAGACCATGAACTCCGTCACATACTCGTTGGAGGCCAGCCCCAGCGCGGCGGGAGAGGCGTCCAGCATATAGTTCTGCATGGTGCTCAGGTTGTCGTACATGGTGCGGTACTCGCCGTTCAGGTTGGTCTTGAAGACTACCTTGTAATTGCCCTGCACATTGTAGGTGCCGGTGACGATCTTATCCAGCCGCACTGCCTGCACGGGCAGGGTATCCCTCCAATAAAAACTGGTCAGGCTGGTGGTGGAGTTGTTGGCGATGCCGGAAAAGTCATAGCGGATGGACTGGCCGGGCATGACCTCGGTGTAGCCTGTTTTCTTGATGCTGACATTGGTATACAGGCTCTTGTTGGTCATGGCCGCCTTAACGATCTGGCCGGCGAACTCGATCTCCACATCAATGGGCGTCTGATCCAGGCCATAGAAGTCCGCACTCTGGGATTCGATCACCTGGTAGCGGCCCAAGGGGAGGGGCTTGCTGACGGCAACGCCGTTTTTCCCTGTTTTGATCGTGTCCACCAGCTTGCCCGTCCTGTAGTTATAGATTTCAAAGATGGTGTTGGGGATGGGCGTCCCAGCAGGCCAGCCGTTCATACTGTTGTAGTCCGCGGAGGTCTTGGTCACTTGGATTTGGCCGGTGATAGGTGTATTCTCCCATTCGATTTCCGTGGTCGTCCCCGCGGTGACATAGACGGTCTTGAGCTGCGTATCCGGGACATATCCCTCATTTTCCAGCTCCCGCAGGTAAAACCGCCCGGAGCCGGGGAGATCATCGATATAGACATAGCCGTCCTGGTCACTGGTGTACTGGCCGATGGGGTTCTTGTTCGCATCGTAGAGCAGGAAGGTCACGCCATAGATCCCGGAGCCGTCCGCCGTTGAGACCTTGTGGATCAAAATACCGGAAATAGGCGCGTTGGTCACGGTCAGCGGTGGACAGCTCCCGTCCTTCACGGTGAAATAGTGGGGTGTGGAATCCAGTTTGAAGCCCTCGGCGCTCTCGGTCTCTACCGCATAGTAGCTGTCATCCGGTAGTGTCACAAAGACGCTGCCGGTTTTCCCGGTGGTCACGGTGTCCACCAGAGCGTCATCCGATACCCTGCGAATTTCAAAGGTGGTGTTGGGGATGCGCTCGGTCTTGTCCGCTGAACTGATCTTGATGATCTCCACGCCGCCCACTGCGTTGTTGTAAAAACGGATAGTCTGGGTGTCGTTGGGATTCACGGTAACGGTTTGGCTGCGGCTGTTCTCGTCAATGGTATAGCCAGACACACTTTCCAGTTCAGTCACGACCACCGTGCCTGTAATTCCGGGGAGGATGATCTGCCCGCTGGCATTGGTATAGTAGATGCCTTTGGAGGAAAGAGTGCCGCCGGCGGCGTCCACATAGCGGCCATCCGCGTATTTGATCTCGAACTTCACGCCCTCCAGGGGAACGGTCTTTGTGCTATTCCGCCCCAGTTTCTCAATGATTAGATTTCCCAGAGGCTGGTTGCGGAACTCCACGGTGACGGTCTGGCCCGCCTTGACCTGAACGGTCTGGGGGGTGTCATCCAGCAGGAACCCCGATTTTCCTCTGGTCTCCTTGATGACCATCGTGGTGCCGGGATCGACATTCTCCACCAGAAAAGTCCCGGCGCTGTCGGTCACGAACTTGCCGTTGGCGTCGCCCACCACGGCCCCGTCCGAGGTCGTTACCAAGAACTCCACATCGCTCAAAGGCGTATTGTCGGCGCTGGACACCTTTTTTACCAGAACGGCCCCCTTGGGACTGTTGCCGAAGTAGACGGGAACGACCTCCTGCTCCTGGCCGGAGAGGTACACTGTCTGGGGCGGGGTGTCGATCACATGGGAGCCATCGCTGGAGAGCTCCTCGATGATATAAGTGCCAGCCTTGCAATTTGTGACCGTGAAAGAGCCGTTGGCCGAGGTGCGGTAGGTGCCGATGACAGTGCCCCCTGTGCCGCTGGTATTGCCGCTCAAATAACGGACTTGGAACCAGCAGTCAGATAAGGCGGCCCCGGTCTTGGAGTCATATTTCCATACACAGATAGCGGAGAGAGGTGTGTTCTCAAACAAGAAGGTGTGGCCCTTGCCCGCCTGAACAAATGCCTCCTGGGTATCGCTGTCCTTGATGGAGAACCCGGTGGGCGGTGCCAACTCCTTCACCCGGAACCACCCGTCCCGCAGGCCATTAGCCGGGCCGGTCAGCTCAATGCGGCCATTCTCGTCCGTTGTGAAGATGCCCAGGTCGTTGAACTCCCCGGTGCTGGTGTTGTTGCTGGCATACCAAACCTGGAACCGCACATTAGAGAGTCGGTCATGGGTGACGGAATTTTCCTTGATGATCTCGATAGACGGACGCTTGAAATTCTCGAAATAGACGTCACGGTCCCGGTTGGGGTACATCGTTACAAGCTGCGACTCCTCTGCCAGCAGGTAAGGCTCCGGGACGGATTTCTCGATGACCTCCACCACCGAGGGCAGGAGGTTGGGCACCACGGCAACGCCGTTCTCGTCCGTCTCCACCTCCGCGATGGAGTGGCCGTCCGCGCCTCTGACCAAATAGACCGTTCCGGGGATCGGTTCGCTGGTATCGCCGTCCCGTTTATGGATATACAAATTGGAGCGGCGGTCATTGGTCAGCACCTTGGTGCTGGTCTTGCCAGGAAACAGCTCGATGTGGTATTCTCTGAGGTCGAGGATGTGATCCGATCTTGTGGAAATTTCAGACAGGGAATAGACGCCGGGTTCCAGGCCCTCCCAGAGAATTTCTCCTGTCGGGCCAGAGGTGCGGTCCAGATAATAGCTGCCGTCCTCGATCTTAGCCAGCCGGAAGGAAACGCCCTCCAGCGGTGTGCCGTCAGAGCTCTGCTTGATGAGCAGCAGCGAGGGCAGCCTGGAGTTGGTGAACACATACTCGGCGTCCACATTGGGGCCAAGGTAGACGATGCGCTGGGCGTCGTCCACCACATAGCCGGCACAGGACTTCTCCGTGACCACATAAGAGCCCGCGGGGAGGTTCTCGTTGGTCAGGTCGATCTCGCCCTTGGCGTTGGTTCGGAACTCCTCCGGGCCGTAGCTGCCGTCCACGGCCTTGATCTCGAAGACCGCGTTGGGAATGACTTTAGAGGGATCGGCGGAATCCACCTTGGTGAGCCGCAAGCCGGGTGTCCGGTCATTGAAGAACAGCAGCTCCCGGATACCGTCCCCGGCTTGGAGCTCCACCTCCTGGGGCGTGGCGTCCAGGATCAGGCCGGGATCCCCTGTGTCCACCTCCACGGCCCGGTAAGTGCCCGGTTCCTGATCGGTGAGTAGGATCTCCCCAAATTCATCGGTGCGGAACCTGCCCAGGGATACGCCGTCCCGGAAAATCTCGAAGGTGACGTCGGGCATAGCCACCTTGTTTTTTCGATCATACTTGATGATCCGGATCCCCGGCAGCTCTCGGTTGATCAGCAGGAAATCGGAGACCTCCCCGGCCACAACGGTGGTATTGTAGGTGGCATCGTCCTTCAGCCAGCCCACCGGGGCGGTCCGCTCCAAAATTTCGTATGCACCCGGCTTGATCCGGTCGAAGAAAGCGCAGCCCGCGAAGTTCGTTTCCTGTACATAGGTGGTGCCGCTCTCGATGTGCCTGATCTGCACCACCGCGCCGGGCAGCAGGTCGCCGGTATCGCTGCGCTTCTCCACCCGGAGGGAGCCGTAGGCGTCGTTGTAAAAGGTGACCTCAGCCACCTTCCCGTACTCCACGTTGACATTCTGCACATCCGGGGTGCTGATCAGGTGATCCGGGGCAGGTTCCCGTTCAATGACCGTATAATTTCCACAGAGGGTCAGGTCGAGGAGCACCTCGCCGGAGCTGTTGGAGGAGAAGGTGCCCACGCTGGCGCCGTTGGGGTCGATGACCTCGAACAGGGCCCCGCTGAGCCGCTTTTCGCTCCCCGTCTCCTTTTTGATGATGCGCAGCCCGGTGTCCGGGGTGTCCTCCGGTTCATCGCTGTAATTGCTCTGGGCAGACAGACGGATGGGGGTGGTGGGGTCGGTGTCGCAGATGTAGTTCTGGAGCTCCCCGTACTTGCCCTGCTCCGCGCAGACCGCGTAATAGATGGCGTACTGGTACACATTGCAGGAGAAGGCCAGCTGGACGCTGCCGCTCTTGCCCTCCA
>CAMFFO010000002.1 GCA_945949735.1 uncultured Clostridia bacterium | reverse complement strand
CGGGGGATTGCCACGCCAGTGTGCGCACTGGCTCGCAATGACAGCATTTTTTCAAGCACCAGTTTTCTGGACTCCTTGGGGGATCTGAAAGCGCCTGTCAGGGTGTGCTGCGGGCGCTGTTTCGCCTGAGCAGGCAATGGCGGGCAGATCCGCTGCACACGCGGCTGCGTTTTTTCTCCTTTTGACAGCTTGGCACGAATTCTTCGTTTAGCCGCCAAAATCCATATTTGCATATGTTTAATTTGGCCCTTTCGAAAATAACACGATCTTTATGACCTCTGTGCTATAATCCATTTCGCAAGCAGGCCAAGTGAGAGGAGATTCAAAGGAACATGGAAAAACATATTAACTGTGATAAGATGATCTTCGCTGTGCTGCAGGGCGATGACTACCGGGTTGCGATTGAGAATCTGAATGCCAAAGGGTTTTATGCCACGGTTCTGCATTCCACCGGCGGTTTTTTGAATAAGAAAAGTGTAACGCTGATGATTGGTGTCAACCATGACCACCTGGAAGAAGCTCTGGCAATCCTGAAGCGGTATGGCGAACAGATCGAAATGCAGTATCAGTCCGCAGCGCCATTCAGCAGCGGTGGAATCCCCGGTGGGGCGCTGAGCAGTATTCCTACAATAGAGATGCCTCAATGAAAAAGTTTGTGTGTGTGAGCATTCCCTCCCCTTGTCAGCATTCCACCAGGGCGCAGGATGCGGAAATCACGAGTGACTGAAAGATTCTGCTGCCAAACAAATTGGTGTTTGTATGTCTGTTCTGGAAACGCCGAAAACACTGTAGGGGAGGCATTCATGCCTCCCGGCGGTGAAACTTTCCAATTTTACTCCGCATTTCGGCAAATTGTACCGTGTACTCGGGAGGCATGAATGCCTCCCCTACAGTAAAAACGATAGCGTTCTGTGCAAACACACAAGTTTTTTCATTGAACCATAGAGATCCCTGTCCGCTGCGGAGGCGTCGTACTGTTTGTCGTGGATGTTCAGCAAAATGACCGCTGCTGACGATTAACGCACCGGGGCGCGGTATCCGCGCCCGTCGGGATCCGCAGACGCAAATGCGCAGTGTTGGCACAGAGCCGATTGGCCCCGAAAATCATGAAAAAACCTCTCTTGTCCTGTCAGACAAAAGAGGTTTTTTCATGGTGGACTTGAAGGGATTCGAACCCTCGACCCCCACAATGCGAATGTGGTGCGCTCCCAGCTGCGCTACAAGCCCGTTTCTCCGGAGGTTGCCAAGCAATTATAACCCCACGGAGCGGATTTGTCAAGAAAATCCTTTAAAATTACTTCAGCGGCAGTCAACAATTCGAATCAATAGTTGAAACGGGCCATATACACTGGATACTGTTGCGCGCAGGCTGAAAACGGTGTCATTGCGACGTAAGCGCACTGACGCACAATGACAGCAAGTTTTTGACGTATCAACTCTTGATTGCATCAACACATCCGTATTGGTATTCTGCCTTGGCCCGCTGGCTCTCGTCCAGGGTGATCTTGATCCCCCGGATATCCCGCAGCACGTCCCTGGCGTAGTCGCTCATCTGGGGCTTGATCTGTACATTGTCCTTAAGGTATTTGGCAATGACCATAGCCCGATCGTGGACATCCTCCCAACTGTAGTCCTTGTCAGTGGCGATGAACTGGTAAAACTCCGTCAGAATCCGGCTGAGCTCCTTCACATCCGCCTTTGCCCCGGCGTACTTGTTCAGCCATCTTGCCGCCGCCTCCACGCTGGAGGGCTTCATCACCGTCCCGCCGGTCACCTTCCCCTGCAGCCTCAGCAGCTCCCTGAGCCTGGAAACATCCTCCCGCAGTTTCCCATTCTCCTTCTCCAACGCCGCCCGCGTAGCCTCCGCTGTCGGGTCACGGTCGGAGAATTTCTGCTTGACAACAGAATTGGGGTCGCGTATACTGTAATTGGAAGTTTCAGCAGAACCGGTTTTAGCCGTTGCATCAGAGCCATTGGCATTGATGAGCTGCTGGACTTCCTTTTTGTATCCGCTTTTCCCAATAAATGCTGACACAATATAAAGTATTTTGGCTTTCGTATCCGGTACCGCTTGCACAACATAATAGGACTTATCTCCAATGCTTTTTTCATAAAGAACAGTTGGCGCAAGCCTGTTTTTTCCATTTTTGAAATGGGTGTATGCCTTTGTTGTACCTGATTCACGAATATCGTCAGGGTCATCTAAAGTGTATCTTATCCGAGCAATATCATTTGGATCGGCCATCGAATGGTCTGAAGTGCCTTTTGGGCCATGGTCATTTAGAATGTGGTATATTTGCCGAGCTTCTATAGCGACACGAAAACCTTTAACATCAATACCTGTAATTTTCTCAATCGTCGATGCTATTTTATCAGGGACAGTGCTAAAAAATACCTTTTCATTATCGGAATAGTGACCAGATTTTACGCGCTCGACAAGGGAAAGCACATTTGTGTCAACATCTGAAGAAATGTATCGATCAGAATACTTCTCTCCACCTTCCCGGTATGAATGCTTTACTCTTCCGCTTTCATTGATTTTCACACCAGCCTTTTTCAATTCGGAAAGGAGCGAAGGAGTTACCACATTGTCAGGAACAGAGATATCTGTTCCATCAAGCAAATCCTTATACATAGCCGCAACTTCGGAATCCGATAGGATTCGGACAGGCTTAATCCACCTGGAAAGCAAAACCTGTCTTTCCACCCCGGTAGCTTTCCGAATCGCGCCAGCTACGGTTCCTGTGTGCCATGCGTGCCAACCGACAGAATCCTTCGCGTACTGTGCTCTGTATCCGCTGGTAAGTTCACTGACAGGTACTTCACATTCTACAGTAACAAGATTGTCCCGAGCATATGCTCCTGAAAACTGATCGTTGATAACCAGATTCGACGAATGCATATAAGGATTGTACGCGGCTTCAATGCTGCCCTGTCCTTTTCCCTTATCGAGTTTGAATTTACCGTTTTCCTTTATCAGTTCGGGGTGTTCTGTAGCCTGTTCCCATTCTCCAAGAACGCTGTAGTCCTCATGCTTCCCTCCAATTCTGGATGCCATAGGAGGGTACAGCTTCCCGTCAACGATCTGCATGGTTTTGTATGTGGTTACAGTTTCCTGACTGTTAAGGAAATCAAGCGTATCCTTATCCGTAACTCTTTCCGAATAGAGATAATCACCATCTGATGTTAAAGTACCTCCATTCTCCCTGAAATTCTCCCCGGCATCCACCAGCGCGGAGGTATAGATGCCCATGATCTCCTTTCGGAAATCCTCCATCTGGGCCACCATCTTCCCCTCCTGGGAATCTGGCTTCACGTCCTTGTAGGCGCTCAGCGCGTTTTTCAGCTTCGCGGCCAGCTCCTTCAGCCAGGAAACAATCTTCTCTTTAAGCCCCCTGTCCCGCTGGGCAAGCCGTTCCAGGAAAGCCGCCGCGTTTTCATCGGTGAGCATACTCTCCATGGAATCCGCCACCATCTCGTCAAACGCTTCCAGTCTGCTCATTTCCCGCCCGTTCAGCTTTGCCTTTTCGATCTGATTGTCCACCAGCTCCGAAACAGTTACGCCCTGCTTCTGGTACTGCTTCACCAGCGCATCCGCAAGAGCCATATATTTGACGCTTGACCAGTCCTTGATAAAATGGGCCAGCTCATGGGCCACGGTGAACAGCATGGTGCCCTTGCCGGACTGCCCTGCGTTCAGGTCAATATGGATGCTCCCGTCCGCCGGATCATAGTATCCGTTGGGCGCCTTTTTTCGCCCCAGTCGTAAAGATTTGCCCACTTTCCGCTCTCATAGACGCAGGACAGTGGACAGTTAAGGAGTCCCTTCGGGACGTTATGAATATAGCGTTCAGTAATACTGCAATTCTCGAAATATTAGACGGTAAAAAATAATCGCAATAATTTCAAAATAGCATACTGGCCTAAGTCAGCAGCCTGACAAATTGGTGTTTGTAGATTTCCAAACACGCTGCATTGCCACCGTAGGGGCGGCTATTAGCCGCCCGGAAACGTTCAGGTTTCTGAGCGTTTCCGATAAACGGAAGCACTTTCGTTGACGAAACAAAAGCGGGCGGCTAATAGCCGCCCCTACGGTGGCATCTCGACAAACACCAATTTGTCGGTTTGCTGAGTTAAGGATATGGGCTTCGTCGAGGATACCCAGGAAACAAAGATCAGCAAACAAGGAAAGACCTACGTCGTCCACAACTTCAAACCAAACCTGACAGCCCATTCTCTACGGCACGGCTGCGCCACCATCCTGTTTGAGGCGGACGTTGATGTGCATACCGCAAAGAAACTCCTCGGCCACGCGGACATAAACACCACCATGGCAATCTATACCAACCTCCGTGAAAAGAAACACACGAATCCGCAGATAAGCTAAAGGCATACGCCAAAAAGGAATGTGATTATCCCGAAAACCTGACATCATTTTTGACATCATTTTCCCGATTTTTATATTCGTTATTATGCGTTTGCATCGGCAAAGAATTGTGCTTATCGCAACAATTTTCCATCATTCAAAAAGAAAAAGCACCTAAGTCTCACCGGAATGGTGAGACTTAGGTGCTTTTTCAATCTGGTACAAGTGTTCTTATAAGACTTTTGGGAACGGTGCACCATACCAACGCTATTCCGCATCGAACCTGTTCCGGTTTCATCCACATCCCTGCGGGATGCGTCTGAAACCGGAGGGACTCTCCCACTTATCTAAAAACAGTCCACCGGACTGTTTTTACCCGGCCTGCGGCCGGGCCGCCCTTTCGAGTCCCACCCGTCAAATCAAAAACGGGTCATCCCGGATGGGATAACCCGTTTTTGGTACGGCGAAAGGGACTCGCAACATTATGGTGTCGGCGTCGTCGAGCCGCCGCCGAGCAAATGTCCACCGGACATTTGCATTTTATGGTTCGAGTCCCAAGTGCAAAATAATCCGAACCCTTCTCCTGCTGAGATAAGGTTCGGATTATTAACTCTTGGTACGCCGGAAGGGACTCGAACCCCCGACCTACTGATTCGTAGTCAGTCACTCTATCCAACTGAGCTACCGCCGCATACATCTGCTTCCGCAGTGCCAATGTATAATATCACACTGTCCCGAAAAATGCAAGCACTTTTTTAAAAAAGCAGGATTATTTTTCACACCGCGTTAACCGGTGGGCTTGACGGAAAATGGCGCTTGTAGTAAAATAACGCGGAACACTTATGCGGTCTGCCGGAAAGGAGCGGGATTATGGAAAGGTCGGAGTTGTTTGCTGCCCTTCCCGGGACGCTGCTTCCCTGGTATGAGAAAAACCGCCGGGAGCTCCCCTGGCGCGCCGACCGGGAGCCGTACCACATCTGGCTGTCGGAGATCATGCTCCAGCAGACCCGTGTGGAAGCCGTGAAGGGCTACTACGCCCGGTTCCTGGACGCGCTTCCCAGCGTGGAGGCGCTTGCCAACTGTGACGACGACCGGCTCCATAAGCTCTGGGAGGGCCTGGGCTATTACTCTCGGGTGCGGAACCTGAAAAAAGCGGCCCGGCTTCTCATGGAGCAATACGGCGGAGCCTTCCCCCGGGACTACCGGGCCATCCGGAGCCTCCCGGGAATCGGGGATTACACCGCCGGGGCCATTAGCTCCATCGCTTTTGACCTGCCCACCCCGGCAGTGGACGGCAACGTAATGCGGCTGATTGCCCGGCTGACAGACGACCACCGGAGCGTGGACACCCCGGACATGAAGCGGGAGGTACGGGACGCCCTCGCCTCGGTCTACCCCGCCCCGGCCGGAGACTTTACCCAGGCGCTGATGGAGCTGGGCGCCACCCTCTGCGGCCCCAACCGTCCCCCGGAATGCGCCGCCTGCCCCGCCCTTACGCTTTGCCTGGGCTGCAGAAACAAAACAGCCTCCTCCCTCCCCGTCCGCTCTCCCAAGCGGGAGAAACGGCATGAGGACAGAACCGTATTCATTCTGAGCTGCGGCGGCTCCTTCGCCCTGGAGAAACGCCCTCCCCGGGGTCTGCTTGCCGGGCTCTGGCAGTTTCCCAATGTTCCCGGCTCCCTTTCCACCGGGGAAGCTCTGCAAACCCTTTCCCAAATGGGCCTGCAGCCCCGGGAGCTCCGGATGGAGCTGACCAGAAAGCACATCTTCACCCACATTCAGTGGGATATGAAAGGGATTTATATTGAAGTGGCCGAACCCGGCGGGGGCTTCCAATGGCTGACCCCGGAGCAGATTCGCGCCCAGGCTGCCCTTCCCACGGCGTTCCGCCAGTTTTTTGAGGAGGTTCCCTATGTTTGATTTTCATATTCATTCCCGGGTGTCCTTTGACGGGCACGACACCGGCAATGCCCTGGCCCTGGCCGCCCGGGAGGCAGGGCTCCGGGAAATCTGCTTCACCGACCACCGGGACTATGAACTTGGCGCGCCGGTTCAGACCATGGTATTTGACCCTCAGGACTACAGCCGGGAGTACGACTCTCTGGAAATCCCGGGCCTGACCATCCGCCGGGGCATGGAATTCGGGCTGACCCCCGACAACCGGGAGCAGTTTCATGAGGATGTGGGGCTGCGCGATTTCGACTTTGTGCTGGGCTCCGTCCACTTCATAGACGGCCAGGACGTATACTTTGCACCCTTTTGGGAGGGGAAAACCATCCACCAGGCAGAGCGCCGTTACCTGGAGGATACCCTCCGTTGTGTCACTGTCCACGACGATTTTGACGTGCTGGCCCACCTGAATTTCCTCAGCAAAGCCCCGGCCTGTCCCTGCCCCAGGCCCCTTCCCTACGGGGAACACGCCGAGATTCTGGACGCCATCCTGGAAACCCTGGTAAAAAAGGGCAAGGGTCTGGAAATGAACACCAGCGGTCTGGAGCGGGGTGTGGGCTTCCTGCCCGAGCGGGAATTCTTTGTCCGGTTCCGGCAGCTGGGCGGCGAAATCGTCACTGTCGGTTCCGATGCCCACCGCTGCGACCGGGTAGGCCAGCACACCCGCCGGGCCTGTGAAATCCTGACGGAGATTTTCGGGTATGTCTGCACCTTCGAAAACCGACAGCCCATTTTCCACAAATTTTGAAGCTGTCCTCCCCTCGCGGTCGAATGTTTTTCACAGAAATTCTTTCCTGTGTTGACAATCCTTAAATTCCTCATTATACTATTGTCTACGACAGCACCGCACAAGTGCGTCTGCGGATATCAACGTATTTTTTGCGCCATATCTGCAGTTCCAAAAATGGGGAATACCTACGGCATTCCCAGATTTTCGGAACTTTGAACCGGTACAAAGCATCTCGTTGTGCTTCCTTGCCGAATGCTGCGGTGCAGCCCTGACTTTCCAATCATTGGAGGAGACCAATCGATGGTAAAGAAATGGAATGTGGTCATTCCGAAGTTGTCCGGCGACAAGCCCCGCCGGGCATATATCTATCTTCCCGATTCCTATGACCGGGAGCCCGACAGACGATACCCGGTGATGTATATGTTTGACGGGCATAACGTGTTCTTCGACGAGGATGCCACCTACGGCAAGTCCTGGGGCATGAATGCTTACATGGAAAAGAGTAAGAAGCAGCTCATCATCGTAGGCGTGGAGTGCAACCACGAAGGAAACGGTCGGCTGATCGAGTATTCTCCCTTTCATTTTCAGAATTCCGAAATGGGGAAGATCAAGGGCAAGGGAAGCGTCTACATGAACTGGCTGGTCAACACCCTGAAGCCCTATATTGACGGGAACTACCGCACCCTTCCCGACCGGAAAAACACCATCATCGCCGGCTCCTCCATGGGCGGCCTGATGGCCCTGTATGCCGTGTGTACCTATAACCACATCTTCCAGCGGGCCGCCTGCCTGAGCCCCAGCCTGTGGGTCAGCCCCGGCAAGGTTCTGGAGATGGTTGCCCGTGCCCATATCCGCCGGGACACCACCGTATATCTGGACTACGGCGCGTTGGAGATCTTCAACCACGCCGCCAATGAGGAGGCCATTGTCTCCACAGCCCACCTGCTCATGACCAAGCGGGTGAACCTGGCATTGCGGATCGTTCCCGACGGCAACCATTCGGAGGCCTCCTGGGAAAAACAGGTGCCCATTTTTATGGAGTGTCTGGGACTGAAATAGAACACAAGGAGAGAGGTAAATGGAAATTCGCTACGAGAAACATTGGAGCAGCTATCTGAACCGGGAAATGGAATTCAAGGTCTACGGTCACGGCGGTAAGAGCGTTCTGTTCATTCCCTGCCAGGGAGGCCGGTTCTTCGATTTTGAGAACTTCAAGATGCTGGACGCCTGGGCGGATTGGATCGAATCCGGACAGTGCCGGGTTTTCAGTGTGGACTGCATTGACAACGAGGCCTGGGCGGCACAGGGCGCGGACAACCGCTGGCGCATTGAGAATCATGAGCGCTGGTACAATTATGTTGTAAACGAGCTGGTGCCCACCATCCACTATATCGCCTGTAATGGCGACCCTATCATGACCTTCGGCTGCTCCATGGGCGCAATGCACGCGGCGAATCTCTATTACCGGCGGCCGGATCTTTTCGACAGCTGTTTTGCCATTTCCGGCCTGTACGACAACAAGCTGTTCTTTGGAGACTACTGCGACGATCTGGTCTACAACAACTGTCCCTGCCTGTACCTGCAGAATATGCCCCAGGATCACTGGTACATGGATCTGTACCGCAGCCAGAAGAGCCTGGTGGTCTGCGGCCAGGGTGCCTGGGAGGAGCCTCTGCTGGAGAGCACACGCTGGCTGGATACGGTCTGCCGGAGCAAGGGCATTCCCACCCGGTTTGAATACTGGGGTTACGATGTGAATCATGATTGGCCCTGGTGGTTTAAGATGGTGCGCACTTACCTTCCCTGGCTGCTTGGCTGATCCCAAACAAAGGAGAGAGATTATGAAAAACTTTGTATTCATTTCCCCCAACTTCCCCATGACCTACTGGAAATTCTGCCGTGAGCTCCGCAACAACGGTATGCGGGTGCTTGGCATCGGTGACTGCCCCTATAACGAGCTGCTGCAGGAGCTGCGGGACTCCCTGGACGAGTATTATAAGGTATCCTCCCTGGAGAACAACGACGAAGTATTCAAGGCGGTGGCCTTCTTCAGCTTCAAGTACGGCAAGATCGACTGGCTGGAGAGCAACAACGAATACTGGCTTATGCGCGACGCCTGGCTGCGCACCGAGTTCAATATCACCACCGGCCCCAAGAGCGGCGATATGTACAAGATCAAGTATAAGTCCGCCATGAAGGAGTTCTACGCCAAGGCAGGCCTTCCCACCGCCCGGTATCACCTGGTGGAGGGCTATGAGGACGCCGCGGAGTTTGCCCACCTGGTTGGCTACCCCGTGGTGGTCAAGCCCGACAACGGCGTCGGCGCCAACAACACCTACAAGCTCCATGATGACGAGGAGCTTCGGTTCTTCATCGATACCAAGGACGATGATGTGTACATCATGGAGGAATTCGTCAACGGCTATGTCCAGACCTATGACGCCATTGTGGATTCCCAGGGACAGCCCCTTTTCGAGTCCGGAAACATCACCCCCTACTCCCTCATGGATATTGTCAACAACGGCGGCGACTCGGTGTACTACCTGGTGAAGGAGCTTCCCGACGCCATCCGGGACGCGGGACTGCGCACCGTGGAGGCCTTCGGCGTCAAGAGCCGGTTCATCCATCTGGAGTTCTTCGTCCTCAACGAGGATCAGGAGGGCCTGGGCAAGAAGGGGGATATCCTGGGTCTGGAGGTCAATATGCGCCCGGCAGGCGGCTTTACCCCCGATATGTACAACTACTCCCAGGAGACTGACGTCTACAAGATCTGGGCGGATATGGTGGCCTTTGACCGGAGCACCAAGCCCGTGGGCAACCACCACTACTGCGCCTTCTTCGGCCGCCGGGACGGACGGCACTACAAGCTGGATGATTACGAGGTCATGATGAAGTACGGCCCCAAGATGGTCATGTCGGGCCGGATTCCCGACGCCCTGTCCGGAGCCATGGCAAACCAGATGTACGTCGCCAACTTCGACACCGAAGAGGAAATGCTCGCCTACTACGCCGACCTCTCCGCCACCTACGACGAAGCCTGAGTTGTCCATTCTGACCGAAGGAACTCCGCAGGCAGGTGAATTGTTGTTTACAAGTGCGCACCTGAAAAAATACTGTCATTGCGAGCCAGTGCGCACACTGGCGTGGCAATCCCCCGGTAAGACGGGAAATGTGCAAAAAACGGACAAACGCCCTAACGAACCGTCCTGAATTGTTGGGGGATTGCCACACCAGTGTGCGGACTGGTTCGCAATGACAGCAAGAATTCGACAAACACCAATTTAGACTATCGGGTTTAGTAAGCTGGTCGTCAAATTGATGTTTGCTGCACACGCTCTGTAGGGCGCGGGCATGACCGCGCCGCCCACCTGACGCGATTGAGCTCGTAAAATATACCGTAAAACGGTAGTTCTCAGTCATCCAACCGGAGCGGTGCGGTCATGCCCGCACCCTACAATAGTGTGCTTACTAAACCCGATAACCTAAACACCAATTTACCGTTCTTTTGAATCATGCCTATAAAAACTCGCCCGGAACCAGATCAGGTCTGGTTCCGGGCGAATCTTATGCTCCTAAATCCACCACACCCAGCAGGATCTTATCGTAATCCACCTGTATGGGCAGCTTCTCCACGGCGGCATCCACCATGTTGTTGGTCTTTTCGTTGATTACATCACTCTCGGCATGGATGGGCCACTGGATGGTCTCTCCGGAGTAGTACATAATGTGATAACCGTACTCCGTCCTGACAATTCCATAATCTCCCACCTGGCGCAGGGGGTCAAAGCACCAGGCGTCGAAGGCCTCCACCATGTCGCCCTCGTACACATCGGTGTAAAGCCCGCCGTTGGCAGCGGAGCCGGGATCCTGGGAATGCTCCTGGGCCAGCGCAGCGAAGCTCTCCTCGGTCTGCTCCCCCTGGAGCCACTCCTCCAGCAGCGCCTGGGCGGCAGCCTCCCCGGCGGCCCAGGCTTCCTCAGAGAAGGTTTCGGTGCGGATGGTATCCGTCGTTGCCCCCTCGGGGTAAATCAGGATGTGCCGCACGTTCACGGTCTTGGTATCCCTGGTCAGACCCTGCTGAGCGTATTCCTCCTCGTGGAGGGCAAACATATCCGCGATCTCCTCGTCGGTTGCGGTGAGGTTCGAATAAAAATCGTTGAAATAGCTGTAGCCCCGGTAGTAGACCTCCATGAACTTCACATAGTCTGCCACAGTTGCGCCCGGGCCCACATTGTACCTGAGCAGATCCTCCGCGCTTTCAAAGTCCTTGGAAACCGCTTCTTCCTCCATGGTCTCGGGAAGCGCGGCGATATAATCCTTCAGCTCCTGCTCCATTTCAAAGCCTTGGGCGGCAGCCTCGGCATCCAGAGCCTGATAGGTTCTCCAGGAATTCAGCGCGCTGGCCAGGAAATACTGCTGCCAGGTTCTCCCCTCCATAATTCCGCAGGGTTGGGTATCCAGGGGCTGGGTATAGTCCAGACCGAAGTAGGGAGCATAGGAGCCATATTGGTTCAGGAAGGAGCTGACCTCCTGCCAGTAGTAGATCTGCAGCTCGCCCAGGGTCAGGGGATACTCCCCGGCGGTGGCGACCACCGTATCCCGGGCGGCGATGACCTCCTCGTCAGAGGCGCTGTAGCTGCCCTTGCAGGTTTCATTGTCCGGATCCCCGTCCTCGGGGATGGTTGCCTCCACCACAGGAGCGGTTGTCTCCGTTTCGGCAGAGGGCGTCTCACTCAGCGCGTCCTTCCGGAAAATCGAGTCCTTCATGCCCCACAGCACCAGCGCCACCACCACAGCCGCCAGTACAACCAGGCCCGCCACCGCGGCGGCGGCCTTGCCCGGGGTCATTTTCACACCGGGCTGGATGGGTGCGGAGGGCTCCTTCTCCTCTTCCGGCTCCCGGGACACCTCGGCAGCTTCCTTCTCCTCGGAATCCCCGTCATCCTCAGCCTTGGCATTCTCTGCTTCAGCATCCTCCGCCGGAGTATTCTCTTCCTGCGTCCCGGTATCCTCTTCGGTTTTCTTTTCCGCAGGCTCCTGAGCTTCGCAGGTCACATTCTCCGCTTCCGGCTCCCGGGGCGCATCCGTATTATCCCTGCCGCAGCTGGGGCACACCATACTGCCCTCTTCCAGCTCGGCCTCACAAAACTTACAATGTTCCATAGTCAATCCTCTTTCCCCGCAAATGCGGTAAATCAGCCTGACTACTTTACCACGTCTTGCCCCGAAATGCAAGCAAAACACAGAATGTTTACAATTCACCCATTTTCTCCCGAATCTTTCGGGAGAAACCTCGTAAAATTGTCCGCGCTTTCCCGGAAGTCGTCCAGGAAGCATTTGACATGGTATCCGTCCGTCGAAGCGTGATGGCAGGTAATGGACAGGGGCATCAGGATTCTTCCCCCGCTTTCATAATAGCGTCCCGCTTCCACCGACGGAAAATAGTAGGGCTTATCCCCATAGGAGTGGACAGAAAAACTTCGGAAGGAAATCCATGGAACGCAGGATACCGTATAGGCGTTCTCCGGGGGGCGTCGTCTGATTCTGACACAGCACCCCGTGGTTCTCCCCATAGCGTTCCTGGTTCGCCAGGTTCTCCCGGTAAAACTCAAGAAAACCCTCCCGGAACTCCGTCCACATCAGGGAAAAGGTTTTGTCGTCCTCATGGAAGGAGGCATAAAGTGGCGTCAGAAAGTCATAATATCCGATTTGCCCCTCCTTTTCCGCGATCCGAAATTCCATCTGCCGGTTCAGGCATTTTGTGACCAGCCACAGGTAAGCGGGGAAGAATCTGATCCCAGCCCCCCTGCACACCGCCAGCATCCGGGTGATATCCACATCCACTGTCAGGGAATATCCGGTGGGGGCCATTTTCGCGAAATAGTAAAACATCTGTCCGCGCTTCCATGTCCGCAAGTCCAGCGGGATAAATTGAGGCTTTCTCATATTGCCATCTCCTTATTATCTGAAATATCCGTACAAAGCTGCTCCGTGAGGCGATAAATTGTTGTTTACAGTTTTCAAGCACCTTACGTTGCTACCGTAGGGGCGGATATTATCCGCCCGAAACGTTCCGGTTTTTGAGCATTTCCGGTGAATATGCGTGCTATCAATGCGGCAAGGGTGCGGGCGGATAATATCCGCCCCTACGGTGATAGTACTGTAAGCAGCAGTTTACTCCACATCCACGGCAAGGAATGTCCTCACCAAATAGTATACCGGTGAATCTGGCAACCGCAACCTACGCTCCGTAGATCTGCCGCTGTGCCCCCGGAGCCAATACGGTGCCAAAAATCTGTCTAATGCTTATCGGCCTGATTCAGTTTTCCGATAAATTGGCGTTTGAAAGGGTGCGTTGCTAATTACCTGTCATTGCGAGACCAGTGCGCTTAAGTGGTCGTGGCAATCCCCCGGTTGAAAGGAATCAGGTAACGATTTCTGCCAAAAAGTGCAAGGTTTTCCCGTTCTGTGGGGCAGTTGTCGATACATTTTCCCTCTAACCGGGGGATTGCCACGACCAGTGTGCGCACTGGTCTCGCAATGACAGGATATTTGGCGACAGCCCGACAAACGCCAATTTGTCGGTGTGCTGACTTAAGCCGGGAAGCATTATCTGATTTTTCGCACCCTTCCCTGTCTCATTTATATAATGTAGATAGGAGGTGCGTCATGAATCACTATGTAATGATGGCCCTGGCTGCCACTCTGGGCACCTGGCTGGTCACCGCGCTGGGAGCAGCCGTGGTGTTTTTTTTGCATTCCCCATCCCCGAAGGCCATGAACGCCATGCTGGGCTTTTCCGCCGGGGTCATGATCGCGGCCAGCTTCTGGTCCTTGCTGGAGCCCGCCATTGCCCGAGCGGAGGCAGTTTCCAGGCTTCCCGCCTGGCTGGTGGCGACGGGAGGCTTTCTGCTGGGCGCCATTTTCCTTTGGGGGTCGGACAAAGCGGTGAACCTCGCCCGTCAGAGGGCGGAGCCGGATGATCAGGAATCTCCCCACCGGATGAACCGGATCATCCTGCTGGTTCTGTCCATTACTCTGCACAATATCCCGGAGGGGCTTGCTGTGGGGGTCGCATTCGGCGCGCTGCAGAACGGAAGCCACAGCAGTGCGGCCCTCATGGGGGCTGTGTCCGTGGCGGTGGGCATCGGACTTCAGAACTTCCCCGAAGGCGCGGCGGTGTCCGTTCCCCTGCGTCGGGAGGGGTATTCCAGACGCCGAAGCTTCCTGCTGGGTCAGGCCTCCGGCATGGTGGAGCCTGTTGCGGGGGTTGCCGGGGCAGTTCTGGTGGTGTATACGGAGGCAATTCTTCCCTACGCCCTGTCCTTTGCGGCGGGAGCCATGATCCTGGTGGCCGTCCATGAGCTGATTCCGGAATGCCAGCGCAATCAGGAGAAGAACCCCTACTGCGCCACCATGGGGATCGTCATTGGCTTTGCCGTGATGATGCTTTTGGATGTGATGCTGGGGTAGGCGGAAAAGCGGGATATTCCCCAAAATAACCCGCCCCTTCCTATTGACATTTCACAAAATAGGTGGTAATATCTTGTGCAACATAACGAATATGATTTGCGCGAGGTGATATACCATGACCAATAACCGTACACGGGACCTGACTGTCGGCTCCCCCATGCGCCTGATTCTTTCCTTTATGCTTCCGCTGACCTTTGGGCTCCTTTTTCAGCAGCTGTACAGCATGGTGGATACCATGGTGGTCGGCAAGCTCCTGGGTGTGGATGCCCTGGCGGGCGTCGGCTCCACAGGCTCCATCAACTTCCTGGTGCTGGGCCTCTGCAACGGGATCTGCGCCGGCTTTGCCATTCCCGTCGCCCAGAAATTCGGTCAGAAAAGTTTTGACGATCTTCGCCGCTTCGTAGGGAATATGATCTGGCTTACGGCGTCCATTGCCCTTGTAGTGACCCTGGCCACTACCGCCCTGTGCCGCCAGGTGTTGACCTGGATGGATACTCCGGAAGAGGTTTTCTCCTACGCCTACGACTACATCTTCATCATCTTCCTGGGAATTCCCGCAACCATGCTTTATAACCTTCTGTCCGGCATCATCCGCTCTCTTGGCGATTCCCGGACACCGCTGATGTTTTTGATCCTCTCCAGCGTGCTGAACGTCATTCTCGATCTTCTCTTCATTGTGGTATTCCGGATGGGCGTTGCGGGAGCAGGCTGGGCTACGCTGCTCAGCCAGCTGATTTCCGGTGTGCTTTGCCTGGTGTACATGATCCGCAGGTTCCCCATCCTCCACCTGAGCCGGGAGGATCTTGCGCTGAGGCCCGTGTATGTCTGGCACCTGCTGGCAATGGGACTCCCCATGGGGATGCAGTATTCCATCACCGCCATCGGCAGCATTCTGCTCCAGTCCGCCGTCAATGGGCTGGGAGCCAGCGCCATGGCTGCGGTTACCGCCGGGAGCAAGGTCAGTATGCTGTGCGTATGCCCCTTCGACGCCATGGGTACCACTGCCGCTACCTTTGCCGGACAGAATCTGGGAGCGGGCAAGCCCGAGCGGATCCACCAGGGCGTCCGGGACTGCACCTTTTTGGGGAGCGTGTATTCCATTGTCATTCTCCTGGCTCTGTATTTCGGCGGCGGAGAAATGACCCGGCTTTTCCTGGACAGCGGAGACCAGGCCTCCGCAGCGGCAGTCATCCCACTGAGCAGCCAGTTTCTCATGATCAACGCCCTGTTCTACATTCCGCTTCTGTTTGTGAATCTGCTCCGGTTCACCATTCAGGGCATGGGGTATTCCGAACTGGCTGTTCTTGCCGGAGTAATGGAAATGGTGGCCCGGGCGGTTTTCGGACTGTGTCTGGTACCCTGGCTGGGCTTCACAGCCGTGTGCTTCGCCAGCCCCGCCGCATGGGTCATGGCAGACCTGTTCCTGTTCCCCGCCTATTACCGGTGTCTGCGCAAGCGGGGCTATTCCTCCCCGCGTACCGCCTCACGCCGTCTTTCCCAGGCAAAATCCTGAATTCCATAAATCGGGGGCCTGCCGCGCATTTGCGGCAGGCCCTTCCATTTTCCGGAATCGCAGCGCAAAGCGGCGGCACGAATTCTGCGAACCAACCAAGCCGCAGACAGAGCCCGCAGGCTCGCTGCCCCTATAAGGAAAATTGGTGTTTGTCGGGCTGTCGCCAAATTTTCTGTCATTGCGAGACCAGTGCGCACACTGATCTCGCAATGACAGGTAATTTGCAACGCACCCTTTCAAACACCAATTTACCGTACTGCCGTTCCCTTGTTCAGTGACTCCGCGTACTCCCGGGGAGAAGTCCCATACTCGGCCTTGAACGCCCGGTAGAACCCGGTGTAGTCCCCGAATCCGCAGATCCCATACACATTGTTTGGCTTGTTCCCTCCGGCGAGAAGCTGCCGGGCGATCTGAACCCGTTTTTTCTGAATATAGCGGCAGACACTGGTTCCCATCTGCCGCTGAAATTCATGGCTCAGATGGTATTTGCTGACAAAGAAGGTTTCCGCCAGCATATCCAGCGCCAGAGGCTCGCTGTAGTGGAGGTTGATGTATTCAATCACCTGGGAGACCGACCTGCCGGAACGGGAGATGTCCTCAAAATGGCAGTCCTCCCGCAGGGCCAGCCGGTTGATGATAACAAGAAGCTGGGTCAGCAGACTTTTGGACAGCAGCTCCCTGCCGTACAGGGCTTCCTGCTGCTCCAGGTAGATCTGCTCCATCAGAGAACGGATTTTCTGCTGATCATTTGCCTGCAGCCGCAGCTGGTTGCCATACCCCGGCCGGGTGGGATCCAGCGCCTGGAACAGATCCGTCCCATCGGTGGAAAGCTGCGCAATCTGCTCCGGATTGATCCACAGCACATACCGCTCATAGGCCGCGTGTTCCGGCTGGATGTTCACCTGGTGCAGCTCCCGCGGGCTGATCAGCAGCACATCCCCGGGCAGAACCTTGTAACACTTGCTCTCAATGGTATAGGTCACATCCCCGGACACCAGGTAGTACAACTCATAAAAATCATGATGGTGCAGCTCCACATCGCTTAAGTAAGAATCCCTCTTGTACTGCAGTTCAAAATCCCTCCGAAGCATCTGCTGCTTGGGATTGAACTGCTGTGGCTTCAGCGCCAAATTCACCGCCTCCTCCCGGTTATTTCCCTCATTTTGCTTTCTATTATCATACTCGATTCCCTTCTTTCCGTCAATCCGGAAAACCGCAATTTCCGCAAAGTTTATTCGCAAATATAGCCATTTATTTCCCTCTGCTTTACATCTATAATCATATTATGAATTTACAGGCAAGGCCTGTCAGGAGGTAGTTATTCATGGAAAAACTGAATTACGCGACTCTGGAAAAATCCGGCTACACCGGGTACATTCTTAAGGATGCGCCCGAAAAGGTTCTGCAGTTCGGTGAGGGCAATTTCCTGCGTGCCTTTGTCGACTACTGGTTCGACGTATCCAATGAGCGCGTCGGCTGGAACGGCAAGTGCTGCCTGGTGCAGCCCATTGCCCCCGGACTTTCCACGCTGATCAACGAGCAGGAGGGCCTGTACACCCTGTACCTGCGGGGCACCGAAAACGGCCAGAAGGTGGATCGCAAACGGGTCATCTCCTCTGTTTCCCGCTGCCTGAACCCCTATGAGAAGGCCGGCTTCGACGCCATGATGGCCGTCGCCGTGTCCGATGATCTGGAATATGTGGTTTCCAACACCACTGAGGCCGGTATCGTCTATGACCCCTCCTGTGAACTGAACGACGAGCCCGCTTCCTCCTTCCCCGGCAAGCTGACCCAGGTGCTCTACAAGCGCTATCAGGCCGGCAAGAGCGGTCTGGTGATCCTCTCCTGCGAGCTCATCGACAACAATGGCAAAGAATTGTTAAAGTGCGTCAATCAGTACATTGACCAGTGGGGCCTGGAGGATGGCTTCCGTGCCTACATCAACGAGCAGTGTACCTTCTGCTCCACCCTGGTGGATCGGATCGTTCCCGGCCGCATCCGCGACGCAGCTGAGGTGGCCCGCCTGGATGCCGAGAACGGCTACGCCGACCCCCTGACCGACGTGGGCGAGGTATTCGGCGTATGGAACATTGAAGGCCCCGCCTGGCTGGAGGAGAAGCTGCCCTTCAAGGCTGCCGGCCTCAACTGCCCCGTGGTTCCCGATGTCACCCCCTATAAGAAGCGGAAGGTCCGCATCCTGAACGGCGCCCACACCGGCTTCGTGCTGGGAGCCTATCTGGGCGGCTACGACATCGTCCGGGACTGTATGTTCGATGACGCCGTCCGCGGCTTCATGAACAAGATGCTCTATGATGAGGTCATCCCCACCCTGCCCCTGGATAAGGACGATCTGATGAACTTCGCCGCCGCGGTGCAGGATCGGTTCAACAATCCCTTTGTCAACCACGAGCTGCTGAGCATCTCCCTGAACTCCACCTCCAAGTGGCGCGCCAGAAATATGCCCAGCTTCCTGGAGTACATCGACCTGAAGGGTCAACTGCCTAAGTGCCTGACCATGAGCTTCGCCGCCTACATTGCCTTCTTCTCCAATGATATCCAGGAGCTGAACGAGAAGGGTCTGGTCTGCCGCCGTCCCAAGGGCAACACCTACACCTGCTCCGACGACCGCTGGGCACTGGAGTTCTACTGGGAGCACCGGGGTGACAGCGTGGAATCCCTTGTCCACGCCGTCATGACCAACGAGCAGATGTGGGGCCAGGATCTGACGAAGGTTCCCGGCTTCGAGGCTGCCACCGTTGCCAATCTGAAGATGATCCGGGAGCAGGGCGCCATCGCCGCCTACGCATCCTGCCTTTAAGAAGATGGGTCTGCCGCGAATCGCGGCAGGCCCTCCCGTGCTATCCAAACAAAGGAGTGCTGACCCATGCCTGACTTTATTCACATCCATTCCGATGACAACGTGGCCGTGGCCCTTCACGCCATTCCCGCTGGCACGGTTTTTGGTGGCGTCACCGCAAAGGCGGATATTCCACAGGGGCACAAGATGGCCCTTTCCTCCATTTCCGAAGGGGCTCAGGTGGTGAAGTACGGCTTCTCCATCGGCCACGCCACCGCCCCCATCGCCCCCGGCGAGTGGGTGCATACCCACAACATGAAAACCAACCTCTCCGGTGAGATGGAATATACCTACAACCCGGATCTCCGGTTCCCCAAGGCAGCGGAGCCCTCTGTTTTCCAGGGATTCCGCCGTCCGGACGGCAAGGTTGGCATCCGCAACGAGATTTGGATCATCCCCACCGTGGGCTGCGTCAACGATGTAGCCAAGGCCCTGGTGAAGCAGAACCAGGATCTGGTTCAGGGCAGCATCGACGGGCTCTACACCTTCCCTCACCCCTTCGGCTGCTCCCAGACCGGAGCCGACCATGCCCAGACCCGCAAGCTCCTGGCTGCTCTGACCCGACATCCCAACGCCGGCGCCGTGCTGGTGCTGAGTCTGGGCTGCGAGAATCTGACCCACGAGCAGTTCCTCCAGGAGCTGGGGCCCTATGACGAAAAGCGAGTGAAATTTCTCACCTGCCAGCAGGTGGACGATGAATTCGAGGCAGGCCGCGAACTTCTGGAGCAGTGCGCCGCCTATGCCGCTTCTTTCTCCAGGGAGTCCATCCCCGCTTCCGAGCTGGTCATCGGCATGAAGTGCGGCGGTTCCGATGGTCTTTCCGGCATCACGGCCAATCCCACCGTGGGCCGGTTCTCCGATATGCTGGTAGCCATGGGCGGTTCCACCGTCCTCACCGAGGTCCCGGAGATGTTCGGCGCCGAGGGCTTCCTGATGAACCGCTGCATCAACGAGGACGTATTCCACAAGGCCGTGGATATGATCAACGGCTTTAAGAACTACTTCCTGCGCCACAACGAAGTGGTTTACGAGAATCCCAGCCCCGGCAACAAGGCCGGCGGCATCACCACCCTGGAGGACAAGTCCTGCGGCTGCGTCCAGAAGGGCGGCAGCGCCCCCATTATGGATGTCATCGGCTATGGAGATCCCGTCACTGCCAAGGGACTGAATATGCTCTACGGCCCCGGCAACGACCTGGTCTCCTCCACCGCGCTCACTGCGGCGGGCGCACACATGATTCTCTTCACCACCGGCCGGGGCACCCCCTTCGGCGCTCCCGCCCCTACCATGAAAATCTCCACCAATACCCCCCTGGCCCGGAAGAAGCGCGGCTGGATCGATTTCAACGCCGGGGTGGTTGCCGACGGGGAACGCACTCTGGAGGAAGCCGCTTCCGATCTGATGGCTCTTGTTCTGGAGGTTGCCTCCGGCAGAAGGACCCGTACCGAGGAACAGGGCTTCCGGGAGATTTCCATTTTCAAGGACGGCGTGGTTTTGTAATTCAAAACAGATTCAAGAAGCGCTTGTTTCATGGCACTCGACGTATCCAAGCAGGACGAATCCTACCGCGCCTTCGCCCTGAACGCGTCTCCCCTGCGGGTCATATTCACCACCTGCGGCCCCCTGGCGCTGTATCAGGCCCTTCAGAGCATTTTCAAAATACTGGATGCCCTGATGGCCTCGAGCATTGGCTCCGAGGCGGTTTCCGCCGTTTCCTGCCTGAGCCACGGCTCTTGGC
Source organism: uncultured Clostridia bacterium (assembly GCA_945949735.1). Classification (GTDB taxonomy): domain Bacteria; phylum Bacillota; class Clostridia; order Oscillospirales; family Oscillospiraceae; genus Faecousia. The sequence goes on along the minus strand of CAMFFO010000002.1, from coordinate 71,223 downwards.
ACGGGCCCGGATGTGGGCGGCAGCATCAAGATTTCCGAGGCCTATAGCCAGGGGGATTATGAGGCAGTTCAGCGGCGCACGGCTACGGTTTATGCTCTGGCTGTGGTGGTAAGCATCGTCATTGCGGTCACGCTGATTCCTTTCGCGGAACCCTTTTTACGGCTGCTGCGAACTCCGGAGGATCTGATTCTGGCGGGTGCGGGGTATTTCCGCATCGAAATGCTGACATTGGTGATCAGCTTCTTCAACACGGTTTTCATCGCCGTCGCCCGCAGCCAGGGTCACGCCGCGCGAATCCTGAGACTGAATCTGGCTGTGATCGCGGTGAAGCTGTCCCTCTCCGCCTTCTTTGTTTATGTACTTCGCGGCGGAGTGACCACGATTGCGGCAGCGACCCTGCTCAGTCAAGCTCTGGTGCTTGTTTACGCGCTGTTTTTCATGCGGAGGGACGAGGGAGCCTTCCGGTTCTCGGCGAGGAATATCCGCATGAACAAGGACACGCTGCTTCCCATTTTTCATCTTTCCTACCCAATATCCGCCGAGAAGATGCTCTTCGCCGCCGGAAAGGTCATTGTGAACTCCATGTCCGGTGTTTACGGAGGGCTGACGGTGGGGGCTCTGGGCATCTCCAACAATATCGGCGGACTCACCACCTCCTGGCACATCGGCTTCACGGACGGAGCCGCTCCCCTTATCAGTCAGAACCAGGGGGCCGGCAAATACCGCAGAACCCTGCAGCTCTATTTTTGGCTGCTCCTTATCGATGTGGCCATCGGACTTGCCGGGATTCTGATGGTATCCTCCGCTCTGCCCTGGCTTGCCGGGGTGTTTGCCCAATCCAAGAACAATTTCGATCCGGAGTTCCGGGATGCCATCATCGCCATCCACCGCTGGGAGATGCTGGGCTATGTGACCCTGGGCATCAACTCCGCCACCGTTGCCCTGCTGATGGGCTACGGTCACACCAAGCTGACCATGCTCCTGAACGTGGCCCGGGTGTTTGTGTTCCGGGTTCCGGTGCTGTGGGCTTTTCACAGGTTCACGTCCCTGGGCGCGGAGGCCGTGGGCTTGACCATGATGGTCAGCAATGTCAGCACGGGCCTCGCGGCCATCGCCATCGCCATACCCGTAATTCGAAAAATTCTGAAACAATCCCGGGAAGAAGAACTTCCCCAGACATTTACCAAGGAGGAACCGCAATGACACCCTTTATGAACGAGGATTTCCTGCTCAAATCCGAAACTGCCAAAAAGCTCTACCACGACCACGCGGAGAAGATGCCCATCATCGACTACCACTGCCACATCAACCCCATGGAGATCTACGAGGATAAGCGTTATAACTCCATCACGGAGGTCTGGCTGGGGGGCGACCACTATAAGTGGCGGGCCATGCGCTCCTGCGGTGTTCCCGAGTACTACATCACCGGCGACGCCTCCCCCGCCGAGAAGTTCCAGAAGTGGGCGGAAACCATCCCCAACCTCATTGGCAATCCCCTTTACCACTGGACCCACCTGGAGCTGAAGCGCTACTTCGGAATTACGGAGCCTCTCACCGGCGACAATGCCATGGAAGTTTACGAAAGGTGCAACGCCATTCTTGCCCAGCCCGATATGTCCGTCCGGGGCATTATCCGCAAGTCCGGCGTCAAGCTGATCTGCACCACAGATGATCCCGTGGATGACCTCCGGGCCCACGAGCTGCTGGCGGCGGATCCCACCTCCCCCGCTGTGGTGCTTCCCGCCTTCCGCCCCGACAAGGCCATGCGTGCCGACAAGGAAACCTTCCCCGCCTATGTGGCCCAGCTGGAAAAAGTGGTTGGCTACACCATCAACACCGTGGAGGATATGCGGCGGGCGCTCCTTGATCGGATCGCCTACTTTGCCGATCACGGCTGCCGGGTCAGCGATCACGCTCTGGACTACTGCTTCTGCGTGGAGGCCGACGAGGATACCCTGAATGACATCTTCGCCCGGGCCAGATCCGGCAAGCCCATCACCTGGGACGAGCAGCTGGCCTATCATACCGCGCTGCTGATCACCGTAGGCAAGGAGTATTATAAGCGGGATTGGGTCTGCCAGTACCACTTCGGCTGCCTGCGGGACAACTCCCGGAAGATGTTCCGCAAGCTGGGCCCCGATACCGGCTTCGACTCCATGAACGACGCCGCCAATGCCGTGGGTCTGGCAAAGCTGCTGGGCTCCCTGGAGGACGCTGGCGCGCTGGGCAAAACCATTCTTTACTCCCTGAATCCCGCCGACAACGGCATCATCGGCACCATCATGGGCGGTTTCCAGACAGACAGCCCCATCCCCGGAAAAATCCAGCAGGGCTCCGCCTGGTGGTTCAATGATCACAAGCCCGGCATGGAAGCCCAGATGGTCAGCCTCATGAGCCTGGGCGCCATGGGCAGCTTCAACGGTATGCTCACCGACTCCCGGTCCTTCCTCAGCTACACCCGGCATGAGTATTTCCGGCGGATCCTGTGCAACCTCTTTGGCCAGATGGTGGAGGACGGCGAATATCCCGCCGATATGAAACGGCTTGGCCGGATGGTGGAAAATATCAGCTACAACAACACCCTGCACTATTTCCGTTTTGACGAACTTCTGAAATAATTCTTGAGGAGGAAACTACCATGAACGAACTGCAAACCAAAATCAGTCAGGTCGGCTGCGTCCCTGTCATCAAGCTGACCAACCCCCAGCGGGATGCTGCCCCGCTGTCCGACGCACTGTGCGCCGGCGGCGTGCCCATCGCGGAAATCACCTTCCGGGCTGCCGGAGCGGACGACGCCATGCGCATCATGCTGGAGCGCCATCCCCAGATGCTGGTCGGAGCCGGTACCGTCCTCACCACCGAGCAGGTGGACAGAACCATCGCTGCTGGCGGCTGCTTTGTGGTCACCCCCGGCCTGGACCCCGAGATCGTGAAGTATTGCCAGGAAAAGGGCATCACCTGCTTCCCCGGCTGCACGACTCCCACGGATTACCATGTGGCCTACAAACTGGGCCTGGAGGTGCTGAAGTTCTTCCCCGCGGAGCAGAGCGGGGGACTTGCCAAGATCAAAGCCATGGCCGCTCCCTTCCCCATGTTCAAGGTCATGCCCACCGGGGGCGTCAACCTGAAGAACCTGGCTGAGTACGCTGCCAACCCCATCATCGCGGCCTGCGGCGGCTCCTATATGTGCCCTGACAAGCTGATCTCCGAGGGCAAGTGGGATGAGATTACGGAGCTGTGCAGAAAGTCTGTGGAAATTGTCCGGGAGGCCCGCAATGGTTGAGTATACGCTTGCCCATGTAGGCATTAATTGCGCCAACGCCGAAGAAGCGAGAAGGGGCGCTGTTATGTTCGAAGCCATGTTCGGCCTGACCGCCAAGGAGGGCAACAGCTCTGTATTTGCAGGCAAGGCAGTTGAACTGATGAAAACCCCCTATCTTGGCAAAAACGGCCATATTGCCATCGGGACCCCCGATGTTGCTGCCGCAGTCGCCGATTTGAAGGAGCGGGGCTTCGCATTCAATATGGAGTCCGCCAAGTACAAACCAGACGGCACCCTCAACGCAATCTATCTGGCAGACGAGATCTGCGGCTTTGCGGTACATCTGGTTGGAAATAAATAAAACAGGAGGATAAACTACAATGGCAAAAATTGTTACTTTCGGTGAGCTGATGCTCCGGCTCCAGCCCTATAACTACGAGCGCTTTGTCCAGTGCGACCATGTGGAATTCACCTTCGGCGGCGGCGAGGCCAATGTGGCAGTTTCCCTTGCCAACTATGGCATGGATGTTGCCTACGTCACCAAGCTCCCCACCCATGCCATCGGTCAGGCCGCAGTCAACTCCCTGCGCCGCTATGGTGTGGACACCTCCCTGATTACCCGGGGCGGCGACCGTGTGGGCATCTACTTCAATGAGAAGGGCGCTTCCCAGCGTGGCTCCGTCTGCATCTACGACCGGGCTCACTCCGCCATCCAGCAGGCTCAGTCCTCCGACTTTGATTGGGACAAGATTTTTGAGGGCGCCGAGTGGTTCCACTTCACCGGCATCACCCCCGCTCTGGGCGCCAACCTGGTGGCCATCTGCAAGGAGGCCTGCATTGCCGCCAAGGCCCACGGCTGCAAGATTTCCTGCGACCTGAACTACCGGGGCAAGCTGTGGACCCGCGCCCAGGCCCGGGAGGCCATGACCGAGCTGTGCCAGTATGTGGACGTGTGCATCTCCAACGAGGAGGACGCCAAGGACGTGTTCGGCATCGAGGCCGAGGCCACCGATATCTACGGCGGCTCCCTGAACCATGAGGGCTACAAATCCGTTGCCAAGCAGCTGGCGGACAAGTTTGGCTTTGAGATGGTTGCCATCACCCTGCGGGAGAGCCATTCCGCCTTTGACAACGGCTGGAGTGCGATGCTGTATAACGTTGCCAAGAACGAGTACTGCTTCTCCAAGAAGTACGACCTGCACATTATCGACCGGGTCGGCGGCGGCGACAGCTTCGGCGGCGGTCTGATTTACAGCCTGCTCTCCGGCAAGGACACCCAGGCTGCCGTTGAGTTCGCCGTGGCGGCCTCCGCCCTGAAGCACTCCATCGAGGGCGACTACAACATGGTTACCGTTCCCGAAGTGGAAAAGCTGGCCGGCGGCGACGGCTCCGGACGGATTCAGAGATAATTCCCATTTCCTTCAAAATGCCGCCCCCGAAAAAATCGGGGACGGCATTTTTGCGAATGTGCTTATCGGCTTTACTCAGCTTCTCGAACCATTTGTTGTTTTCCCGGGCCTCTGTAGGGGGCGGTTATGACCGCCCCGCTTACCCTTCGGGATAGAGCGGTATCGTTTTCCGATTAAACCCAACATTTACCGCATCGAACGTGAGCGGTGCGGTCATGACCGCACCCTACAGGAAAGCGTGGTTGATAACAATTTGTCGTTTTGCTGAGTCAAGCCGATATGCACATTTTGCGAAAAAAGAAGTTCCCCGCTGCCATTACGGCAGCGGGGATTTGCGAAAGGGATTGGAAAGAAGAGAGAAAAAGAGGATCAATGGAATGAAAGGAAGCGGCTCACGGCTTCCGCCGCCCTTCATGATTGTATCTTACCGGAGGATTATGTCCGAAGCATAACCAATCTGAGAACAAATTTCAAACAGTTCGTGAACCATCTTTGTCCATACATGGTGGAAATATGAGCGTTCCTGTGGTATCATTGTGAAACAACCTTCTGCGACAAATTGGTGTTTGAACTGCTTCGCCGAATTGACAATTGACAATTGACAGTTGACAATTATTGTGTCCCTACGGGACGATTTCGAAATACACCAGCACGTTTCGCGCATAAATATCTGTGCTTATCGCCTTTAGTCAGCAAGCTGGAAAATTGGTGTTTGCAGATTTTAAATATGTCTCGATGCCACCGTAGGGGCGGCTATTAGCCGCCCGAAACGCTGCGTTTTTTGAGCTTTTCGATAGAATGTGTTGCTTTCGCAAGCGAAAGCAACACAGGCGGCTAATAGCCGCCCCTACGGCAGGAACCCGATACGCACACATTTATTTTAATTCATCCCGAAGGGATCCCTTAATTGTCAATTGTAAATTGCCAATTGTCAATTCTAAATAACAATTTATCGTACTTATTCTAAAAAAGCTGTAACGCTTTTCCTTTTTTCTCTACTGGAGAGTTGTAGGCAACACAAAGAAGGAGGAAACACCATGGAGGACAACGCCATTATCGATCTGTATTGGGCACGGTCGGAGAATGCCATTTCTCAGACCGCGGTGAAGTACGGAGGCTATTGCTACGCCATCGCCTATCATATTCTGGAAAGCCCGGAGGATTCCGAAGAAAGCGTTAACGACACATACCTTGCCGCCTGGAACACCATGCCCCCCAAGCGGCCCAGTGCCCTTTCCGCGTTCCTGGGGAAAATCACCCGCTACATCTCTCTTGACCGCTGGAAGCGGCGCTCCGCCGCCAAGCGGGGCGGCGGCCAGACCACCCTTGCCCTGGAGGAACTGGAGGAATGCGTCTCCGGCGGAGAAAACCCGGAGGAACGCCTGGCCCGGAAGGAGCTGCTGGCCCTCGTCAACCGGTTCCTGGAGGGCCTCCCGGAACCGGAGCGTCGGGTATTCGTCTGCCGCTACTGGTATTTGGACAGTATTGCGGACATTGCCCAACGATATGACTTCACGGAAAGCAAGGTCAAAACCACGCTTCACAGAACCCGTCAGAAGCTCAGCCGTCAGCTTGAAAAGGAGGGAATGCGATGAAAGCCATCACCTTATTGGAGTCCATCACAGGCATTCGGGACAAATACATTCTGGAAGCCCACGGGGAAGTATCGCCACAGCGCAAACGTCCTTCCAACCGAAAATTCCTGCTCATCGCTGCCATCCTTGCTGTGATGCTGCTGTTAGCCGGCTGCGTAGCCTATGTGCTGAGTCTGCGTGATCTGAAAGTTGGCGACTGGTCGACGGCCCAGGGCCAGCCTGCTGCCACAAATAAAAACGAGCTGATCTCCCTCCAGGGCTTCGCGGGAACTCCCGGATACCAGGCGCTCCAGGAGTGGCTGGCGTTTCGGGAAGCCTACGATCCCGACGGAAACCTGCTGAAGCTTTCTCCCTTTGACGACTATGTGGAGCCGGAGGAATACCGGGTCTACACCTGCTACACCCGGGAAATGGTGGAGAAGGTGGACGAACTGTGCCAAAAATACAGCCTGAACAGGATCACCGAAGTCTACGTCACCGCCCCGGAGGAAGAGGTCTATGAAGCAGTCGGAATTCCCGGGGTATTGAACCCAAACGCCCCGGCGGAGGTTCAGACCTACGGCTGGTACTACACCTCCGACGGCTCCTTCCACCTGGAGGGGGACGCAGCTCTGGCCGGGGAGGAGAGCAATCCCATTGCTTTCCAATACTCCTGCGTCCGCAAGGACAGCTTCTGCGATTACACGCTGAACGTGGGCGACATTGACCGCTACGAGCAGTGGCGCGTCAGTCAGGACGGCCGTCAGGTGCTTCTGGCCCTGAGCTGGGAAAAAGGGCTGATTCTGGCAGACCTGGACAACTGTTTCATTTCCATCAACATTCTGCCGGGTGAGCAGCCGCTGTCTCAGGAAGTCCTGGAAGCCTTTGCCTCCATTTTCGACTTCTCCATTTCCCCCCAGCCCATCGACGCTGCCGCAGCGAAGCAAAGGGAAGCCGCCCGGGAAGCTCAGCAGGCGCGCATCCGCCTGGAAAATCAGCAGGCCACCGCTCCCAAAAGCTATGAGGAGTACTTCCTGGCCCATCGGAGCGATACGAACGGCTACTATACCCTTCTGGACTTTGACGGCGACGGAACGGAAGAGCTGGCCGTAGGCTATGGAAGCGCCCAGGATTATTCCATGCTCTATACCCTGAAAAACGGCTATATGGAGGAGCTGCCCTTCGACGCCTATTACACCGGCTTCTGGATCCGCTGGGCACAGGACGGCGCCCCGGTCATTCAATCCACACAGGTTCACGGAAACCAGACCTACTACCTGTTCCTGGAGGTGGACGGGGATACCCTTCGATATCGGGATTTCCTGAAGCGAGATCTTTCTTCCAACGCCGATGGGCCTTGGTTCCGCTGCACCAATGCTCCCGGAGAGGATGTGCGCGCCTTCCGGGAAAGCCCCATGTACTGGGAGGAAATTTCCCTGGAAGTCTATGACTCCATCTGTGACGAATATTCCTACCGGGAACCGGAGGTGCATTCTTTTGCCGAGGGCGCCGTATCCGCCACGGATCTCTATACCCGGTTCCAAAGCCTCTTCCCGGATAAAATGCTGTTCTACTTCCAGGACGACTTCGACAACGATGGGGTTCTGGATCTGGCCGTGATGTATGACGGCTGGTTCCGGGCGGTCTGCTTGCTGGACGGACAGGGAAGAATGCTCACCCAGTGGATTCATGAGGACGGCTTCCTCTTCTATGAAGCCCACAATGCCGGTGCTCAGCCGGTATCCAACGAAGGGAAGCTTCCAGGCTTCACCGAAACCCGGGACGGCGTTGAGTACCACACCTTCCTGCGCATCCTGAAAGACGGCTTTTTCCTGCGGGACTGCCTGCGCTATGACCCCAACGGCGGCGACGCCAAGTGGGCCAAGGCGGAATTGGACTCCTGGGATATCCCTGTGGAATCCATCCCCGAACAGTGGAAGCCCATCTCTCAGCAGGAATACCAGCAGCTTCTGGAAAGCTATCAGGTCTTTGTCTACGAAGCAGGATAATCCCCTTTTCGCGTCATTTCTCCCCTCGGGGAACAGTTAAATTGGTGTTTGGTAATTTGTTATCGTAGGGGCGGCTATTAGCCGCCCGCAACCTAACGACTACGGAAATGTCCGTTTTATCCGAAAATGCTCAAAAACCGGAACGTTTCTGGCGGCTAATAGCCGCCCCTACGGCTTCCACGCTCCGCTTCCTCCATTGGATCGAAAGCAACGCTTGCATTCTGCCCCAAAATCGAATATACTGAAAGAAACCTTTTTCGACAGGAGCGAACGCGTATGGAATACCGCATTGAACACGACTCCATGGGACAGATGAAGGTTCCGGCAGATCGGTACTGGGGCGCCCAGACCCAGCGCAGTCTGGAGAATTTCCGGATCAGTACCGAGAAAATTCCCATGGAAGTCATCCGTGCCTTTGGATACCTGAAAAAGGCTGCCGCCCTGGTAAACTTTGACCTTGGAAAGCTGGACAAACCCCGCGCCGACGCCATCTGCGCCGTCTGTGACGAAATCCTTGACGGCAAGCTGGATGGTCATTTTCCCCTCTCCGTATGGCAGACAGGTTCCGGCACTCAGTCCAACATGAACGTCAACGAGGTCATTGCAAACCGGGGCAACGAGCTGGCCGGGGAGAAGCTGCTCCACCCCAACGACCATGTAAATATGTCCCAGAGCTCCAACGACACCTTCCCCACAGCCATGCACATCGCCGCCGTCTGTGCCATCCGGGAGAAGCTGCTCCCCGCCATGGAGCGGATGATCTCCACCATGAAGGAGCTGGAGGAGGCCAACCGAGGCATCGTAAAAAGCGGACGCACCCATCTGCAGGACGCTACCCCCATCGCCTTTTCCCAGGAAATCAGCGGCTGGCGGGCCATGCTGGAGCGGGATCGGGAAATGATTGGGTTGGCCCTCGCGCCTGTGTCCCATCTGGCCCTGGGCGGCACGGCAGTGGGCACCGGGCTCAACGCCCACCCGGAGTTTGCCGTCCGGGCCGCGGAGCGGATTTCCCTTCTGACAGGCTTCCCCTTCCAGACCTCCGAAAACAAATTCCAGGCCCTCACCTCCAAGGACGAGCTGGTGTTTGCCCATGGAGCCCTCAAGGCGCTTGCCGCTGACCTGATGAAGATCGCCAACGATATCCGCTGGCTGGCCAGCGGCCCCCGGTGCGGCCTTGGAGAGATCACCATTCCCGAGAACGAGCCCGGCAGCTCCATCATGCCCGGCAAGGTCAACCCCACCCAGTGCGAAGCCGTGACCATGGCCGCCGTTCAGGTCCTGGCCAACGACACCGCTGTGGGTATGGCCGCGTCCCAGGGGAACTTCCAGCTGAATGTGTTCATGCCGGTGTGTATCCACAATTTCCTCCAGTCCGTCCGGCTGCTTTCTGACTGCCTGGTATCCTTCGAGAAGAACTGTGTCCGGGGCATCACTGCCAACCGGGAGAAAATGCACCACAACCTCCATAACTCCCTCATGCTGGTCACCGCCCTCAGCCCCCGGATCGGCTACGAAAACGCCGCGAAAACCGCCCAGTACGCTCACCTCCAGGGGGTTTCCCTGAGGGATGCCTGCCTATCCCTGGGCTATCTCACCCCGGAGGAGTTCGACGAGTTGTTTCACCCCGAGGAAATGATCTGACCCTTCCCCAAGCCGCGTGAAAACGGAAATTGTTGTTTACAGCACTATCACCGTAGGGGCGGATATTATCCGCCCGCAACCTTACCGCATTGATAGCACGCATATTCACCGGAAATGCTCAAAAAACGGAACGTTTCGGGCGGATAATATCCGCCCCTACGTTAGCAACGTAAGGTGCTTGAAAACTGTAAACAGCAATTTTTCGCTTCCCTCAAAAGAAAAACATCAAGGAGGTTACAACATGGAAAACGATCAGGAATTGGGAACGCGCCTTTCTACTCTGGAGGAGTACAGCCGCCAGCAGCTGAAATACACCCGGCTGCAATGCCTGTTCAGTCTCATCAGTCTGGTTTGCTGCGTGATTGTGGTGGTGCTGGTCTTTGTTGCGGTGCCCAGGGTGGAGGCCATGGTCGGTCAGGCGGAGCAGATCCTGGGGAACCTGGAAGCCACTACGCAGGAGCTGGCAAACATGGACGTGACCTCCCTGGTCCAGCAGATGCAGTCTCTGCTGACCAACGTGGATTCCCTGGTCACCAATGTTGACACGCTGGTTTCCACCAATCAGGACGGTCTGGTGGAGACTCTGGAGAAAATCAACGCCATCGACTTTGACGCCCTGAACAAGGCCATCCAGGACCTGTCCGCCGTCATCGAACCCCTGGCAAAATTCTTCAGCGCCTTCCGTTGACAATAATACATCCGCATGACAGAAGGTCGTGCGGATGTATTTTTCAATCCTTACCTTGCAAGCAACCAGGCAATTCCCTGGAGGATCGCAAGGTGGGCAGGATAGAAGATGTAGAAGAAGTATTTCATATTCCATTTTCCCCGTCTGCCGGAATAAAGCATCAGCAGCGGCAGAGCCAGCAGGCTCCAAACCTGGATACCCTTCAGATCCCAGGAAAGCAAGATCAGTCCCACGCCGGTCATTGCCACATGAACCGCCTTCCGATCCAGCTTTCGGAGCCAGTTGGGAGCGCCCTCCACACTCTGAAACAGGCTGGAAAATACCGGAACCATGCAGCCCCAGAAACCATAGTCAATGGTGAGCCTCCGGTTCAGCAGCCATACCAGCACAACCGTCAACGCAAATTCCACCGCGCCCAAATACCGGGGACGCTCCCCGGAAAAGAGCTCCTGCTTCATATCCTGCAGCGCGAAAACCATGCCGATCCCACAGCAGAAGGTGACCAGAATACTCAGATACGCGCTCCCCTCCGCCAGGTAATACACAATCTGGCACAACGCCGCCAGGACGAACACCCGAAGGAAATACCTCCCTCTGTTCCTGGTGTGGGCGCACCCTTCGGCGATCATATAGGCAAAAATGGGATAGGCCAGCCTTCCCACGATCCGCAGCATCGTCATCCCAGGGAAAAACATCAGTCCCACATGATCCGCCACCATAGCCAGAGCTCCCAGGATCTTCAGCGCGTTTCCGCTAAGTACTTCCCCTTGTATTTTTTGAACTTCCATAACCGGCCCTTCCTCTTCTTTTTCCGGACTGTTTCATCGGATGTATTATAGTTCCGTCTGCGTCTGGCGTCAAGGCTTCGCTTGCACAGACAGGCAATTGCGGCCACGGCGCACAGCGGCATTGGCAGCCAAACCAGTCCCAGAGTTCTTCCCGACTGCTCCGGCGCCTCTCCAGCGGAAATCAGTTCCTCCTGAATGACCCGGCTTCCCCGAACCAGCAGCCGGTGGGAATTAATGCCGTAGGGGGTGCAGGTCACCAATGTGCAGAAATCCTTCCCCGGCTGGGGCGCCAGCGCCTGCCCCTCACTGGGCAGCACCACCTGAATCTGATCCACCTGATAGCACAGAACCTCATCCAGCGTGTGGATGTAGAACCGGTCTCCCTCCTGCAGCTCCGTCAGGTCGGTGAAAAGCCGGGCGCTGGGCAGCCCCGTGTGCCCCGTGAGCACCGCGTGGTTTCCTGGGCCTCCAATGGGCAAAGCTGTGCCGGGCAGATGCCCCACCCCCCGGGCCAGCGTGTCCTCCTCCACCCCGTGGTAGATGGGAAGCTCCACATCGATTCTGGGAATCCGAATGTAGCCCATCATCCCGTTGCCCAGGTTCAGGCATTCCTCATACCCCTCCGGCTCTCCCCCCGTCAGCAGCTCCTGATTGTACCGCTGTGCCTGAAGCCGCTGCGCCTCCAGCGCGCTATCCTCCAGCGTCCCCATATCCCGCTGCCACAGTCCAATGGCGTAGGAGCCGCTGCGCCGGTTGACCGCGCTGCTCACCGTTGGATAGCACAGGATCATCACCCCTGCCGCCAGGAACAGGTACAGCCAGACGATGCGTTTTTTCCCCATAGTGTACCTCCCAATCGAATGGAGGATGGGCCAAAGGTCCATCCTCCATTCCCCGCGTCAGGATTTTTTCTTTCTGCTGTTCATAAAGATCAGGATGGCTGCCGATCCGATAATCAGCAGGCCCACCACTGTAAACAGCGCGGTGCCTGTACCGCCGGTTTCCGGCAGCACAAACTTCGTATTGATGATCCGCACCGTAGGGTCTTTGTCCTCAGTTACCAGATGGCTTTCCCCGTCAATCTGCACGGCTACCGGCTCCGTAAGGAGGTTGTAGCCCCCAGGGGCTTTGGTCTCCACCAGGTAGTAGCTGCTGTAGGCCAGGCCGCAGAAGGACGCCTTTCCGTCCTCACCGGTGACAACCCTGTCCACCTTTTCCCCGCTCAGATCCGCCTGTGGCAGGAAGTCCACGAATACCACATCCAGCACCTCGCCCTGGACCGTCAGCTTCTGCTTGACCACACTTTCATCCGCCAGCTCCGCTTCCGTAGCTTCCCGGGCAATCCGCAGCTCCGCTCCGGCAAGGGGATTCCCCTCAGCATCGGTTTTCAGCAGATGGATGCCGCCGGTATGAACCTCGGGGATATCCGAATCCGCGTCATAGTCCATTCCCGCGGAATTCAGGTAATCCACATGGGCCTGGTTGGGGATCTGCTCCCCAAGCCCGGCATTTTCATTGATGGCAGCCCTGTAGTATACCCGGATTTCCGGAAGATGGGAGCCCTCGCCCAGGTTGCCCGCCACATAGGCCATGCCCTTTGCCGTGAGGGATACGGAGAACCGGTCTACAGTACGCCCGTCCACCACAGCCGTCCCCTCCGCCAGGGTGTAGAAGGTGTCGTCCGTCATACTCAGCTCCTCCCCTGCTTTGGTGAAGAGCTTTACCACAGGGCTGCCCTTGACATAGGTCAGGCGGTAGTCCAGTGTATCGGAAATGGCATACCTCTGGGCGGAGCCGATACCCGCGGGCACACCGCCCCGGAGAATCCAGGTGTGCTCCTGGCCCATGTCGAAGGAATCGCTGTTATTCTCAATCTCCGTGACGTCCTTTTTGATGTCCGGCCCGGTTTCGGAGATGTTCTTTGGGCTGACAAACAGACTGTAGCTGTGGCCGGAGCCATCCTCTGTAGTACCGGGAATCAGGATAAAAAATGGCTCAATTGCGCCCGTGGTGGCGGCACTGTACTGCTCCACAATCAGGTATGCCCCATCCGGCTGGCCATTTTCCGTAAAGTTGTAGCTGGCCATGCCCTGAGCATCGGTGGTCAGGGTGGCGACCAGATTCTCCTGCTTCTGGTATCTCAGGATGTCCTCCCGGGTGGGCTTCTCCCCCAGGGTCACCGTCCCCTGCTCCAACTGCTCCAGATCCGCAACGCGGTAGATTTCAAAGGAGATATTGGCCAGAGGCTTCTTTCCCTCCACCTCGCTGGTGGTTTTCAGAATGTTCAGGATCCGGTCGGGGGTCACCAGCACCTCGCCGTGGACAGGCAGCAGACTGTCGTCATAGCCCACCATGGACTGGGAGGTATCCCGGCTGCCGGGGGCGTCAAACAGGTATACGTCCCCGCCCAGTTGATAGCCGTTGATTTCCAGCTTGACCTCGGGACGATCCTCCAGATCCCGGAAGGTGAACTGATAGCTGCCGCCCTCGGTAAGCTCGATGCTCTGACGCTGGTCACCGCACCGTGCGCTTAAGGTCAGGCTGTCCCGTTCCCCAACCTGGGTGTTCACCCGGAAGCTGACGACTACGGTGTAGGTTCCGTCCTCCTCCCGCACCGCGCTGTAGACAGGCTCCTCAAATACAGCCTCGCTGACGGCATCGGAAATGGGCGCCGTTCCGGGCAGGGCCATCAGGTACTCAAAGAGCATCTGAATGTTGTTCTCGGTGTATTCCGTCTCCCCCTCCCCGCTGTTCGTCTGGAACACCGCGTTGGAGCCGTCATAGTTTCCGCAGCCCACATAGGCATCATCGATGGAGTAGCTTTCCCCATGGGTGATCTTCCAGATGGCCTGCTGGGTGGCGAGGATGGCCTCCCCCACCTGAAGCTGCCGGATTTCCGTCAGGCCGTTGGCCCGGAGCCAGGTGTTGGCGGAAGCGGTGATGGTTTCCATATCCGTCACATAGGGGAAGCTCTTCAGGATCACACTGCGAAGCCTGGCGGCGGCGCCGGAGGCATGGTAGGTGGAATCCTCCAGGTTGATCCGTCGGTAATTGGTGTTGCCCCGGGTATAGGATGCCACATCCGTACAATAGGCCCCGATGGAGGCGTAGGCTCCCTCCCCGCCCTGTGCCAGGAGCGTGGTGTTGATCAACTGAAACACCTCGGCGCTGTATGTATAGGGCCAGTCAGGGTCGGAACCCGCGGGGGCATGGTAGGTATGGTACATCTGGAAGGGGCTGGTGTACAAAAACGGCACGCCGCTGTAGGCATACCCGCCCACATCCCCCTCGAAGCTCAGCACATAGGGATCCGTGAATTCCTCCTCCGCCCTGGCTTCCGGCAGAGCTGTTCCCAGGGCCGCTGCCAGGAATGTCAGTGCCAGCAGGGCGGCCAGGAACCGTTTGCGAAAAATATCCATAGAATCCATCCTTTCTGAAAATAAAATGGCTTTGCGGCGCAAAGCGGCAGACCAACTCCCTCTTCGCGCCGCTTTTCTGAGAGAATTGCTGTATATCCCGGATACGTCCCGATTCTAACACGAAGCCGCTGTCACCTGCTGGCGAAATCAGGCTCTGGACGCTGATTTTCTAAAAAGATGTTTGACTGGGGGGATTCTCCGGAAAACGGCCCGGAAGCCATGGAATCCATTGACATTTTTCTGCAAATCCACTATCATGGGAAAAAGACATTCTCCCGGGGCGGAAAAGGCCGGCTTTTTATCCGCCAGCCCTTTTCCTGTCCGGAAGAATCCACAGGAGGTAATTATGCCCAAAAGCATTCTTTTCGATCTGGACGGAACCCTGACAGATTCCGGCGAGGGAATCATGAACTGCGCGGCCTTGGCCCTGGAACGCTTCGGAATTCCCATTCCCCCGCGGGACGCTCTGCGGGTCTTTATCGGCCCCCCGCTTCACGATACCTTCCGGCAATTCGGAGTCCCGGAGGATCAGGTAGATGAGGCCATCCGGATCTACCGCAGCCGGTATGTGCCCATCGGAAAATTTGAAAACACCCCCTATCCCGGCATCCGGGAGCTTCTGGAGCAGCTTCGTGCCCAGGGCCATCGGCTGTTTGTCGCCACCTCCAAGCCCGAGGATATGTCCGTGGAAATTCTGGAACACTTTGACCTGGCGCACTTCTTTGACCGTATCTGTGGAGCCTCCCTGGATCGCTCCCGCAGCAGTAAGGACGCGGTGATCGCCTATCTGCTTCAGCAGCACGGAACCGAGGAACCGATGGTCATGGTCGGGGACACAGTATTTGACATTCTGGGGGCCGCCGCCCACGGAATCCCTGCGGTAGGCGTCGCTTGGGGTTATGGCAGTGTGGAAGAAATGAAAAAAGCGGGAGCCGCCGCCATCGCAGCGACCATGGATGAGCTTTTGAGCATTCTCCAGACGCTGTGAGGCGGGTTCTCCCGCGCAACGAGAAACGCCCCTCACGGGGCGTTTTCTTTGTATTATCCGGTTGTCCGGTCAGAGATTCTGAGCCTGCTCCGGATCAGATTTTTCGCCTGATCCTCCTCCAGCCCCATCACCGCAGCCACCTCACCGGACAGGAGTTTCTCCGCATCCCGGAGGAAGTTCTCGTCGCTGACATGACATTTCTTCCCGGAAGCGCGCTGCAGCTCCCTGTGACGGTATAACGAGCAGATCATGCGAATCAGGCTTTCCACATCCGCGCTGGCAATGTACTCCCGATAGCGCTGTTTTCTGACGGGCTCCTCCGGAATCCAGGCATCCGGCAGCTCCGGGCCGGAGCGCAGCAGCTGTTCCATGGCGTTCCGGTTCTGAAGAGGACGAAGCCGTTTCATGGCGGAAGGGTTCTGGATCGGGACAAGATAGCACGCGCCGCGCTGCCCCACAGGCTCCAGAACCAGGTAGGTCAATTCCTTCCCGTCTACTCTGCGCTGCTCCTCACGAGCCACCTGGCATACTCCGTGAACTCCATACACAAGGCGGTCGCCAATCTGATACATTTCAAATTCCTCCCCCTGAAAAAACCGGCCATCATCCCTTAATTGACTATATAATAACACAATTCCCGTCAAATTTCATGTGTTGAATTTGCCGAATTTTGCCACTTCCATTTGGTGAAAAAAGAACGCCTCCCCGAAAAATTTCCGGGGAGGCGGATGATTAAATCTGCTCGACCTTGATGGTATTGGTGTTTCCGCTTTTGCCGTTGATAGGGCCGCCTGTGAGAACCACATTATCCCCCGAGCTGAGCTTCAGGATATCCCTTGCGCTGTTTCGGGCATAGTGGAACATCACGTCCATGCTGGTGAAGGCCTCGCTCAGAGTGGGGGTGACACCCCAGCTGAGCGCCAGCTTCCGCCAGACCTTGGGGTCGGTGGTCATGCCGATGATATCCACCGGACAGCGGAACCGGCTGACCAGGCGGGCGGTTTTTCCGGATACGGAACAAACCACGATGGCCTTGGCATCCACGTCAATGGCCATGGCGCAGGTTGCGTGAGAAATGGCATCCAGATTGTCCCGGATGCGGAACTCCGCGTTATAAAACCGCTTGCGGTAGCTGGTATGCTTTTCCGTGTACTCACAGATCTGCGCCATGTTCCGAACTGCCTCCACCGGGTACTTGCCCGCGGCGGACTCCCCGGAGAGCATGACCGCACTGCTGCCGTCATACACCGCATTGGCCACGTCCGAAATCTCCGCACGGGTGGGGCGGGGATTGTAGATCATGGATTCCAGCATCTCCGTGGCAGTGATTACCCGCTTGCCCAGCATCCGGCACTTGTTGATCAGCAGCTTCTGAATAGCGGGAACCTCCACAAAGGGAATCTCCACCCCCAGGTCGCCCCGGGCAATCATAATGCCCTCGCAGGCCTCACATATTCCCTCAATATTGTCCACACCGGACTGGTTCTCGATCTTGGCAATGATGTCGATGTGCTCACCGCCGTGGGCATTCAGGAACTCCCGCAGGGATACCGCATCGGCCTTGGTGGACACGAAGGAGGCCGCCACGAAATCCACGTCATTTTCAATTCCGAACAGCAGATCCGCCTTGTCCTGCTCCGACAGGAAGGGGCCGGACATGACCTTGTTGGGAAAGCTCATGCTTTTCCGGTCACTGAGAACGCCGCCCACCAGGGTGCGGCAGATGGCCTCGGATCCTTTCAGCTTCTCCACCTCAAAGACCACCAGACCATTGTTCACCAGAATCCGATCCCCCACGGAAAGATCCCGGATCAATCCGGCATAATTCACAGAAACCCGCGTCCGGTCTCCCTGAATATCCTCGGTGGTAAAGGTAAACGGGTCGCCCTCCTTCACCTCCACCTTTCCGCCCTGGAAGGTTCGGATACGATACTCCGGCCCCTTGGTATCCAGCATGATGGCAATGGGCAGATTCAGCTTTTCCCGAACCTTCTTCACCAGGTCCATCTTCTCCTTATGCTCGGCATGGGTGCCGTGGGAAAAGTTCAGCCGCGCCACATTCATACCGGCAAGGCACATCTGGGTCAAAGTCTCCTCATTGGCACTGGATGGGCCGATGGTGCAGATTATTTTTGTCTTACGCATATCGCTTCTCCTATTCCTCCCACACCATCGGCGCGGGATCCTTTCAAACAAACCTCAAGTCAGAGGAAAGCTGTATTCTGCGATAAATTGTTGTTTAGCGGCTTTGCCCCAAAGTTTTCTGTCATTGCGAGACCAGTGCGCACACTGGTCGTGGCAATCCCCCGGTTAGAGGGGAAATGTACCGAAAAGTACCCTAAAGAATGGGAGTTGCAACAATTCTTGGTGGTAATCGTTACCTGGTTCCTTTCAACCGGGGGATTGCCACACCAGTCTGCGGACTGGTTCGCAATGACAGCATTTTTTCAAACAATAATTTACCACTGCGCTTCTCCTGGATTTTTTTATTCTACCACGAAACATCCTATGCGTCAAGAAACAGGCGCTAAAACAATAGCTGCACATTGTAATGCCGCAGCCAGAAATCCAGCTGCAAAAAGTAGGCCATGGTTTGAGGGCGGCGCATCAGTTGTCCATACCATGGCCAAGGGCTTTCCTCATCCAGCAGCGTTTCCAGAGCTTCCCTGTCCACCAGTGCCTCCAGGGGCGAATCCCCCCGGTTCAGCGTCCGCCGGAGTCGGCTATCCATGATCCGCTCATACTCCGGGTCGAAGGTCTTGGGATAGGGGCTTTTCTTCCGGTACAGCACCTCCTCCGGCAGCAGCCCCCGCATGGCATAGCGCAGAAGGCCCTTTTCCTGGCCCCTGTAATCCTTGTACTCCCAGGGAACGCCGTACAGGTATTCCGCAATCCGGTAATCGCAGAAGGGCACCCGCACCTCCAGGGAGCAGTACATACTCATTCGATCCTTCCGATCCAGCAGGGTCTGCATGAACCAGTTGAAATTCAGGTTCACCATTTCCTTCATCCGCCGTTCCTGCGCAGACACCCCCGGCAAAATGTCACTTTCCCGGCAGGTTTTCCGGTAGGCATCCATGACAAATTCTTCCGGATTCAACCGTCCCCGCAGGCCCTCTCCCAGCAGCGATGCCCGCGTCCGGGTGTTCTGGGCCCAGGGGAACCCCTCCAGTGCCCGCACCTCCGGGTCTCTGTACCAGGGATATCCTCCAAAAATCTCATCGGCACACTCGCCGGAGAGGGCCACCGTCACATCCCTTCGGATCTCCCGGCAGAAGGCCAGCAGGGAGAAATCCACATCCGCCATTCCAGGCAGATCCCGGGCAATGGTCGCCTCCTCCAGGCAGTCCGCCAGATCCCGGGGGCTCAGCACCGTCCGGCTGTGCCTGGAATTCAGGGCCTCCTCCATCACGCGGATGAAGTGTCCGTCGGAATTGGGCTGGAATTTCCCGGGCTGAAAATACCGGTCGTTGTCCCGGTAGTCCACGCTGAAGGTTCGAAGCCGCTCCCCCCGCTTGGCCATCTCCCCGGCGCAGATGGCGCTGATGATGCTGGAATCCAGCCCGCCGGACAGGAAGGTTCCGATGGGGACATCGGATACCATCTGGCTGCGAATGGCGTCGGTGACCAGCTCCCGTACCCGCTGGGCGGTTTCCTCAAAGGAATCCCGGTGCTCCCGATCCTTTAGCTTCCAGTACCGGCGGCGCTGCAGACGCCCTCCCTCGAACCGGGCACAGCAGCCGCTTTCCAGCTCCTGCATCCCCCGGAACACGCCGCTGCCGGGCAGCCTGCCGGGGCCCATCAGAATCAGCTGTGCCGCGCCGGTTTCATCCAGCTCCGCCCGAACCCCGGGGTACGCCAGAATGGTTTTCATCTCCGAGGCGAAGAGCAGGCCCTCCCGGTGAAGCAGATAAAACAGGGGCTTTACCCCAATCCTGTCTCTGGCCAGGAACAACGATTCCCGAACAGTTTCCCAGACGGCAAATGCAAAAATCCCGTTGAAGTGCTCCAGACACGCTTCCCCGTATTCCGCATAGGCGTGAAGCACCACCTCGGTGTCCGAGTGTCCCAGGAAGCGGTGCCCAAGGCCCTCCAGCTCCCGGCGAAGGGAATCCGTGTTGTACAGCTCCCCATTGTAGACCAGCACGTACCTTTCTCCCGCCCAGCGGAGCTCCATGGGCTGTGCACCACCCCTTGGATCGATGACAGCAAGCCGTCTGTGGAGCAGGCAGCATTCCCCCTGCCGAAAGACCCCCTCCCCATCCGGCCCCCTGCGAACCATGGTGCCCAGCATCTTCTTCCCGGTGTCCGCGTCCACCCTAAGCCCAACGGCTCCCGCGATTGCGCACATACCCAACACATCCTTTCCGTCCGCATAGCCTATGCCGGAAAAACGGGGAGTATTCCCGGGTGAATGATTTTTGCGGGGCCGGGGCATACTGCTCCCAGGTGATGCAGCATGAAAAACGGGAAGGAAATACTGTCCTCTCTTCTGAAAACCACCCAAATGGGTCAGCTTGGGATCCGGAGCTGTCTAAACGCCAGTATGCGTCCGGGCCTGCGCAAGGCGCTGGAATCCCAGCTCCGGGAGTATGACGCCATTGAAAGCGAAGCTCACGCAATCGCCTCTCAGCGGGGCTGGGAGGTGGAGGAGCTGGATCCCGCGCTCCGCTTCATGACGGACGCCATGACCCGGATGAAGCTGAGCCGGGGAAACTGCGATTCCCGGATCGCAGACATGATGATCCAGGGCAATACCAAGGGGATGATCAAGGGTCTGAAAAACCTCCACCAGTTTCCCCAACCGGACGAAAAAATCAGAACCCTATCCCAGAAGCTCCTGGACTGCGAAACCGCCAACATTCGCCAGATGCAGAGCTTCCTATAACGGAAAGGCCCGTGGCGGAACCGAATTCCCCTTCGCCGCATATAATAATCCAGAACGCCATAAGGAGGGATTTCATGCCTGCCACAGGCTACATACAGGTACACGCCTACTCCAGCTATGCCCAGCTTCCTCTGGAAAATGTGGCCATAGCCGTCACATCCACCGACGGAACGGCGATTGCCATGCGTCTGACGGATCGCAGCGGTCAGATTGCCCCCATCGAGATTCCGGTACCGGATCTGGCGGAGAGCCAGTCCCCGGACCCCGGGGAGAAGCCCTTCACCTCCGTGAATCTGTACGCTCATCTGAAGGGCTATGAACAGATCGAATCGGAGAACCTTCAGGTATTCGCGGATACCACCACCTTGCAGAATTTGGAGATGATCCCCCTTGCGGAGCTTCCCCAATCCTGGAGCCAGAACATCATCTTCAACACGCCGCCCCAGAACCTGTAGGAGGTGCCTATGCCCCCTGTAACGCCCTATGTACCCCAGCGGATTACGGTTCACCTGGGCGCGCCGGGCTCCGATGCCCAGAACGTGACCGTCAGCTTTATCGACTATGTCAAGAACGTAGCCTCCAGCGAGATCTATCCCACCTGGGAGGAAAGCGCCCTCCGGGCCAACATTCTGGCCATCGTATCCTTCGCACTGAACCGGGTGTACACCGAGTTCTACCGCAGCCGGGGCTATGATTTTGACATCACCAGCTCCACGGCCTACGACCAATTCTTTGTCAACGGACGGAGCTATTTTACCAATGTGGCCCGGCTGGTGGACGATCTGTTCAACGACTATCTCCGCCGTCCCGGCTTCGTGGAGCCCTTGGCCGCCAAATTCTGCAACGGAACCACCGTCACCTGCGAGGGACTGAGCCAGTGGGGCAGTCAAAACCTTGCCAAGCAGGGCTACAACTCCACCCAGATTCTCAGGAGCTACTATGGGGACGTGGAAATCGTCACCGATGCCCCCATCCGGGGAATCACCTCCTCCTACCCCGGCATTGCCCTGCGCCGGGGCTTTTCCGGCCCCAGCGTGGTGGTGGTTCAGGCATCCCTGAACCGGATCTCACAGAACTACCCATCCATCCCAAAAATCTCCCCGGTGGACGGAATCTTCGGCGCCCAGACCGAGGCGGCGGTTCGTCGGTTCCAGGAGGTCTTTGGTCTGGAGCCGGACGGTGTGGTAGGAAAGGCCACCTGGTACGCCCTCGTCCGGATTTACACAGCCGTTACCTCCCTTTCGGAGCTGCGCAGCCAAGGCCAGCGGTTCTATTCCATCTCCTGGGCCACCACAAACCCCATCAGCCGGGGAGATACCGGGGTAAAGGTGGAGCATCTTCAGTATATGCTCTCGGTGCTCTCGGCCTACATCCCGGAAATACCTCCGGTAACAGTGGATGGGATTTTCGGCTCCGCCACCGAGAACGCGGTACTCGCCGCCCAACGCCGCTTTGGGCTTCCTCAGACCGGGGTTGTGAACGCGGAAACCTGGGACGGGATCTACGAGCAGTTCTCCGGCATTGAAGCCATCTCCTGGCGTGACCCGGAGAGCTTCCCCTTCACCTCCGCAATCATCAGCGGAAACAACCCCCGCAACCGGTATTCCCGAACCTCAACCATGACCCAGTTCCCCGGAAACTCCCTGAGCATGGGGAACCAGGATCCAGTCAGTCAGGAGGCGGTACGATGAGACCAACCGAATCCTTTGTCGGCCAGCCCATCCGGGCGCTGCAAACCATGCTCCGGGTCATCGCGGAGGATGACCCCAGCCATCCCACGCTGGTTCCCGACGGGATCTACGGCCCCGAAACCATGGCGGCCGTGTCGCATTTTCAGCGCCGCCACGGCCTCGGCGTCACCGGGGTGACGGATCTTCCCACCTGGGAAGCCATTGTCCGTCATTGTAACCCAGCCCTGATCCGGGTCACCTCAGCCCAGCCCCTGGATATTCTCTTAGCCCCCGGGCAGGTCATCTGCAAGGGGGAGGTTCACCCGAATCTGTACCTGGCCCAGGCCATGCTGACGGTACTCTCCCAGGTCTATCACAGCATCCCCCTTCCCTCCCAGGGAGGACTTCTGGACGAAGCCACAGCGGATTCCATCGCCACGCTGCAGGCCCTCAGCAGCCTTCCCATGACCGGAGAGCTGGATAAGATCACCTGGAAGCACCTGGCGCTCCACTATCCCCTTGCCGCCAGCCGCTATCGTCCATAAAAACCGAACAATACCGAAAGCCTGTCTCCATGTCGTATCACGCAGATAAATTGTTGTTTAGCGTACTAAAAAAGAAGCTATCATTGCGAACCAGTCCGCAGACTGGTGTGGCAATCCCCCCGTTGAGAGGAGCCAGGTAACGATTTCTGCCAATAATCGCAAGGTTTTCCGCTCTGTGGGGTAGTTGTCGATACATTTCCCCACTAACCGGGGGATTGCCACGCCACTCAAGCGCACTGGCTCGCAATGACAGCAAAGAACACACAAACAACAATTTTCCACGCCAGGAGAGAAACCGGATGCAAATCACCTATTTATTTCCATTTTATGAATTTTTGCCCATTTTCTCTCCCCATACTTGATAATGTTCTCAAATCTGTCTATAATACGCTAATATGGCAATTATAACCCCAACTGCCCACCGGAGGAGAAACCCATGTATATCAAAGACTGGAAAAAGGAAGTTTTCACCATCCCGAATCTGCTGAGCCTGTTCCGTCTGGCGCTGATTCCTGTGTATATTACCGTCTACCTGAACGCGGAAGAGGACTGGCAGTATTATGTGGCGGGAGCGATCCTCGCGGTATCCTGCGTGACGGATCTCATCGACGGCAAAATCGCCCGCCGCTTCCACATGATTTCCACGGTCGGCAAGGTTCTGGATCCGCTTGCGGACAAAGCGACCCAGTTTTCCCTGACATTGTGCCTGTCCGTCCATTACCCGGTGCTGCGTCCCGTGCTGGTGCTTTTCGTCATCAAGGAGGGCTTTCAGCTCATCGTGGGGATCATTCACTTCCGCAAGGGCAAAATGCTTCCGGGCGCGTTGATGGCGGGAAAAATCTGCACCACCATTTTGTTTGTCAGCCTCATCGCCCTGGTGCTTTTCCCTGGCATTCCCCGTGGCGCAGTCAACACCATCGCTCTGGTGGATACCGGCTTTCTGATTTTCTCCTTCATCAGCTATATCCTTGCCTACTTTGGGAAGAACACCAAGGTTCAGGATATGGATACCTGAGCGTATCAATGTCAAAACCTCCGGGAACACCGTTCCCGGAGGTTTGCTGTTATCTAGAACGTTGCCACATCCGGATCGGCGGGCTCTGCGTTGCGGTCTACCCGGATGGCGGTGAGCACAGGGCCCACCTCGCCCTTGTACAGCGGGTGCTTCTCCGCGCTGATCTTTGCGCTGACCATCACCCAGGAACGGGATTCCAGACTGGCCGCCTCCGCATACCGGCAGGGAATGCCGCAGAACTGGATATCCTCCACACAGCAGGTCATCACAAACCGGCCCGGGGCAAAGATCCCATCCTTATTCCGCCGAAGCATGGCCACCTGGGCCTTGAAGCAGACGGTTTTCCCGTCATATTTCTCCGGTTCCTCCGTCACATCCCGGTACCAGAGGGCAAAATCCTGATCCAGAATCTGAATCACAGGAGCGTTGATATCAAAGGGCAGCGGATCGGCGATGTCGTCCATTTGCGTCGTGCCGTCGGTGTAGTCATACAGGATGTCGATCCGGCGGTTGGCGGCTCTCGCGATCTTATGCAGCGGCATCACATCCTGGCCAGGCGTCATTCGGTTGAACACCACCATCTGGGCGCCCACCAGCTTGTCCATCACCAGATTGCGCATATTGGCGTTGTAGGCCTGGAAGGTGGTGGAATCGGCAAACATAACCTCCTGAGCTACGGCCCAGTTCTCCGGGAAGCGCATATAGAGGTCGCCCACCTGCTGCATCCCGTTGAGCTCCGCCACAACCCGCTGAGCCTTGTACTTTTTGGCCAGGGCCTGGAGCTCCTTTGTGGTCACGGTCTGCTGATCCAGAACCTCCTGGAACACATTCTGGTGAGGATAGGTGGAGAAGTCATATTCCTCCTCCCCCTCCTCAAAAACAAGCAGCAGCGTCCGCTCTCCGGCGTTGAACCGGGGGTCCTCCAGGGTCTCCTGGATGAATTTCGTCTTTCCGGAATCCAGGAACCCGGTAAAGACATAGACTGGAATCTGCTGCATGGCTTACACCCCAAAGAGAGCCGCGATGCCCTTCTCGTCCAGCTTGGAGCCGATGACGCACAGCTTGCCGGTGATATCCGCACCGCCGGTACGCACATTGATCTCCTCAGGAACATAATCAAAGTGGATCCAGCTTCCGTCTGCTGCAGGCAGAATGCCCTTGGCGCGAAGCACCGCGCCGTATTTCCCGGTGTCCAGTTCCTTCAAAGCGGCTTCCACCGCGGCCTTGTCGAACTTTCTGGCAGTCTCCACGCCCCAGGAGGTAAAGACCTCATCGGCGTGATGGTCATGGTGATGGTGCCCATGGTCGTGGCAGCCACAGGTGCAGTTCTCGTCATGATCATGATGGTGGTGCTCATGCTCCTCATGGTCATGGCAGCAGCAATCGTCGTCATGGTCATGATGATGGTGCTCATGATCGTGATGGTGATGCTCATGCTCTTCATGGTCATGGCAGCAGCCATCATCGTCATCATCATGGTCGTGATGATGGTGTCCATGCTCTTCATGGTCATGGCAGCAGCAATCATCGTCATCGTCGTCATGGTCGTGATGATGGTGATGCTCCTCCTCCAGCTTCGCCAGCTCCCGGGCCAGGGAGGATTGTCCCTCCATGGCGTCCATCAGCTGCGCCCCGGTGAGCTGACCCCAGGGGGTTGTGACAATGGCCGCCTTGTCATTGTGCTCCCGCAGCATGGCCACGGCGGCGTCCAGCTTCGCCTGGGGAATGGAATCGGTACGGGAGAGAATGATGGCAGAGGCAGTCTCCACCTGGTTGTTATAGAACTCACCGAAGTTCTTCATATACACCTTGACCTTGCCCGCGTCCACCACAGCCACGGTATGACCAAGCGTAACATCCTCGTTCATAACCTTCTTCACCGCGCCGATCACATCGGACAGCTTGCCCACGCCGGAGGGTTCAATGATGATCCGGTCGGGATGATACTCGTCAATGACTTTAACCAGAGCCTTTCCGAAGTCACCCACCAGAGAGCAGCAGATGCAGCCGGAATTCATCTCGGTGATGTTGATGCCCGCATCCTGCAGGAATCCGCCGTCAATGCCGATCTCACCGAATTCGTTCTCAATGAGTACCAGCTTCTCCCCCTGATAGCCCTCCTGGATCATTTTCTTGATCAGGGTCGTTTTTCCGGCGCCCAGGAACCCGGAGTAAATATCGATTTTTGTCATGGAATACACCTTCTATATAAAAATTCTACCCGATATTATACCACCAAAACAATGCTATGACAAGCGGAAACCGAAAAAACTTCTTTCTTCTCCCCGGCGTTCTCTTCGACAGATTCCCCTTGCTAATGACAGAGGATTTTCGTTAAGCTGTTTCCAGGCAGGTCCTTCCCCCAAACGCGACAGCCTGCCCAAACGCCGTCCCGGTTCTCCCCCGGAACGGCGTTTTCGCGGCCCCACACTGCAGGCTGTCTTTATGTTGAAAATTGTTGTTTACAGTTTTCAAGCACCTTACGTTGCTACCGTAGGGGCGGATATTATCCGCCCGAAACGTTCCGGTTTTTGAGCATTTCCGGTGAATGTGCGTACTATCAATGCTGTAAGGTTGCGGGCGGATAATATCCGCCCCTACTGTGATAGTGCTGTAAACAACAATTTATCCTGCAATTGGCCGTTACAATCCTACCGGGATCAGGAGCATCTGTCCTTGTTCCGGCTCATCCCGGAGGTTATTGGCCTTGCGGATGGCCTCCATGGTGGAGCCTGTGTGCTTGGCAATCTCCCAGAGGCCGTCCGAACCCACCCGCTTCAGAATCAGAGAGGGGCGGCCCGGTTCGGGTTTCTTCGCCTCCCCCAGTTCCAGCCCGGTGACCATGGGAATGTGGGTTCGCTGCGTGGTGACAATCTCCATGGGAAGCTCCCACCGGGCGTCCATACGCTCGCCGCCCACCATAAGCTGTGGTTCCGGGGTTGGAAGGGGCCGGGCGATCACCTGGGAATCCCCGTCCGCGCGGAGGCTGCATTTGCCCTCCCAGCGGGATGTTGTGCTTTGCAGTGTCCCATCCCGGTCATAATAGAGCACCTGCATGGAACCGGGAATCTCGATCTGCAGGCCGTCCTCACCGGAACGGACGCTTGGGTAATCCGCCTGCAGCTGAACATCCGCCGCCAGATTTCCTCCCGCAGGAATGGATTGCTCTCCAAAAACGCTCTCTTTACTGGAATCCAGAATCACGGGCAAGCAGAGCTCCTGAATGGTCATTTCCATGCTTCTTCCCGGACAGTAAGCATCCGTCACAACCTCTACGGTCTGAATATCATCCACCAAATACTGTCCAACCAGCGCGCACTTCAGCTTCAGAACACCCTCATCGTCTATTTCCGGCTCCAGAGTGGTGGCGCAGAGGATAACGCTGACCTGGGCGTCCCCGGAATAGCTCTCCTCCAGCTCCGCCAGCTGGGAAAACGCCAGGGGGAAGTCCCAGCTATGAATCTGTCCGCCCTCCGCGGTATAAAGCATATGAAGATTTCCGTTTCCCCGGAAAACCACCTTGTTCGCCATCACCTTCTGATCCGTTACCTCCGGACTTAAGCTGCAGTAGAGGATCTTCTCC
This sequence comes from uncultured Clostridia bacterium, assembly GCA_945949735.1. GTDB lineage: Bacteria > Bacillota > Clostridia > Oscillospirales > Oscillospiraceae > Faecousia. The sequence continues at coordinate 43,744 of CAMFFO010000002.1, read as the reverse complement.
GGCTGGGGCGCGGAGCCGGGCAGGGGCAGCTCCTCGGCAAGCAGGAAGGTTTTCTCTCCCGCCTCCTTCTGCAGCCGCATTGGGTACCGCTCCCGTTTCAGCTCCACCCCCTTGGGGATCTCCTCGGGGGAATAAAGCTGCGCTTCCCCGGGTGTCCAGGCCTCGGCCATGGCTGCCAGCCCCGCGCGAATCATGATTTTCCTGGCAGAAACCGACCGGGCATCCACAAACCGAGTCGTCAGCCCTATGCGGATCTGACCATCCCGGATATTCCCAGGCAGATCCCAGCGCATTTGGAACGGAATCCACCCCTCCAGGCATCCAGGCGCGCTTCCGTCCTCCGGCGCGTACAGCACCCATACCATCATTCCTCCGGAGAAGGAAATCTGCTCACTTCTCCATTCCTTCCCTCTCAGGATAGGCTGTCCCCAGGAAGCCAGAATCCTGCCGATATCCGGCATTCCATCCGGCACGCGAATCTCCAGCGTCCCTTCGGCATTCTGAACCTCCCACAAGCACGTGTCCAGGCAGGCGCAGGCGTAGTTTTTAAATTGAATCTCCATGCGGATCACTCCTTCTCCACGCAGTGTTACCAAAGCATATTCCCCGGGGGACAAGGATATTCCTTATGTAAATTGTTGTTTACAAGTGCGAACCCGAAAAAATACTGTCATTGCGAGACCAGTGCGCACACTGGTCGTGGCAATCCCCTTACTTAGAGGGGAAATGTACCGAAAAGTACCGGTAAAAGTGAGTTTCGCCGCAATTCTTGGCGGTAATTGTTACCTGATTCCTTTCAACCGGGGGATTGCCACGACCACTTAAGCGGACTGGTTCGCAATGACAGATAATCGTGGACGTGAAGCGACAAACACCAATTTATCTGCTCAACATTCCGGCTCTATCTTCTCCGCAGCGTGCAGAAGCCCACCACAACCAGGATAAAGCCTCCTACCGCGCATAGAAACCAGGAATCCAGGCAGTGTCCCACCAAAATGCCAAACCCCAGGCAGATCATGCACCATCCATGCATATGACGTTTCCGGCACATAAAAACACCCCCTGCACATTGTATGCAGGGGGTGTCTGAAATTAACCGCCGAGGTACGCTTTTCTGACCGAGTCGGAGCTGGCCAGCTCTGCGCCGGTGCCGCTGAGGGTCACGCTGCCCGTTTCAAGGACATAGGCCCGATCAGCCACCTGCAGCGCCTTGCGTGCATTCTGCTCCACAAGGAGAATCGTTGTTCCCGCCTGATGGAGCTCCTTGATAATATCAAAGATCTGATCCACCAGAATGGGCGCCAGACCCATGGAGGGCTCATCCAGCATCATCAGCTTGGGCTTGCTCATCAGAGCCCTGGACATTGCCAGCATCTGCTGCTCGCCGCCGGAGAGGGTGCCCGCGATCTGCTTGCGCCGCTCCTTCAGCCGGGGAAACCGTTGGAACACCTGCTCGATGGAATCTTCAATCTCGCTTCCGGGACGGCTGTAGCCGCCCATTTCCAGATTCTCCCGAACCGTCATATGCTGGAATATCCGTCGTCCCTCCGGGCAAAGAGCCATGCCCAAGGACACGATCCGGTCGGCCGGAATTCCGGAAATAACCTTCCCATCAAAGGTGACCGTGCCGGATTTGGGCTTCATGAGTCCCGCCACGGTATTCAGCGTGGTGGTCTTTCCCGCGCCGTTTGCGCCGATCAGCGTCACGATCTCGCCCTCATCCACATGAAAGGACACATCCTTAATGGCATGGATGGAGCCGTAATATACATTCAGATTATCCGCCCGAAGAAGGCACTTTTTATCACTCATATTCAGTCCTCCTTCTGACGGCCCAGGTAGGCCTCGATCACTTCCGGATTATGCTGAATCTCTTCGGCAGTACCCTTGGCGATGACCCTGCCGAAGTTCAGAACGCAGATGCCCTCGCAGATGCCCATAACCAGATTCATATCATGTTCGATCAGCATAATGGCGATCTGGAACTGATCACGGATCTTGATGATGTTATCCATCAGCTCTTCCGTTTCCTTGGGATTCATACCGGCGGCAGGCTCATCCAGCAGCAGCAGGCTGGGATTCGTGGCCAGGGCCCGGACGATTTCCAGACGACGCTGAGCTCCGTAGGGCAGACTTCCCGCTTTCTCATTGGCCATATTCTCCATGTGGAAAATGGACAGAAGATCCATAGCCTTTTCATGCTGCTTCTTCTCCCCTGACCAGTAAGGCGGCAGGCGGAGAATACCGGAAAACATACCGTAAGAAATCTGATTGTGCAGGCCAATGCGGACATTATCCTCCACAGTCATCTGATTGAACAGTCGAATGTTCTGAAAGGTTCTCGCCAGGCCCAGCTTGTTGGCCTGAGCGGTATTCATTCCGGCAGTATCCTTGCCGTTTACCATGATGGTTCCGGAGGTAGGCTGGTATACCTTGGTAAGCAGGTTGAAAACCGTGGTTTTGCCTGCGCCGTTGGGGCCGATCAGGCCGGCGATTTCCGTTTTTCCGATGGTCAGGTTAAAATCATCCACGGCACGCAGGCCGCCGAAATCAATCCCCAGGTGGCTGCATTCCAGCACGGGCCGGCTCCCCAAATCCCGCTCAGGAACAATGGCGTGGGAAGGGAACGGAACCATCTTTGTGTCGCTTTTCCGCTTGATTTTGTCACTCATGCAGCGCACCGCCCTTCTTCTCTTCATTTCCGCGAATCTTTTCCCGAAGGGAATTCAGGAAATTCTTGATGGTCCGGTTGTTGGTCAGCAGCATGACCCCGATCAGAACCACAGCATAAACCAGCATCCGGTAGTCAGCAAAGGCACGCAGCTCCTCAGGCAGGACATACAGAATCGTTGCGGCAATGATCGATCCGGTGATGTTGCCGATACCGCCCAGCACCACATACACAAGGATCAGGATCGACGCATTGAAGGAGAAATTGGCGGGAGTCAGCGTGGAATAGTTCTGTCCGAACAGCGCGCCGCCCATACCTGCCAAAGCTGCGGAGGTAACAAACGCCATCATGCGGTATTTGGTCACGTCCAGTCCGCAGGCTTCCGCAGCGATCTTGTTGTCCCGAACAGCCATGATCGCACGGCCGGAGCGGGAATGCACCAGATTCAAAACCACAAACAGCGTGAAAAGAACCAGGATGAATCCCGCCGTGAAGGTAGCGATCCGGGTGACGCCGGTGGCGCCGGTGGGGCCGCGGAACAGGAGCTTACCGGGAAGATTGGGCTGATTAAAGGAGAACCGCAGCGCGGAGCCGTCAACGGAGATGTAAATGCAGTTTAGTATGTTGCGGATGATCTCACCGAAGGCCAGGGTCACAATGGCCAGGTAGTCGCCCTGCAGACGGAGCACCGGAATTCCGATCAGGAAACCGAATAGCCCAGCCATCACACCGCCGGCAGCAATGGAAATCAGCAGCTGCAGCGATTCCGAGCATCCGAACACCTCACGGACATAAGCCGCGATCACGATACCGGTAAAGGCGCCGATTGACATGAAGCCGGCATGGCCCAAACTCAGCTCGCCGGAAATACCGACGGTCAGGTTCAGGGAAACCGCCATTACAATATAGACACACACAGGAATCAGCAGGGATTTCGTCGTGCGGGGCATCGTACCAGCGGATACCATGGACTGGCACACCGCGAAGCCCACGATCACGATCACATAGGGAAGGTACTTTTGGAGCAGCTTGGAAACCGTTGTCTTTTTCATATCTGCCACCTCACACCTTCTCGTGAATCTTCTTGCCAAGCAAACCGGTGGGTTTGATCAGCAGGACGAGGATCAGCACCGCAAAAACAAACGCATCACCCAGTTCCGAGGAGACGTAGGCTCTGCCCAGGATTTCGATGACACCCAGCAGAATGCCGCCAAGCATTGCGCCGGGAATGGAGCCGATGCCGCCAAATACCGCAGCGGTGAACGCCTTGATGCCGGGCATGGCGCCGGTGGTCGGCTTCAGGGTGGGATAAGCCGAGCACATCAGCACACCGGCTATGGCGGCCAGGGCGGAACCGATGGCGAAGGTCACGGAAATGGTCAGATTCACGTTGACACCCATCAGCTGTGCCGCGCCCTTATCCTCCGACACACAGCGCATGGCGCGTCCCATCTTGGTGCGTCCGACAAAAAGCGAAAGGGCTACCATAACGACCACGGATGCGGCGATGGTAACCATGGAAACATAGGAGATCTTCAGTTCTCCGCCCATAATGGAAAGATTTCCGGCGGGGATCACGGTCTGGAAGCTCTTGGGGTTGGCGCCCCAGATCATCTGGGCCAAATTCTGCAGAAAATAACTCATGCCGATGGCAGTGATCAGCACGGCAAGAGATGTGGCCTGCCGCAGAGGCTTGTAGGCCAGACGTTCGATCAGGATGCCAAGCAGCGTACACACCATCACAGAGGCCAGAACCCCCACCGCAGGAGAAAGCCCCAGACTGTACAGACAGGTAAAGCAGATATACGCGCCCACCATAATAATATCGCCGTGAGCAAAGTTCAGCATTTTCGCAATGCCGTACACCATGGTGTATCCCAGCGCGATGATGGCATAGACGCTGCCCAGGCTGATCCCACTAATCAGGTTGGACAAGAACATTGTCATACCGTTTTTCCTTCCTTCTTTTTCATTGTTTTCCAGGGTGATAAGCCCCGGTCACTCCCCGGGGGGTGACCATGGCTTGTCATCCCGGGAGAGGCATGGAACCGGGCGGATCCTTTTCCACGGGAGCGGGACCCGCCCGGTTTGTTTTAGCGGAATGGAGTCAACGCATCAGTCAACGGAAGCGTAAGCGCCGTCTCTGATAACGTAAGCGGTGGCAACCTTACTCACGCAGCCGTCAGCGGTCCATACCATGCCCTCGCCGGTCAGTCCGGTGTAGGTGAAGCTCTGCATCCAGGGGATCATGGCCTCGCAGATCTCCTGAGGAGTCGTCTCGGAGGTGAAGCCCAGCTCCTGGCAGGCAGCGTAGAAAATGTACATGGCGTCATAGGCGTCAGCGGCAAACTGGTTGGGGGTAACGCCGAACTTGGCCTCGTAGCTGGCCACGAAGGAAGCGGTCAGGTCATCGGTCTTGTTGGCATCGAAGGGGGTCAGCATGTAGGAGCCTTCGGCCAGAGCGGTGTTGAAGCCTTCCACGGCCAGCAGGCCGTCCATGCCGTCAACGCCGAAGAACTTGAAGCCGTAACCGGCGGCGTCAGCCTGCTGCATAATGGCAACAACGGGGGTGTAGTAGATGGGCAGGAATACCAGATCCGCGCCGGCGTTGGCAGCGTCCTGCAGCTGGACGGAGAAGTCAGCGTTGCCGTCATCGGAGAAGGTGGTGTCGGAAACGACCTCCAGGCCGATCTCCTGAGCCTTCGCCATGAAGGACTGGTAAATGCTGGTGGAGTAGTCCTGCGCGTTGTTCCAGATCACAGCGATCTTGGTGCCCAGGCCCAGGCTCTTAATGGTCTGTGCGGAGGAAGCGCCCTGGTTGGGGTCGGTGAAGCAAACCTGGTAAACATTATCCTTACCCTCGTTGACAACGGGGTTGGAAGCGGAGGGAGTCAGAACGAATACGCGCTCCTCGTTGGCAACGTCAGCAACCGCGGCGCAGGCGCCGGAGGTGGTGGTGCCCAGCAGAACCTGCATACCCTTTTCCATCTCCACGTTGTAGGCGTTCACGGACATGGTGGGATCGCCCTGATCATCCTCGCTCAGCAGCTCGAACTGCAGGCCGCCCTTGGCGTTGATCTCCTCGATTGCGATCTGGATGCCATTGGCAACAGCGCTTCCGTAGATGGCGTAGTCACCGGTCAGAGGGCCGATGGCGCCGACCTTGATCGCACCGGCAGGAGCGGCGTCGGAGCCGACAGCCTCGGTGGTCTGCGGGGCATCGTCGGTTTTCGGAGCCTCGGTGGGGGTATCCGTCTTGCTGCCACAGGCGGCCAGGGACATCACCATGATAACAGCCAAAACAAGTGCAAGTACCTTTTTCATAATGTATTCTCCTTTTCTTCATACTATAAAAAAGCGGCTACGTTTCGTCGTAACCGCTTCTTCATACAACATGAATTCCGGTTACCCAATTGGCAGCATAATTCGCAGTACCAGCAGGCAAAGCGCGAAAATGGACACTACCAGCAATTCGGCAGTGTCCAATAGATCGCGGACGGAAGAGGAGGCAGCACAGGCAGCCGCTGCGAAACAGCGGTTGGAACGACTGGTTGCAGAAGAAAACCGTTCGGTCATTGCTTTGTACCTCCCCTTGAATTTGAAGCTATTGTATCTCATGGGAGGACATTTGTCAACGAGGCAAACACTACATATTCTCTTAACAATTCTGTAGTTTTTTGTCAACAATGCACAAACCGGTTATTCTCCGTCCAAGACCTCCTTGCAGGCAGCCAGAACCCGGGAGAGGATGGGCACGCAGGTGCTGGCGCCGTAGCCTCCGTTTTCCACCACAACAAGGAATGCCAGCGGATACGCTTCCTCCGCCACAAACCCGGCAAACATGGCGTTGGAGGTCTGTCCCCCTCCCAGCTGGCTGGTTCCTGACTTGGCGCAGACGGTGAGTCCCGGGAAATTTCCCGCGCCGTAGATGGTATTCACATTATTCTCCAGATACTCCCGGAGGATGCCGGCCACCTCTTCGGATACGATCCGGCCTGTTTTCACAGTCTGGGCCGTGTACACCTGCTTTCCTCCCGCGCTGACGCTGGAAACGATGTAGGGCTCCGCCCCAACCCCTCCCCCGGCAATGCTGCCCATAAAGGTCAGAAAGCGGCAAGGATTGACAAGATCCGTATACTGGCCGATACAGCTCCAGGCGAAGGACACCGGAGCCGCCTCGGACACGTCGTAATTGCCCTTGGCGGTGGTGATGCCGTCAAAGCGTACCGGCTCCGTAATGGCGAACTGTTTCACATAGGCATTCATGTTTTTCCTGCCCACCAGCTCGGCGATCTGAGCAAAGCAGCAGTTGCAGGAATGGGCCAGGGCGCCCTTCAGATCCAGCGTTCCATGGGCCTTCTCGCAGGTGACCCGTTCCTCGCCGTACTGAACCACCCCGTCGCAGCGGAAGGTTCTGTCCAGAATGTCCGGCACGCAGTCCAGGGCAGCGGCAGCGGTCACCACCTTGAAGATGGAACCGGGGACGTAGGATGACTGAACAAAGCGGTTCAGAAACACGCCCTCATAAGCCTCCCCCGTCAGATCCGGAATGTTATCCGGGTCATAGGAGGGCCCGCTCACTGCACAGAGGATCTCCCCGGTCTTATAATTGTAAACCGCCACGGTGCCCTTTCTTCCCGCCAGGGCCTCCATGGCCGTGTTCTGCACCCGGGCGGAAATGGTCAGCTCCATTTCCCCGCCCAGTCCTGAAAAATCGTACACACCGTTCAGGATGTCATATCCGGACATATCCGCCGCGTAGTTGGAAATGACGGGCGCGGAAATGTTCCCCTGCCGGTCACCCAGCCAGTGCATGGTAGAGATCCGGGTGGCCGCGTCGGTACTGTAGGCCTTGCTGTCGCCAATTTCCAGCAGACTCTCCCCCGCCCGGTCGGTCACGCTGCCGTAGCCAACGGTTCCGGCATGGACATAGCTGGAGCCCGCCGAGCCGATCCACTTCGGCGCGGATACGGCGTATTCAAAGAGGAACCAGCACAGCCCTCCCAGCAGCAGGAACACAAACAGGCCCATAAGCCAGCTTCTTTTTACAACTCTATTCATCGGAATCCCTCCCACCGCCTGTAAAGCGGACGGCAAAGCTGGCATTCTGCCGGGTATCCGCCGCCTTGACAAAGCCAAGAAGTCCCCACGCCCCGATCATGCTGGTACCGCCGTTGCTTAAGAAGGGGAAGGTGACGCCGGTAAAGGGAAGCACATCCACGGTGCCCAGACAGTTGAGAATGGTCTGAATTACCAGAATGCTGGCGGCGGTACATCCACCGATGGCATAGAAGCTGCTGCGGGTCACGCTCGCGGTTCGAATGGCAAACAGGCCGAACACCACGATGCACAGCACCGTAATCACCGCAAGAATCAGTCCCCATTCCTCGGATACGGTGGCGAACACAATGTCCGAGTCCGCCGCGAATACCTTCTGCAGCCGTCCCCGATCCGGGCCCAGTCCCAGCAGGCCTCCCGCCGCAATGGAGATCATGGCCTGGGTCTGCTGATAACCACCCCCGAAGGGATCTTCCCAGACGTGCCGCCACACGGCAAACCGTTTCAGGGCGTGAGGGGCGATCTTCAGCGCCAGCACCCCCGCAAAGCCCAGGGCTGTCACGGCCAGGGCGATGGTGCCCATATTCCCGGAGCGCAGGTACGCGATGACCAGAAACGCGCAGAAAAAGATAAGCGCAGTTCCGAAATCATTCATCAGCGCCAAAAATCCGCAGATCACCACGGAATAGGCGATAAACAGGATGATATTGCGCTTGTTCATAATCCGATCCATGGTGGAGGCTCCCGCGTAGACGAAACAGAGCTTGCTCAGCTCCGAGGGCTGCAGGGACATTCCCCCGATCACCAGCCAGTTCTTCGCACCATAGTATTCCCGGCCGAAGAGCAGTGTGATCACCAGGAAGCCCACGCCCGCCACCACGGCAAGATAACGGACAATCTTGGCACGCTCCAGATCCCGCAGCGACCAGCCCACAGCCAGGAATGTCACGACACCCAGCGCCATGGCAATAAGCTGCTTAACTGTCTCCCCCGGCTTTACCGAGGCGATGGCCGCCATACCCACGGTACACAGGAAGAATGCCAGGGTTTCCACCTCGAAGGAGGTTCTGCGGATGATCAGATAGAAGATCAGCAGCGCCCACTGGCAGATCATGATCCCGCCAAAACCCTGGAGGATGGTCATAAAGTCCTCCCGGTTCCCCGCGAGAAGATATCCCAACACCATCAGGCACTGCAGCAGTGTCAGAACCAGCAAATTGCCCACGCTGTCCCAGCCGCTGGCAGCCTTGGTGCGCAGCTCCGCCTGACGCTGCTCCTGCTTGGCGGTGATGGGCTGCAGCCGCATATCCACGCCGCCGATGGAGATCACATCCTTCTCCCGGATGACACTGATCTGCACAGGATCTCCATTGACCTGCACGCCGTCCTTGGAGCCGGCATCGGTAATGGTCCAGCTGCCGTCGTCGTAGCGGGTCAGCACCGCGTGATTGCGGGATACCGTAGGAAAATTAATGGTCACGTCACAGCTTTTGCTCCGTCCGATCACGTTTTCCCAGTGGGTAATGGGGATCTGATTGTCCCCCGGCAGATTCAGCCAGGCCCAGATTTCCGGCTCCCGGCGAAATGTCAGCAAAGGCTTTGCGCACCGCACCAGCAAAAAAACAGCAAGCAGCGGCGCAGCGTACCGAAGCAGTCCCAGATACACGCTGACATAGGTATCCCTGGACGCATAAAACGCCTCCAGCAAGCCTTCCATACCGTCACCGTCCCTTCTTCCATAACATCACTAGTATAGCATGGCACAAAACCCGCCCGCTGTCAAATTAATATTTCTTAAATACACCCGCGCAGGGATGGTAAATTGTTGTTTACAGCACTATCACCGTAGGGGCGGATATTATCCGCCCGCAACCTTACCGCATTGATAGCACGCATATTCACCGGAAATGCTCAAAAACCGGAACGTTTCGGGCGGATAATATCCGCCCCTACGGTAGCAACGTAAGGTGCTTGAAAACTGTAAACAACAATTTACCTTCCTCCCCCATGCTGCCCAATCAGTTCTCCGCGCTGCGAAGCCACTGGATTTCTTCGGCGTAGCCTGGAAGCTCGTTGGGGGTTTCCAAAATCATGGGGAGCCCTTTCAGCACAGGGTGATTGACAATAGCCCGGAAGGTATCGTACCCCAGACTTCCTTTTCCAAGACATTCATGCCGGTCCTTCCGGCTGCCCATGGGATTCTTGGAATCGTTGATGTGGAGGGCCTTGAGCCTCCCCAGACCGATCACCGCGTCGAATTCCGCGATCACCCCGTCCAGATTCCCCACAATATCGTACCCGCCATCGTAGACGTGGCAGGTATCCAGGCACACCCCAACCCTGTTGGAGCCAACCGCGTCCAGGATGTCCTTCAGCTCCCGGAAGCTGCCCCCGATTTCGCTGCCCTTGCCGGCCATGGTTTCCAGCAGAACCGTCACGGGATACCCGGGCTCCAGAGCCTTTTTCAGGGCCGCGGCGATATCCGCAATCCCAGCCTCGGTTCCCCGGCCCACATGGCTGCCGGGATGGAAATTGTAATACTGTCCCGGAATCGCCGCCATCCGGCGCAGATCGTCCCGCAGCACCTCCGCCGCGAAAGCCCTGGCCTCAGGCTCCGCCGTACACAGATTCATGGTATACGCTCCATGGGCAACCAGCGGCCCAAACCCGTTTTTCTCCAGAAGCTCCACGGCAGCGGTGGCATCCGCGGGATCCTCCCTTTTCGCTCGGCTTCCCCGGGGATTCCGGGTAAAGAAGGCGAAGGTATTTGCGCCGATGTCCAGCGCGGTGCGCACCATGGCCTCGTACCCCGCCGCAGCGGACAAATGGCAGCCTACGTAAATCATATGCAGCCCCTCCTTTCGCCTTACCATACCACATTTCCTTAAAAAATGCAAATTTTCCGTTTGCACCGCCGAATAGATGTGCTATACTGAAGGAAAGGAGGGAGTTCCATGCCGAAATCCGACAACCAAAAGCTGAAGATCTTTTATATTCAGGACTATCTGCTGCAAAACTCTCACCAGGATCACCCGGTGAGAGCTTCGGAGCTGCTGTCCATGCTGGAGCAGCAGCACAATATTGTCTGTGACCGCAAGACCGTCTATTCGGACATTGCGGCCCTCCAGGACTACGGCATGGATATCGTGTCCCTCCCCGGGAAGAACGGCGGCTATTACATCGCCTCCCGGAACTTCGAGCTGCCGGAGCTGAAGCTGCTCATTGACGCCGTCCAGTCCAGCCGGTTCCTCACCGCCAAGAAATCCCGGGAGCTGATCGAGAAGCTGTGCAGCCAGTGCAGCGTTTACGACGCCAAGCTCATGCGGCGGGACGTTCTGGTGTCCGGTCGGGTCAAAAGCATGAACGAGACCATCTACTACAACGTGGACGCCATTCAGGAAGCCATCGCTCACAACAAGCAGATTGTTTTTCGCTATTTTGACTGGGGGATCGACGGCAAACGGCGCTACCGGGACAAAAGCTACACGGCAAGCCCCTACGGTCTGTGCCAGGATCATGAAAACTGCTACCTTCTGGCCCTGTCCCCCCGGCACGGGGTCACCAGCTACCGGGTGGATCGGATGAGCGATATCCAATTGTCCGAAGAAAAGAGGATCCCCTGCCCGGAACTGACAGGCAAAGCCCTGACAGAACACGCCAACCGGCTGTTTCAGATGTACGCCGGAGAGTCCACCACCGTAAAGCTCCGGTTCCACCGGGATCTGGTGAATGTGGTGGTGGATCGTTTCGGCCGGGATACCATGCTGATTCCCGACGGCGAGGAGCATTTTCTCTTCACCGTGGATGTGGCCGTATCCCCCATGTTCCTCAGCTGGGTCATCGGCTTTGGGGCAAAAGCGCAGATTGTCTACCCCCAGAGCGTCATTGACGAATGCGTGAAGCTGTGCAGGGAAACCCTGGAACAGTATTCAGAGCTTACCTAGACCAGAGAAAAGGATTCAAACACCGTCCGCCACACCACCTGGGTCTTTTTTGTTGCCTCGGCGTCCTTCAGCACCGTCATGGTGTAGTGATAATTTCCGTCGTCCAATATCACCGCCCGGCCCAGCCGCTCTCCGTTTTCCCCGGCGGCGGCCCAGACAAAATCGTACCGGTCGGCCCCCTCCGCCCGGGTTTTCATCACCGTGAGGCTGTCCCGGTCATAGCCGGAGAGCGTCCGGATGGTTTCGTCCAGATCCCCTGCTTCCAGGGTCTGGATGATAATTTCGTAATCCTTGCACAGATAGATCCGCCCGCTGTCGCTTTCCGCGGCGGGAACCGCCGCCTCATCCGGCAATTTCACGCTGATCTGCCTCTGCGGTGCAGCCGTCCCCTCCACCGGGATATCCCCCAGGGTTTCCATGGTTTCCCGGGCGGCGCACCCCGCCAGAAGCAGAAGCGGAAGGAGCATCCAGAACAGTTTTTTCATTATCCATCCCTCCCGAAAGGATTCTCAGATGATACTTTGCCTGTACCTCGCTTTAATCAATGCCCTGGCCTTCGGACTTATGCTTGCGGACAAGCACCGCGCCAGAAAAAAGAAGTGGCGCATCCCCGAATCCGTCCTGATGACCTCCGCCCTGCTGGGCGGCAGCCTGGGCGCTCTGATCGGAATGTACACCGCCCGCCACAAAACCCGGCACCCCAAATTCACCATTGGAATTCCCCTGATCCTGGCTCTGCAGCTTCTGGCAGGAATTCTCTTCCTCTCCCGCATATAAACAGCACCCCTCCGGAACCCGGAAGGGTGCTATTTGTATGATAGGAATGTAAATTGTTGTTTACAGCACTATCACCGTAGGGGCGGATATTATCCGCCCGCAACCTTACCGCATTGATAGCACGCATATTCACCGGAAATGCTCAAAAACCGGAACGTTTCGGGCGGATAATATCCGCCCCTACGGTAGCAACGTAAGGTGCTTGAAAACTGTAAACAACAATTTTCCTTCCCTGGATGCCGTTTACTGTCCGTCCCGGATCTGGAGGAGCTTGGCTTTCAGGTCGTTCTCCATCTTTGCCATTTCCGCCTCGGCGGCCAGGCGCTGGGCGCGGCCCTCGGTCTGAATCTTCATCACGTCATCCAGGGTCTGGATCAGCTCGGCGTTGGTCTTTTTCAGGGTCTCGATATCCACGATGCCCCGCTCCGCCTCTTTGGCGGTCTCCACGGAGGCCATGTGCAGCTTCTCAGCGTTCTGCTTCAGCAGGGCGTTGGTGATGTCCGTCACCTGCCGCTGGGCCTGAGCAGCCTCGGTGGAGTGGGCTATGCCCAGAGCCAGCACCATCTGGTTCTTCCACAGGGGGATGGTATTCATCAGGGTGGTCTGGATTTTCTCCACCATCACATTGTCGTTGTTCTGGATCATCCGGATCTGGGGGGCAGTCTGAATGGAAATAGCACGGGTCAGCTCCAGATCGTGGATCTTTTTCTCAAACCGGGCGCACTTGTCCGCCAGGTCCTTGGCAGCCTGGGCATCCTCCGCCAGGCCCGAAGCCTTGGCCTGCTGCTCCAGCTCCCGCAGCTTCCCAGTGCGCACCTGCTCCAGCTTCTGCTTGCCAGCCAGGATGTACATGGTCAGCTCCTTGAAGTAGGCCAGGTTCTGCTCATACATCTTGTCCAGCAGCGCGGAGTCCTTCAGCAGCCGCACCTGATGCTGCTCCAGGGCGTCGGCAATTTTCTCCACATTGACCTCCGCCTTGGCGTAGCGGCTCTTCATGGTCTCCAGCTTGTCAGCCTGCTTACGGAAGAAGCCCAGGAAGCCCTTCTTTTCCTCATCGGCGTCCATGCCCTTCAGCTCTCCCACCACGCTGACGATCAGGTCGCCCACCTCGCCTAAGTCCTGGGTGCGGGCGTTGGCCAGGGCCGCGTCGGAGAAATCCGCCATTTTCTTCTGGGTTCCCGCGCCGTACTGCAGAATCTGGGCGGTGTTCTCCACGTCGATCTTGGCGGCAACCTGGGCCACCATCTCCCGCTCCTGGGGGGTCAGCGCCGGCTCCTCCACCTGGGGCTGCTGCAGGGCGGTTTCCTCCGCCACCGCCAGCTGGGGTGCCTCCACCAGATCAGGCTCCAGGGTCAGGCTGGGTACAATGGGCTTGTTAATGTCTTCCATAAGGATTCTCCTTTTCTCGTCAGATATTCTGTTTCTGGAGTTTCGTCAATTCATCCTCCGCCAGTCCCTCCCGGGCAAGGAGGGTGTTCAGTACGGAAATATCGCTGGAAACGTCCATGGCCGTCTCCTTGAATACGGAATCCAGCAGCTTTTCAAAGGCCAGGTTCAGGGTGTCCAGGGTGTCCTCGATCTCCCGCTTGGAGGCCTGAATGGTCTCCCCCTGGACGGGCTGGGCGTCCATCTCGGCGTAAGCGGTAAGGAGCTTCACCGTCATGGGCAGGTAATAATCCATCAGCCTCTTCAAATCGGGGACAATCTCCGGATGCTGCTCCGCCCGCTGGAAAATCCGCTGAACGATCAGCTCCATCCGGGAGATCTTCCCGGAGATTTCCTCCCCGGGGATGGCGTCGTTGCAGCTGCGGATCTGGGCAATGAAAGCATTTCCCCGATCCAGTACCTCCTGCACCTGGGCATTCGGGGCCGACACGGCCTTCCGCTGCCGTTCGGCAGCCTCCCGGGCGGCCAGGAGTCTTTTCTCCTCCGCCTCCTGACGCTGGCGCGCCTCCAGCTCCAACCGGCTGCGCTCAAAATTGCGGTAGGTTTCGTTGCTGGTGATGAGGCAGGTCTCCTCCTTGTCCAGGTGGCCTTCCAGGAAAAGGCCCTTGTCGATCATCCGCTGAACCTCCCGGCGGACGAATTTCTCTGTTTTTCCCACACTCCGGGCCAGCTTTTCCAGGGCCAGGTGGGTGCTTGTCCCAAGGGCCCTGCGGTAGCGGTTGAACCGGCTCAGCGTGCACAGGTCGGATATGCCGCTGCCCAGCGTCCAGACCGAGCCCAAAAAGAGCACCCCCAGCGCCGCCATGCCCCAGGTCAGAATCGCCGTGCCCATCAGGGCAAAGGACAGCAGCCGGGTCAGCAGCGCGATCAGGAACGAAAAGGACAGCATTCCTCCCAAGGTGGTTTTCACCACGCCCCAGGCGGTCATCCCTCCGGTTTTCGCGTAGACGGCAGGAAGCTGCACCTTCTCCTGGGGCAGGTTGGGTTTTGCGATCTTGTATTCGGGCCTGGGGCGGGACGCGTTCTCCACACCCTTGCGCACGGCCTGTGCGCCCATATCCACCGCTTTCCCGGCAATGTCGGAAATGGTTTGATTCAGTTTTCCAAAGTCCCGGGAACCCACGGCCCTGTCCACGGCCTCCTGGATGCTCCGGCCCAGGTCGTCCCAATCCGGGTGCTGTACATTGTTTGCCATACCCACGCTCTCCATATGCTCATTTGTCTCCATTATAGCGTCCTTCCCCGGAAAAAACAAGCGTTGTGAAAAAATAACCACAATTTCCTTTACAATTCACCCATGCCGCCGGCGAAAACCATCCGGATCTCCCGCAGGGTATCGCTCAGCGGATTCGCCCTTCCGGTTTCTCGGAATCCGAACCTCGGTATCGCCTGCCCCCCTCGTTGTTCTCCGGAATCCAGAGCTCCGGCGTTCCCTTACGCATGGCCATGGCAAAGCGGAGCAGCCTGCTGCCGTCCCCCCTGTTCTGCGCCTGGGGAAGGATGAACAGATTCTCAATCAGGCTTCCCCACGCGGACGTGATTCCCACAGGCTCCGGGGACAGAAGCAGGGAAACCCGCTCATCTCCCGGTGAAGGTACTCCGTTTATGCCGGCCGGGAATGCCTCCGCGCAAATTCCTCCGTCATGGGAAACCAGCATTCGATGGCTGTGACCGCAGGTGCCGCGAGAACCGTCTGCTTCACAAACAAGCTGAACACTGGCAGTGGGAAGCTGGTTAAGACCGCAAGCACTGGTCAGAACCTGATTGGTTCCGGGGCTTTGTCTTTCCTCCCCTAAGAGGATCTTTCCAGGAATCCCCAACCGCCCCTTGACTGTTTCCTTCCAATCGTGTATGATATTAGCAAACATTTGACCGAGGGGTGAGGGCCACGGATACCAACCGAATGAAGAAAGCCGCCGAGTGGTTCTACTCCACCGTATTCCGGGAGGAGTCCATCCGTCCCCGGAACGAACAGCCCAGGGAACGCCTTCCCGCCGCGCTTCAGGCGGCCCGCTCCCTGGAAAGCGGCCCGGGCGCCCGGGATTCCCGCAGCGCTTTGTTTCTCAAGCAGGCAAAGCTTCTGGAATTCTATTCCGATGATTACCCCTTTGACAAGAACGTGACCTGCTATTACCCCACGTACCAGGCTCTCTCCGATCAGGAGCTGCGGGGCTACTTTTCCTGGCGGACGAAGCTCCGGGCGGGAAACCTGCAGAAAACCTCCCTGTCCTTCGCGTTTCTCTACATCTACGAGCTCCTCAACCAGATCGGCGTGACAGACCCTCTGGACGGCTATGAGAAGCTGCTGCGCTTCCACAAGGATTACGGCTCCCTGGACGACAGGATTCTCCCCTACCTGAACCAGTGGCTGTATGAGTACGCAGCCTATTTCGAACTGGATCCGGGGCTGCTTGCCGCCCTGCCCCAGATGGTTTTTGACAATTATGCTGCCATGCTGGAGGACGTGCAGACCCAGGAAAAAGAAAAAGTCATAGAGGCGGTTCGGTACTTTACCAAGTGGCTTGATCGCTCGAAATTCTACGCCGGGAACCGGGAGGACATGGACGAGATCATTGTCCGGGTGCTCCGGAAGGTCTCCGACCACTATGCCCACCGCAAAAATACCTTCATTCAGCAGTATTTCGGCAAGCCTATGGAACTGTTCGCCGCCCCCTTCTCCACCGCCGTATTCTGCCACCGGGAGAAATCCCGGGACCGGGAATACCGTCTGAGCCGGTATACCCTCTACCGGTGCCGCAACGGCTTCTGGACCCTCTACCGCCTGGACATCCACCAGCGCCCCAACACCAGGTTGAACCAACTGGTAAAAACCATCGATTCCTTCATGCGTCAGGAATACGGCTATGGCCATCCGGTCAAGTGTGAGACGGACACCAAATGGCTCCTGAAGCTGATCCGCGAGGAGATTCAGAAGCTGCTTGCCCAAAAGGAGGCCGCCAAAGCGAAGGTCATTACCATTGACTATTCCAAGCTGTCCTCCATCCGCTCCGACGCCGCCCTGACCCGGGACAAGCTGACCGTGGAGGAGGAGCTGGAGCCGGAGGAACCCCAGGCCCCGGAGCCTCCCGCACCGGAGCCCTCCGCGGACACGCCTCTGGACGATGCGGAATATCGGCTGCTCCGCTGCCTGCTCTACGGCGGGGATCTGAGCTGGGTTCAGTCCGAAGGGCACCTGCTCTCCGTTCTGGTGGACGGCATCAACGACAAGCTCTACGATACCTTCGCGGACTCCGTGCTGGAAATGAATGACCGCCCGGAGCTGGTGGGAGACTATATTGAAGAACTGAAAGAGATGGTACACCCATGAAAATACCCAAACGAATCGCCCAGGCTCTGATCAATTCTCTGAAGGGCGGCGTGGTGCCCCGGGTGGGGCTTCAATATGTGGCCGTGGGGCGCAAGGAGGAAATTGACGCCCTGCTGCGGGATGTGGAGATCGTAGCCGACGGCGGCGCCTCCTTCCGCTTCATCGTAGGTCAGTACGGCAGCGGCAAGAGCTTTCTGCTGCAGACTATCCGCAATTACGTCATGGCGAAGAATTTCGTGGTGGTGGACGCGGATCTGTCCCCGGAGCGGAGGCTCCAGGGCACCCGGGGCCAGGGCCTTGCCACCTACAAGGAACTGATCCGGAATATGTCCACCAAAACCAAGCCCGAGGGCGGCGCGCTGTCGCTGATACTGGATCGCTGGATCAGCTCCGTCCAGCAGGAGGTCATGGTATCCTCCGGTCTTGGCGCCACGGATCCGGGGCTTGCGAAGCTGGTGGAAAAGCGCATCTCCGCGGTGATCTACTCCCTGAACGAGATGGTGCACGGTTTCGACTTTGCCCGGCTGCTGACCCTGTATTATGAGGCCCATATCAATGGAGACGATGCCCTGAAGGCCAAGGTGCTCAAATGGTTCCGGGGCGAATACCCCACCAAATCCGAAGCCCGGCAGGAGCTGGGGGTGAACATCGTCATCACCGACGACGACTGGTACGAATACCTGAAGCTCTTCGCCGCTTTCCTCAAGCAGGCGGGCTACGCCGGAATGCTGGTGCTCATCGACGAGCTGGTGAATATCTACAAGATTCCCAACGCCATCACCCGGCAGTATAACTATGAGAAGATCCTCACCATGTACAACGACACCATGCAAGGCAAGGCCCAGCACTTCGGCATCATCCTCTGCGGCACCCCCCAGTGCATGGAGGATCCCCGCCGGGGCGTCTACAGCTACGAAGCCCTCCGCTCCCGGCTGGCTGACGGCCACTTCACCGGAGAGCACAAGGATCTGCTTTCCCCCGTCATCCGTCTGCAGCCCCTAACCCATGAGGAAATGCTGATTCTCATTGAGAAGCTGGCGGACATCCACGCGGGACTGTATGAGTATCCCCAGATCGTCACGGAGCCCGACATGGTGGACTTCATCCAGATTGAGTTCGGCCGCATCGGCGCGGACACCCACATCACCCCCCGGGAGGTGATCCGGGACTTTATCCAGGTGCTGGACATTGTGTACCAGAACCCCGGCGTGAAGGTTCGGGAGCTTCTTGGCAGCGACCGCTTTACCTTCGCCCAGAACGCCGTGGAGGAGGAAGAAACCTCCCCCAATTTCGCGGAGTTTGAACTGTAAATGCCAATCAAGAGTTGAAATGCCAAAATCATGCTGTCATTCCGAGCCAGTGCGCACACTGGCGTGGGAATCCCCCGGTTAGAGGAAAAACGTGTCGATAAGCACCCGGAAGGACGGGGGGATTGCCACACCAGTCTGCGGACTGGTTCGCAATGACACCGTTTTTTCAACTGCTTACCACGTTTTCTGACGTTTATTGCCTGTTTCAACTATTGATTCGCATTGTAAATTGTTGTTTACAGCACTATCACCGTAGGGGCGGATATTATCCGCCCGCAACCTTACCGCATGGATAGCACGCACATTCACCGGAAATGCTCAAAAACCGGAACGATTCGGGCGGATAATATCCGCCCCTACGGTGGCAACGTAAGGTGCTTGAAAACCGTAAACAGCAATTCTCCTTCCCGCAACGTTATTCTCTATATCCTTTTTCGAGGTAATCTATGGGAACCTTTGACCGTTACGCGCCCTTTGTTCAGGAGTATATCTACCGCAACCATTGGGAAAACCTGCGTGCCATCCAGGTGGCCGCGGGGGAGGCCATTTTCAATACCGACGACCATGTGCTGCTCACCGCCTCCACCGCCTCCGGAAAGACCGAGGCCGCGTTCTTTCCCATCATCACCCTGTTTTCCGAGGATCCTCCTGCCTCCATCGGCTGCATCTACATTGGGCCCCTGAAAGCGCTGATCAACGACCAGTTCTCCCGCCTCAACGACCTGTGCGCGGCGGCGGGCATTCCCGTCTGGCACTGGCACGGGGACGTGGCCCAGAGCCACAAGGAAAAGCTGATGAAGCACCCCTCCGGCATTCTCCAGATCACCCCGGAATCCCTGGAGGCTATGCTGCTGCATAAGCACGCCGCCATCCCGAGGCTCTTTGGGGATCTGCGGTTCGTGGTCATCGACGAAGTCCACTCCCTGCTCCGGGGGGATCGGGGCGGGCAGACCCTGTGCCTCATTGAGCGGCTCTCCCGGCTGGCGGGCGTCAGCCCCCGGCGCATCGGCCTCTCCGCCACCATCGGCGACCCGGAGGGCACGGGAGAATTCCTGGCCCTGGGCACCGGACGGAAAACCATCATCCCCAAAATCGAGGCCAAGGGCAGCCGCTGGCGGCTGAGCATGGAGCACTTCTATGTGAAGGATGTCCAGGCCGGCGAGGATCGGACGGACATTGAGGCGCTGAGCGTACTGGAGGAAAAAACCGACCAGGCCCCCGCCAACGCCGACCCGGGACTGGGCTATATCTTCGAGCACACCCGCGGGAAAAAATGCCTGGTATTCGTCAACTCCCGGGAGGAGTGCGAAACCGTCACTACCACCCTGCGGCAGTATTGCGAGCGCAACCACGAGCCTGATCGGTTCCTGATTCATCACGGCAATCTCTCCGCCTCCTTCCGGGAGACCGCCGAGGGAATCATGAAGGACGACTCCCAGTATATGACCACCGTGACCACTGCAACCCTGGAGCTGGGCATCGACATCGGACGGCTGGAACGGGCCTTCCAGATCGACGCTCCCTGGACGGTGTCCTCCTTCCTGCAGCGGATGGGCCGTACCGGCCGGCGGGAGCAGCCCCCGGAGATGTGGTTCGTCATGCGCGAGGACGAGCCGGAGATGCGGGCCATGCTCCCCTCCACCATCCCCTGGAAGCTGCTGCAGGGCATCGCCCTGGTGCAGCTGTACCTGGAGGAGCGCTGGGTGGAGCCGCCCCGCCTGGACCGGCTTCCCTACAGCCTGCTCTACCACCAGACCATGTCCACCCTGGCCTCCTGTGGGGAGCTGTCCCCCCGGGCCCTGGCCGACCGGGTGCTGCGTCTTTCCTACTTCCGCCGGATCAGTCAGGAGGATTACAAGGTTCTTCTGCGGCACCTGATCTCCACAGACCACATCCAGACCACCGACCAGGGCGGCCTGATCGTGGGCCTCGCCGGGGAGCGGGTGGTGAACTCCTTCAAATTCTACGGTGTGTTCCAGGAGAATGAGGAGTACACCGTCCGCTGTGACTCCCAGGAGCTGGGAACCGTAGTACTGCCGCCTCCTGTCGGGGAGAAATTGGCCATCGCGGGCCATGTCTGGTTGGTGCTGGATGTGGATCACAAGCGGCACCTGGTCTACTGTGAGCAGGTGCGGGGCAGCATCCCCGCCTACTTTGGCCAGTGCCCCGGAGACCTCCATACCAAAATTCTCCAGCGGATGCGCAAAGTGCTCCAGGAGGAGCGGAGCTACCCCTACCTGATGAAAAACGCTGTGGCCCGGTTGGAGCAGGCCCGCTTCACCGCCGCCCACTCCGGCGCGGCAAAAGAGCCCCTCATCAACCTGGGCGGCACCATGTGGTGTCTGCTCCCCTGGGTGGGAACCTATACCTTTCTCGCCATGGAGCGGTTCCTGAAAATCAAATGCGGGGAGCGTCTGGGCCTGCGGAATCTGGACTCCGCCCGGCCCTACTATATGCAGTTCACCATGAAGGCCGACGCGCGCACCTTCTTCCGGGTGCTGCTGGAGGAGATCCGAAAGCCCATTGACCCCCTGGAGCTGGTGTACCCGAAGGAGCTGCCCCTCTTTGATAAGTATGACGAATACCTCCCCGAGGAGCTGGTACGCAAGGGCTTCGCCCTGGGCGTTCTGGATCTTCCCGGCCTCCGGGAAACCATTCTCAATTGGGAACCCTATTCCGTTTGAGCGTGTGCTGCCAACAATATTTGGCGGCTCTGAAAAGCAGCAATCGCTGTCTTTCAGAGCCGCCATTTCGTTCTCCGGTTTTCCGCAGCATGGAAAATTGGTGTTTGTCGCTTTGCGTCCAAAACTATCTGTCATTGCGAACCAGTCCGCAGGCGGAGGCTTCCTCGGCTCCGGACAGAACATGACTATTGGAGTAAGCCTCAATGGTGGCACGAACCTCATGAAGCTCACTTCTCAGAATCTCCGGGAACAAAGCCAGACCCGACTCCCGGTGATCCCGACAGCCCTCCAGAAGAAAGATCACCGATTTCCCCTTGTGTTCAAAACCTG
This sequence comes from uncultured Clostridia bacterium, assembly GCA_945949735.1. Classification (GTDB taxonomy): domain Bacteria; phylum Bacillota; class Clostridia; order Oscillospirales; family Oscillospiraceae; genus Faecousia. Next base: position 22,196 of record CAMFFO010000002.1, on the reverse strand, counting down.
GCTGCCACATAGTCGGCTGCAGGGTGACCGCCGTCACCTTACAGTATCCGGGCGTCAGCCCCCAGAGATCGGGCGTAGATCCCCCTCTGTAAACATAGAGGCTGAAAGGATTGCGCCGCTGCGGGCTGTCCCACTGGATGATGGGAGGCGCATCGGGATCCTCCGCGGTAACGATGGCACAGAAATTGTCCTTTCCCTGCCTCACCTGGAATTCTATTTTTGTGGCACGGGGCAGCACCGTGTCGCGGAATTTCACCCAGGTCATATTCACCCTGGACGTCAGGTCATCGCTTTTGGATTTTGCAGTTCTGGTGGGCACTCCGGCAAAAACGCCGCCCTCGTGGTCTGCAGGAGCGGGTGCTTTCCAGCGCGTCTCTATTTCTTCAAGCCGTGCAAACCGGCGCTGGATTCTGTCCAGGTTCAGGCCGTCCATAATACCCTCCAGCAGCGTCCCCAGAACGCCCGAGGTGATATGGCAGAAGCCCACAGGCGCGGACGCCGCAGCCTTCCAGAGCAGATTCCTCCCGTTCCGGTTCCCGTTCACCCGGTTCAGCACGTCAAGGAACCACTCGGCCCGCCCAAGCACCTGGTCTCCCCGGTAACTATCTTTGTGAACCGATGATTCCCGCTGATAGTTCATGGACACAGGTCGGTCGTAATCCCGTCCTACAGCGGGTTCGGTCTGTGAAAGAAACTGTTTCCGTTTTCCATGCCCGGTGCGTTCTGCTCCTGCAGCCTCCGGAATACCGTCTGCGCATCCGGCCGCTGGGCTGGATCAGGCAGAAGCATCCTGGCAATCAGCTGCCGCAGCCATCCCGGCAGATCCCCGTTGAGTTGGGGAACTTCTCCGTTTAACACCGCGTAAACCGCCGAGGGGCAGTCCATTGGAAGCGAGGGCTGCCTGCCGCAGGCATATTCGTGGAAAATCAGCCCCAGGGCGAAAATATCGATCTTATTCGTCAGCCGGATGGAATCATCCTCCAACGCCAGCAGGGTTTCCGGCGCAGCATACACGGTGTCAAAGGAGATCCGATCCCCGCTGCGGGGCTCCTCTTCCAGGAAGCCCGCGTCAAAATCAATCAGCTTCAACGTAAAGCCCCCGGTTGCCGTGCGCTTGAGGATAATGTTTGCCGGCTTCAGATCTCCGTGGACAACACCGTGGTCGTGGAGGCTCTGAACGCAGTAGGTCAGAATCTTCATCAGGAGAATTCTCTTCTCCTGGGGCTGCTCCGCAATGCCCTTCACGCTAAGTCCTGCGGCGGGAATCCGGGGACTCACCGCGTAATAGCTGGAACCATAACAGAAGAAGTCCGACACAAAAACAATATTCCCGTTATCGGCTTCCCGAATCCTGCGGTACAGCTCCTGCCGGGCTTTTTCAAAGGCGTCGCAGCGGGCGTTGGCGGTATCCACTGTACTTTGGGGAATACCGTCCTCCGCGCGCTTTCGCTTCGGGGCCAGGAAGCGCTTGATGAACCACTCGCTGCCGCCTTTTTCCGCGAAGCTCCACTGTGCGCTGCCGCTGGTTGTCCAGGGAGCAGTCAGCTGATAGCCGTTGATCCTTTCCAGGCCGTTGATACCTGCTTTCATTCTCACGCTTCCTCCGCCATGTAATCCTGTTTATAAGCCATCCAAAGGGCACGATGTCCCGCAAGGTCATTCTCCTTCAGGATCTGACAGAGCGGTTGGGTGAAACGGGTTCTGAAATACTCCCGGCGGGGCGTATACGCGGTTTGCAGCGCCCGGAAGTTGGAGAAACCGACCACAGCAAGCTGAAGCGTATAGTCATCTCCCGCCACCGCACCGATTTCCTCCCTCAGGGCATTCTCCCAGTCCAGCGGCGTTTGCGCACTGATCAGCGTATCCAGGAGCAGCTCTTCCAGATGCATGGGCGAAGGGAAATAGGAGAAGCAGCCGTCCGTGGCAGTCAGCACCATACAGGGTTCCAGGGAAAAGGTCTCCGCCCAGTTGATTCGGAAGTCCGAATCGGCGCTGACCACGTTGGAAAGGATCCCGTCCCCGATCAGGCTGTCAAAGGGATCCGCCCCTCCCCGAATATCATCCCGGCTTGTCTGACGAAGTCCGGATGCCGGGAAAAAATAGGTTCTGGAATCTCCTGCCCAGAACGAGCAGATCCGGCAGCGGTTCCTCCCCGCCGCCTCCACCAGCACGGCAGCCAGGGTAGACGGCAGGGTCTTGCTCATGCGGCCGGAAAATGCCGTATCCTCCGGAGAAATCTGCGCCTTGACTTCCTTCAGGCGGCTGGAAAGCAGCGACTGAAGCTGACCCGCCAAAGCCTCCGGCGCTGCGTCTCCGGTTCCCCGGGCGTCCATGCCCCCGGCCTGGAACCAATCCGCCAGCGTGTTGCCGATAAGCCGTGCGGAAATCCTTGCACCGGTCCAGTCTCCGAACTGGGGATATCTGCGGGCGCCGCTGCCGCCGCAGCCGTCCATGCAGGCGATCATTCCGGCCCGTTCGCCATAGGTCAGTCTGAGAGGCGCGTCCTCCCCTTTTTGGGCGCGCTTTTCCTCACAGACGCTCAGTGTGAATGTGATGATGCCCATACGAATCCTCAGCAGTTCCGAAAGAGATCAATTTACAGTTAGGGTATTGACCAGCAGCTCCAGCACTTCGTCGTAATCCCGTTCCCGCATTCCCTGTCCGGCAATGGTCTTAACAGGGATCACATTATCCCAGTTCTCGCTGATGGTGCTCCAGAATTTGGCATCCGGAGCGAACAGCAGCAGCCGTTTGGAGGAATAATGCATTTTTGCCTTGGGATTGTCCTGCTCATCTCCCCACCACTGCGTCAGTTCCGCAAAATCCTTTGGCATCTTGGGGTCATAATTCGGCGCGGCGCTTCCGTAACCGATCTTATGGGTGGATGCGTCGGTCCAGACCACAATGATCTGGCGGCACTTCTGACCTCCCGAGGGCCACCGCCATTTGGATGCCATGGCATAGGCCAGCGCCTCCAGGCCATCCTCCGGCTCGTCCCCTCCGCCGATTGCCTCGATGGAATTTACCGCGCTGCAGAAAGCATCCTTCTGCTCCGGCATGTTCAGAAAATCCGTGGTTTCGATGGCGTGCACCCCGTCCTCCCGGTAATCCCGGAAAACGATGATCCTGATGCGCAGGCTGTTGATCCGCTTGTTCTTCTCCGCCGCCTCCCGCAGGATATCGTCCGGAAGCCTTTTCGCGTTCTCCTTCACCATCTGAATGACCGGCTCCATGCTTTTGGTGCCGTCGATGCACAACACCAGATCCACATTATAAGAAAACTGCACCTTGTAGCTTCCCTGTCCATCGTCCCGGCTGGCGTATGAATAGCTTCCCTGATTCATAATCATAACCTCATTTCCCGGAAATCCCTGGATACGAAGGGAGACTCTTCTTCGGCTCCGCTACCGGATCGGGGCTTTCCAATATTTCCGGATGACCGGTTTCCGGGGTGATACCCGTTGGGTATATTGTATCTGCTCCCTTCTCTTTCGGGGAAATTCCTTGTCGGAAAACCCAAAATATTGTAACGAAATCCAGCATCCCCCTGCAGACAGCCGGTTGTCCGGAGCACTTGGGTTCCTTCCCGTGGAAAAGCGGTGTTTGACGGGATGCTATCGCAGGGGCGGCCAACAGCCGCCCGCAGCCTGCCGGCTCTGAAGGCATTGTGTTTCAACGGAAATACGTAAGAATCGGAACGTCTCGGGCGGCATTTGCAATCCTACAGGCGCCAGTTTATCCGGAAGCTCAGTCGAGCCGATAAGCAAGTATGCAAATTATGACAAATAAGCTGCAAGTTATGCTTTCTTCTTTGAATTGATCGTTCTTCCGTAGTAAAATAATGATTACCACGCGATCATTTTTTGTTTCTGTCGTCGCGGCATATTTATGGGACGGGATGCGCCCGGGAGGGAGGGATTCCATGCGAATCGGAATTTGCGACAGCGATTGGAGATACGTTCAGTGGCTCACCGGTCTGGTGCGTCAGATCGAATGCACCCGGGAAAGTCTGATTGTGACCTACTGCAAGCCCGGCTGGCTGGTGGAGGACGTCTGCACCAACACGGAATCCTTCGACATCCTAATCATATCCCAGAATCTGGAACACGAATGCGGCGTGGATATCATTCTGAAGGTACGGGCCGAGAATCCGCACTGCATGGCGATCCTGTTAAGTGAAGAAAACAATGTGGTTCCGGAAATGTACCGGCTGTCCCACAGTGTCCTGCTGCCCAAGGATCTGGTGCCCCTGCATCTGATCACCGTGATCAACCGTCTGGTCGCCTCTCTGGAGCGCAAACGCGAGCGTTACGTCCATCTGATTGCAGGACGGGAGCACCGGATCATCCCCTGCTCCCAGATCCTGTACATGGAAAAGAATCTTCGGAAAACCCTTGTGGTGACCCAAACCTATTCCTTTGAAACCTATCAGTCCCCAAAAGATCTTCTGGAGCAGAGCGGCACCACTGTTTTCGCCCAGTGCCATCGCAGCTATTATGTGAACCTGCAAAACATTCATATGCTGTGCCCCTCCCATATTCAGATGATCAACGGCTGCGAGATCCCCGTGGGCAGCACCTTTTCCGATGCCCTGCACAGCGCCTACTGCGGCTACTGCACCGAATTGATCAGTGAAGAGTATCCCACGCTCTATTAGCCCCAGACTCCCGTGGGAGAAATGGAAATTGTTGTTTAGCGAATTAACGCTGTCATTGCGAGCCAGTGCGCTTAAGTGGCGTGGCAATCCCCCGGTTGAAAGGAACCAGGTAACGATTACCACCAAAAATCGCGGCAACTCCTATTTTTTGGTACTTTTCGGTACATTTCCCCTCTAACTGGGGGATTGCCACGACCAGTCTGCGGACTGGTCTCGCAATGACAGAAAACTTTGGAGCAAAGCCGCTAAACAACAACTTACCCGCCCGTCGTTTGATGGCTGCGGTCCCGTTTTGAAATTGATTACATTTTCTGTACGGTTTCGACAAGGTATCCCCTATCCGGAAACCGGCGCTGGTACAATGGACGCATCACACCTCGGGAGGGGGAATTCAAAATGATTTGTCCGCACTGCGGCAGGAAAACAGACACGGGAGAGACCTGTCGGTATTGCCACCGGCAGACAGAGTTTATAAGCCGCACCTGCAGCCGCCCGGGCAAAATTCCCGGGATCGATGAGCATTCGGTCGCCCGCCCCAAAAATCCCGCTTCCTCGTCCGGGCTGCTGGCCGTGATTCTCGTCGTCGCGGTGATCACCTGTGCGCTCGAAATCCTCGGTGTCCTTCAGCTCAGGCAGCTGCGCGCGGCGACTTCCGCCGCAAAGGCTCCGGTGTACACAGTGTGCTTTGACCGGAACCTTCCGGACGAACAGGGGGCGGATGTCCCGTCCATCTCCCGGGGGCAGACGGTTCCCACCCTGCAGGATACCGGAAGCTGGCGATTCACAGGCTGGAATACCAAGCCGGAGGGAAACGGAATGGGCGTCAATCCGGGGGATCCCTTTGACCTTCCGTTGTGGGAACCACTGACGCTCTATGCCCAGTGGGAACCGGTACCGGAGGTTCCCACAGAGGCGGAAGCCTCCCTCCCGGAGGCAGAGGAAACACCGCCCTCCACGGACGCGGAAACAGAACCGGCAAGGGAATAGGAAACGGGCAGCCCACGCGGGCGCCCATATCATGAAGGAGGAAGAAAAATGCCGTCTATAACAAGACACACAGGTGTCCCCAAAGGTTGGAAATGCCCCAGATGTGAGACAATCAACACCGGAAGCAGCTGCCGCGTATGCGGCAGGGAGCGGCCCATGCGTAAAACCACCCGAAAAACCGGGCTGGTGCCCGAGGACAAGCTCCTCCATCAGGCCCACAAAGCAGCTGTGCTTCGGATTGGAGAGACGATTCCCTTTTTCATTGTGGTCTGGCTGGTGAACTGGGTACTTTCCTTCCTGATCGGCTGGCTTTTCGGTCTCATGTTTGCGCTGGGAGGCGTCCTGATTGCCGAAGCCATTTATAAGATCTTTCTGGGCAACATTTTTGAATATGGCGAACACATTGCCGGATTGCACCTGTACCGGGATGAGGATCTTAACGTTGCCACCCTTTTTGAGGGTATGCATGACTATGGCAGAACCATGGCCGGTATGTTCTGGATCAAGCTGCGTATCGGCCTGTGGATGCTGGTGCCCGTGTTCGGCTATGTCAAACAGTTCAGCTATATGCTTGCGCCCTATGTTCTCTATGACAATCCCGGGATCTCCGCGGAGGATGCGCTGAAATGCTCCGCAGAACTGACTCACGGACATAAAATGGAGATGTTTGTCCGGAGAATGAAATTTTTAGGATGGGACGTCCTGAATCTTCTTTCCTTCAACCTCGTAGGCCTGATGTATTATTTCGCGCTCTACGATACGGTATGGGCAGGCTTCTACGACGAGTTACGAAAGCCGCGCACGGAGGATGATTACATTGGTCGCGACACAGAGGAGTACCATGACGTTTTGGGCGACGTTCGGACGCCCACTTCCGAAGGGGACTCAAAAAGCAGCTTTTCGCCCCCTCCGGAGCTGTAACCACGGGTCATTGATGCACAGAGCCCTATGAGGAACTGATTTTGGAAAGCGAATACCGTGAAAACAGCCGCCGGAGCTGTCATGCGGAATGGGTCTGCCCGGATTGCGAAACCCGGAACGCAGGCGATGTCTGCATTGTCTGCGGCTTTTCCCGCCCGGTTCGGGACACCTCCCGGAAAAGGCGTATTCTGTTGTGGATTCTCTGCGCTGCCGTTCTGGCTGCGCTGTGCGCGGCGCTTGCCCTGTGGCCCCGCTACAGCGCATACCTCAACGCCTGCTCGCTGCTGGAGCGCGGAGAGTACGCCCTGGCTTACGACGCTTTTTCCTCCATGGAAACCTATCGCGACAGCCGTGAGAAGGAGCTTGCGTCCCTGTTGGGCTGGGCGGAAAGCCTGGCGGGGGAGGGGCAATACAACCAGGCGCTGGCGCTCCTGCAGAAAGCCTCCTCCGACCCCGCCGCCCAGGCGCTGAAATCAGAAATTCGATTTGATTACGGAACCCATCTTCTGACCCAGCGCCAATATATTGACGCCTATCGGCAGTTTAACCTTCTGAAAGACTATCCGGGCGCGAAGGACAGCGCGTGGAAGGCGATCAAAAGCTGCCTGACAGAGACACTGAAAAATCCCGATGTTGCCCAGGCAAAGCAGCTGCGCTCTGTGGTTCAGCTGACCCGGGTGCAAAGCGCGGATCTATACAGTATGCTGTGCAGCAAGCCGCTGTATTCCGCCAGCGGCAGCTGGAACAGCGATGATTTTACCGTGCGGCAGATCCTGATGGAGATGCTCACGGAGGGCCGCTATCCGTTCCGGGAGGAACTGGAGCTGCTGTTCTCGGAGTACAACACCGCCGCGCCGTCGCTGTTTGTGAAAGAGCACAGGGAAGCGCTGGAAAAGCTCTGGTTTACGAGTCTCGGGCAAAACATAATCACCAGCAGCGGCTGTAAATACGCATGGATGGTTGGCACCTGGTGGGATTCGAACTATGGCAAATACATAAGCTTCACCGTGAACGATCCGGATTCCTGGAGCAGCTTCTATATGTCGTCCAATATTTCCATGGTTTCCAAGCCCATTGGGACTATCTACTGGGCCATCTGGGACACGACTCTGGTATGGACCAATGACACAGGCAGTATTTCGGCAAATGTGATGGAGCTGACGCTGACAGGCCCAAACACGCTGGAAGTCTATAACTACCAGGACGGCGCGACCTATACGCTTTACCGAAGATCCTGAAAAGAAAGCCGGGAGATTTTCCACGCGTCTGTCAGCCGCGCGGAGGGAATCCGCACGAAAATGCCAATCCCTCCGCAGTTGGCTAGAGGAGGGCTTCGCCGAAAGAGCCGCCACATTCAAACTTCACTTTACCCCCCCCACACAGGAAAGCAAGGAGAGGATATTCTATGAAATGGAAGCTGTTTTTGATCTGCGCGCTGATTTGCTGTACGCTTTGCGGCTGCGCTACTCCCAAAAAGACCGTTGCGCTGATAGACGCTATCGGGACGGTATCCCTCGGGAGCGAGGCGCAGATCGTCGAAGCGGAAGAGGCTTACAACGCTCTTTCCGACAAAAATAAGGAAAAGGTGACAAATTACGATGTGCTGGTCAGCGCGCGGGCGGAATATGACCTTCTGAAGGCTGTCGACGACTATCTGACCTTCTTCCGGGATCATCCCTATACCTATCTGGCCGAGGATTACGCCGTTGATCCGATTGTGGACACGGAGTTGATCACCGCCTACGAGCAAGCCCTGAACGCCGCACAGCAGGCAGGGGTCACGGTGGAACTGTGCCCGGAGCTGGAGTACGCGGAGCTGGTCGTCAGTCTGAAGGAATACGAAGGCTATGAGCCGTTCGTCCGCGCCATACTGAACAACAAAGAGATTTACCACGAAGCGATGGACAAATTCTCCCACGCGATTCTGGATGTGCTGCTTCGGGATAAGATTGATGAGGCAATCGAAGGATTTGATGAATGCTCCCAGCTGACCCGCGACGCCCTGAAAAACCTTGAGGCATATGATCCGAACGCGGAAAATATGGAGACCGTCATAGGAATGTTCCAGGAGCTTGCGGAGCAGGCCGAGGATTACAAACGGAAGCTGTCCAACGCCGGTAATTCTTCCCTGTCCAATCTGTTTCAGGATTCCGTGCAAATCCAGGAACGCCTTGGTATGAATTACTTCGCAATGGATTTTAACGCACAGTACGTTGGAACCATGATTGAGAGAATCGTGGAGCAGTTAGCGGAAATCCCCCGATAACGGAGCATCAGTCCGGGCGTCGCATGGGCGCATGGCAGCTTCCCTGCCCCGCTGCTGGAGCAGGCTGAAAGGAAGCGCAAAAACTGCGGAAAGGAGGCGCGCAGATGGCCGTACTGCATGAGTGCAGCTGCTCCAACCCGTTTTGTTCCTGTGAATATCGCTTTACCTCCGGCGAAACCGGCTTTTCCAGACAATCGTATTGGCAGTACCACACGGAAATCACCCAAGCCATTGCCGCCGGGAAATATGGACGGGAATTACAGAACAGGATGAGATCCCCGGACAGTGTATATTTATCCAGATCCGGGGAGTATGCCTATTGCCCGCACTGCGATGAGATCCATTTTGGCGGAAGAATCGCGGTATACATTCACAAAAAGGGAAAACGGGCGGAACTGGAATACGATGACTGGACTGACTCGTACCACCTGTCCGGCTTTAACAGCGAAGCGTCTTATGAAAGAGTGCTTCAAATTCCCACGCCCTGCTGGAAATGCGGAAGCTCCCTTGTGTATTTTGACCGATACGAAAACATGAAATGCCCCAGATGCGGAAGCAGCATGAAGTACGGCAGCTCTCGCCGGCATCGATAAAGCGAAAGAATAAAGGCAACACCGCATAATTCGGCAAGGAAGCTCAGCGAGAGATTTTGTGCCATTTCAAAGTTTCAAAAACGGGGGAATACTGTATGTATTTCCCGTTTTTGGAACTGCAGAAATGGCGCAAAAGATCCGCTGAGATCCGCTGACGCAATTGTGCGGTGTTGCCTAAAGTCCCGCGTCTGCGCACAGTCAGACGCGGCCTTACGAGAGGAGAATCCCAATGAGCAGCTTTTTTCATTTTAAACGTTCAAAAGCCGTGCAGAAAGAGACGACCACCCCGGCCGCACCCGCGCCGGAACGCTTTCCCCTGGCAGATCCCATGCCCTTTCCGGCAAGTGATAAGGCGGAGAGAAAAGTATATCTGTTTGTCCATCAGGATATGCAGCTGCGTTTCTTTGATCGGAACAGGATCTTCATCGGTAAAAACAGGGATGACATTTTCTACAGTGACACCCAGCTTGCAGGAACCATCATCATGCTGAGTTATGACGCCCCCAACACCACTTGGTATGTCGTCAGCCTGGACGGAGCGTATAATGTCTGGCTCAACGGGATCCGTCTGCGGCCCGGGAACCGTTATGCCATCCCCTGCTTCAACACCATTGACGTGCAAGGCGTCACGAAATTCGCGGTGGAGTACATTCCGCAAACCCACAGAAAGCCCATGGACGCCGCATGGATCGTGGGACAGCAGATGGAAAGAGCCCTTTCGGATTATGCCAAAACCGGTGATCAGGATCTCATTACGCTGATAAGCACGCTGCTGACCACTATGCCCATGTACTCCTGGTTGGGGATTCACTATAATGAGGACGGAACCGACTCCAAGGTGTATATTCCACCCATTCCCGCCCGGAGAAATTCTTCGGTCAAATATGACTGTGCGTATCTGAATTCGATTCAGTACCGTGAAGATCTGGAACTCCAGCTTCCGCTGTTCACCTCAGAGGAAGAGGCCTGCAAGGGCGGTACCAATCTGGGAGCCTTTCTCTATGACTATCCCCTTCCCATTTTCAATCTGATCATGCAGACCGGGCGGGATGTGGTCATCGATCCCTTCTCCGACCACCCTCTGGTCCTTTCCGGGAGCGTTCTGCGAACGATCTGGTATCACATCCAGAATCTGAATTATACGGACAACTGTCCCGGCCCCAACTGGGTACGCCGCACCATCATGCCCCACGGCTGATCCACGCAAATGGTTTCGGAATCGTTCCTACTGGGACATTTCCCCGCAGAAAGGAGTTGTGCAGATGCTGCATCTTGAAAAAATGAGTACCTTTGAGAACGGTGAAGTCTTGAAACGCTATCGGATTTCTGAGCCATACACAGTGATTGATTGCCTGAAAGCCATGATCCGCAATCCGGATGTTGCGCTGGGACACGGCGAAAGGGAAGGGGATCACGATGTGGGCTTCGACAGCGATTTGGATCACGACTACTACTCCAGTGTTCAGGAGTTTCTCGAAAGCGTGGATTATGAACGTTATAACCCCAGGTTCAACGTTTACAACTCATACTATTTCTTTTATGGAACCTATAAGGGAAAAACAATCAATGTGTCATTCAGTTATGGCAACGGGATAACACTTTGCTGCAGCGATCGTCAAATCGATTTATGCGCCATGATCGATGAAGCCTCATACTGACAAATCAGCCACCTTCCAAAAACTGCTTTTGAGGGACATTCCAGATCGTCAGGAACAACTGATTGTCATATTTTGTAAAATGCTTATCGGCTTGACTCAGCTTCCAGATAAATTGGTGCCTGAAGGATTGCAAACGCCACCGTAGGGGCGGCTATTAGCCGCCCGAGACGTTCCAATTCTTACGTATTTCCGTTAGAACGCAGTGCTGTCAGAACCGGAAGGCTGCGGGCGGCTAATAGCCGCCCCTACGATAGCATCCCGGCAAACACCACTTTTCCGCCTTGCTGAGCTAACCCGATAAGCACATTTTGTAAAATCTACCGAATTCCCTCTACCATTTCTTCGAAAATTATGCTATAATGTCGATAATTCTAAGGAATGGCGGTGGAAGAATGAAGCAGCAGACCATCAGTGATTTTGAATACAGCCTCCGCAAGCGGAAAACCCGGCGGGAGGCATTCCTGTATACCATGGAGGAGCTGATCCCCTGGGAGGAATGGGTGGACGCCATACGCCCCCACTATCCCAAGGGCGGCCGGGGCCGTCCGCCCATGGCGCCGGAGAAAATGCTCCGGATGTACCTGCTGCAAACCTGGTTCCGCCTGTCCGATGCGGCCACGGAGGACGCCATTTACGACAGCTACTGTATGCGCAAATTTACCGGCATTGATTTTCTTACCGAAACCGTACCGGACCGGACTACCCTGCGGAAGTTCCGGCACCTGCTGCAGCGCAGCTCCCTGGACAAGGCCTTCTCCGACGCAGTGAGCCGTGCGCTGAAGGAAGGGGGCTACACCCTGAAACGAGGCAGCTTTACGGATGCCTCCCTGTCCCGCACCCGCTCCAAAACCGCCTCTCTCTCCGGAAAGAAAGCCCGCCTCCCGGAACCCTCCGGCAAATAAACCGTTTCTTCATGCCAAAATATCCCCCCAATGATTCCTCACGAATCCTTGGGGGGATATTTTCATGCCAGTCTGCACGGCGAAGCGCACGGCGAAGCAGACCGACAAATTGGTGTTTGAACGTTCTTTGCTGTCATTGCGAGCCAGTGCGCACACTGGCGTGGCAATCCCCCGGTTAGATGGGGAATGTACCGATAAGCACCTAAAAACGTGGGTTCCTGCGATTTTTGGTGGTAATCGATACCTGGTTCCTCTCAACGGGGGGATTGCCACGACCAGTGTGCGCACTGGTCTCGCAATGACAGCATTATTTCAAACAACAGTTTTCCTGTCTGCCAAGTCAGGTCAGTAAGCCTTTTTATGTTTTCTCCTCCCGTATTCTCTTCCTCTGCATCCAGGCGAAGACTGCCAGGCAGATGATTACGGAGACCGCCGAGCCGGTGGTGGTGGCCAGGCCCATGGGCAGCAGGGTATCCGGAAATGCTTTGGACGCCAGATACGCCAGGGGGATCCGGGCGCAGACAATGGACACGCTGTTGTGCAGGAACGAGAACCCCGAACGGCCGTAGGCACAGAAATACCCGCTGAAGCAGAAATGGATTCCCGCCAGCACGCAGTCCCATACATAGCCCCGCATATACGCTCCGCCCAGCCGGATCACCTCCGCGTCCTGGGCAAAGAGCCCCACAAACTGCTCCGCCGCCAGGAGCATTACGCCCGCCCAGATAAGGCCAAAGCCCACGCACAGCGCGATGGCATAGCCCAGGGTTTTTTTCGCCCGGTCATGCCGCCCCGCGCCGATGTTCTGAGCGCACAGAGCGGAAACCGAGGAGAGCATACTGGACGGCACCAGGAACAGAAATCCGATGATCTTCTCCACAATTCCCACAGCGGCCGCGTCGTTTAAGCCCCGCAGGTTGGCAATGACCGTAATCACCAGGAACGCGATCTGAATAAACCCGTCCTGGAGGGCCACCGGAACACCCACCCGGAGGAGGGCCCCCATCATGCCCTTTTCCGGCAAGAAATCCGCCCTGCGCAGGGTGATTCCCGTCTGCTTTCCGCGGATCACCGCAAGGGAGACCAGCACGCTGATGGTCTGGGCCAGGGTCGTACCCAGCGCAGCCCCGGCGGGCCCCATTCCCAGAGCGCCGATGAAGAGATAATCCAGCGCGATGTTGGCCGCACAAGCCACCGCCACAAAGTACATGGGACTCTTGGAGTCCCCCATTCCCCGGAAAACGGAGCTGATGATATTGTAGGCCGTGATGAAGGGAATCCCCAGGAAGCAAACCGTAAGGTAGCTGACCGCGCCCGCCGCGGCCTCCTCCGGGGTGGACATCACCGCCACAATTGGCTTCACCAGAATAAGCAGCAGCGCGGTTGCGGCGAGGGATACTCCCAAAAACAACGTCACAGTGTTTCCCACCGCCCGGGAGGCTTCCTCCAGCTTCCCGCCGCCGACGGCCTGGCCGATGCGCACCGTGGAGCCCATGGCCAGGCCCACGATCATCACCGTCAGCATATGCATCACCTGGCTGCCGATGGACACGGCGGTGGTGCTCTCCACGCCGCAGAACTGTCCGATGATGTACAGGTCCGCCATGCCGTAGAGGGTCTGCAGGAAATAGGAAAGCAGGAAGGGCAGCGAGAAGCCCAACAGCGTCCGAAACACGCCGCCCTTTGTCAGATTCTTTTCCATTGACGCCATAATACCTCAGCTTTCTGAACCTAAGGAAGCTCTGAATTGATCGGCAAAACCTGACAGCGAGAGATTGTCCCTCAGCAGCAGACGATCCGATGCTCCCGAACACCGATGATCCGCACTTATGGGAAATCGGGCTGCCGCACAGCTTCCTCCTCCGACTCCATGTAAAGATCCGGCGCGTCGAAATACCGCTCAGTAAGGGCAATATAAGAACCCAGAGCGTCCATTTCCGCAAGGGGCCGACGGTCATACCGGATTTCAAAGGGGTCGGGGGCATACTGAAATTCACCCAGATACTCCCGAAGCCGCCGATCAAAAAACGAGTCCGCCTGGGCATAGTCTCCCTGAAACACGATCTGATCCGGGTCAAAGACCAGAGAGATGTTCCGAAGAGCCGTTGCAAAAACCCGCGCCAGGTAATTCACCAGTTCCCGGGCCAGCGGATCTCCTTCCTGGGAGCAGCGGAAAATCTCCGCAATCGTAACCTGCTGCGGCCGCGTTCCCAAAGCCGACTGGGGATAATCCGCCAGTTTCCGCTCCACCAGCCGCCGCATTCTCCCTTCGCTCACCAGCCTTTCCAGGCAGCCTCGGCTCCCGCAGCCGCAGACCTCCCGGTCGTTGGGATCAATAATCATATGTCCGATTTCACCGATCAGGGAATTCTTCCCGCTGAGGATATGATTCTTTTCAATCATGCAGCTGCACAGTCCCCAGCCGGAGAAAATGACCATCACCCTTTTTTCGGAAAGCTCCGGTTCAAGGAGAAAGGGTCTTGCAGTCATTTTCCCGGCGTTTTCCAGAAAAATCAGAGTATCCGATCCAAACCAGGGCTTCAGCCAGTCCCTCAGCGGCAGATCCACGCCCCACTGGGGAGACTGAGAGCTGTACTTCAGCCGCCCGGTATTGTAGTCCATCGTGCCGGACGTGGACAGGCTGACGGCGCAGAGATTATCCGGAGAAACCCGATTTTTTTCCAGGAGCTGCCGGGCCAGCTGCCCTGCGTTGTCAATGGCTGTTTTCGGGCTGTCCGGCAGCGGAATCGTAAGGCAAAGGCTGTCTGCCAGCTGCTTTCCGATGGTATACAGGTGAAACCTCAGCTCCTGCGGCCACAGAGCAATGCACAGAAAATACTTCTCCCGGGACAGGGCGAACAGCTCCGGACGTTTTCCACCCATACTGGTGGAGCTTCCCTTTCCCTCGGACACCAGCAGACCGCTCTTCACAAAAAACTGGATGGATTTCATCACCGTCTGGCGGCTAAGCCCGATCCGCTCCGAGACATCGCTGGCGCACAGTGTTCCGCCGCTTAAGAATGCGTTAATCACCTGGATCCGATTGGAATACTTGAGATCCGAGGGCATGGAAGCAGGCGCATTCTTTCGTTTCATATTCACCGGCCCTTCCCCTGGAGCGCATTGCTCCTGCACAGATTGGTTTCATCATACCACATTTTTTCAAAAACGCAAGTTCCTTGGGCAATCAAAGGGATAACCCTTGCATTTTGGACAAATTATTTTTTCTCATTTTGTGGGAGTTTCATAAAAACCCTGTAATCTAAAAAACAGTATTGCACATATCCTCATCCCGTGCTACAATTTTAGTAACGCTAGTTTCTTGCGTAACCTATCACGGACGGCAGCTCCCACCGCCGATCCATGCGTCAAAGGAGCATACCATGCTATATATCGGAATTGATCTCGGCACCTCTTCCGTCAAGCTGCTGCTGATGGACTCCTCCGGACAGATCCAAAACACCGTCACAAGGGATTACCCCCTGGAATTCCCCCAGCCAGGTTGGAGCCAGCAAAACCCTGATGACTGGCGCAGAGCCGTGCTGGCGGGTGTCCCGGAGCTTCTGCGGGACTTCGATGCCTCCCAGGTGGCTGGAATCGGCTGCGGCGGTCAGATGCACGGCCTGGTGGTGCTGGACAAGGACGACCGGGTGATCCGCCCCGCCATCCTCTGGAACGATGGCCGCACCGCGGAGCAGGTGGATTACCTGAACAATGAAATCGGCAAGGAGCAGCTCTCCGCCTGGACGGCGAACATCGCCTTTGCGGGCTTCACCGCCCCCAAGCTCCTGTGGCTGCGGGAAAAAGAACCGGAGAACTTCGCGAGAATCTCCAAAATCATGCTTCCAAAGGATTATGTCAACTACGTTCTCACCGGTGTCCATTCCTGCGATTACTCCGATGCCTCTGGTATGCTGCTTCTGGATGTTCAGCACAAATGCTGGTCGAAGGAAATGCTCTCCATCTGCGGCATCTCGGAAGGGCAGATGCCACACCTCTTCGAAAGCTATGAATGTATCGGCACCGTGAAGCCGGAGATCGCCAAGCTTCTTGGCATTCCCGAAACCGTGAGAGTCTGTGCCGGCGCAGGAGACAATGCCGCGGCCGCTGTGGGAACCGGCGTTGTGGGCGCGGGCGGCTGCAACATCAGCCTGGGCACCTCCGGCACCGTATTCATCTCCTCGGAGAAATTCGGCGTTGACCGGAATAACGCGCTCCACGCCTTTGCCCATGCCGACGGCGGCTACCACCTGATGGGCTGTATGCTCTGCGCAGCCTCCTGCAATAAATGGCTCATGGAGGACATTTTCAAAACCACAGACTACACTGCGGAGCAGGCCCCCATCACCCCGGAGAAGCTGGGAGAAAACCATGTGTACTTCCTCCCCTACCTCATGGGCGAGCGCAGCCCCATTAACGACACCAATGCCCGGGGCACCTTTATCGGCATGACCATGGACACCGCCCGTTCCGATTTAACCCAGGCGGTACTGGAAGGCGTGGCCTTCGCCATCCGGGACAGCGTGGAGGTGGCAAGATCCTTGGGTATTGAGATCAACAGCTCCAAGATCTGCGGCGGCGGCGCCAGGAGCACGCTTTGGAAAACGATTATGGCCAACGTGCTGAATATCGAACTGCAGTGCCTGGAATCCGAACAGGGCCCCGGCATGGGCGGTGCCATGCTGGCCATGGTGGCCTGTGGGGAATACGGAAGCGTGAAAGCCGCCTGTGACCGGATCGTCCGTGTAGCCTCCACCGTAAAGCCCGATCCGAAGCTGGCCGCGAAGTACGAAAAACGCTACCAGCAGTTTAAAAAAATCTATCCAGCCTGCAAAGAACTGTTTGCGGGACTTGCGAAGGAGTAATTCTTATGGTATTCTACAGTGTGTACGATCCAGAGTTTAAGCCCTACGGTCAGATTGTGGACGGTATGGCAGATACCGTGCAGGAAATCCTTAATGTCTTAAAGGATGCCCCCCAGGGCCCCGGCGTGGACTATGTTCCCGAGTATGAACCCCTCCAGGAGCTTCCCGCCATGGTGGAGGTTTCCGAGCATTGCTACGGTGGAATGCCGGTGCAGCTTGGCTGGTGCAACGGCCACAACACCAGGCTGAACTGTCTGGAATACCACCGGGACAGCGAATTTAACCTGGGCACCGAGGACTTTATCCTCCTGCTTGCGAAACAGGACGAGATTGAAAACGGCGTCCTGGACACCGCCAAGGTCAGGGCCTTCCGGGTTCCTGCCGGGGTGCTGGTAGAGGTCTATGCCACCACGCTGCACTACGCCCCCTGCCACTGTGACGAAAGCAAGGGCTTCCGGGTGCTGGTTGCCTTGCCCCAGGGAACCAATACGGACAAGCCCGCCATTGAAAACAAGTCCTCCGAGGACAAACTGCTCTGGGCCCGCAACAAGTGGCTGCTTGCCCACCCGGATTCCTCCGAGGCAGCCCAGGGCGCCCATGTGGGTCTGTCCGGCGAGAACATTGACATCGCAAATTTATTGTAAGGAGATAAAACGCTATGAACAACATTCCTGAAGTGAAGCTTGGCATCATCGCCGTGTCCCGGGACTGCTTCCCCATTGCCCTTTCCACTCAGCGCCGCAAGAACATCGTCGCCGCCTACGGCGAGGGCCTTTATGAGTGCCCCATCACCGTGGAGAACGAGAAGGACGCCTCCGACGCCATCGCCGATGTCCGCGCCCACGGGGTCAACGCCCTGGTGGTGTTCCTGGGCAACTTTGGCCCCGAGACCCCCGAAACCCTGCTCGTCAAGAAGTTCCACGGCCCTGCCATGGTCATCGCCGCGGCAGAGGGCGACGGCGACCTGATCAACGGCCGCGGCGACGCCTACTGCGGTATGCTGAACTGTTCCTACAACCTGGGTATGCGCCATCTGAAGGCCTATATCCCTGAGTACCCCGTGGGCACCGCTGAGGACTGCGCGAAGATGATTCGGGAGTTTGTCCCCATCGCCCGGGGCATCCTCGGCCTGAAAAATCTGAAGGTCATCACCTTCGGCCCCCGCCCCCAGGACTTCTTCGCCTGCAACGCCCCCATCAAGGGTCTGTACGAGCTGGGCATTGAGATCGAGGAGAACTCCGAGCTGGACCTGCTGGTTTCCTACAAGGCCCACAAGGGTGACCCCCGTATCGCCGATGTGATCGCGGATATGCAGCGGGAGATGGGCACCAAGGTCTACACCGATATGCTGGAGCGGATGGCGCAGTTTGAGCTGACGCTGCTGGACTGGGCCGAGAACCACAAGGGCGACCGCAAGTACGTGGTCTTTGCCGACAAGTGCTGGCCCGCCTTCCCTGAGCAGTTCGGCTTTGAGCCCTGCTACGTCAACTCCCGCCTGGCCTCCCGGGGCATCCCCGTGGCCTGCGAGGTGGATATTTACGGCGCGGTTTCCGAGTACCTGGGTGCCTGCGTCACCGGCGACGCCGTAACACTGCTGGACATCAACAACTCCGTGCCCAAGTACATCTATGACGAGGATATCGCCGGCAAGTTTGACTACAAGCTCACCGATACCTTCATGGGCTTCCACTGCGGCAATACCCCCAGCTGCAAGATGTGCGGGGATTGCGCCGTCAAGTACCAGCTGATCCAGCACCGTCTGCTGGAGCCCGCGGGCAGCGAGCCCGACTTCACCCGGGGCACCCTGGAGGGCGACATTGCCGCCTCCGACATCACCTTCTACCGCCTGCAGTGTGACAGTGAGGGCAACCTCCGCTCCTACATTGCCCAGGGCGAGGTGCTACCGGTCAAGACCCGCTCCTTCGGCGGCATCGGCGTGTTCGCCATTCCCGAGATGGGCCGGTTCTACCGCCATGTGCTGATTCAGAAGCGGTATCCCCACCACGGTGCCGTGGCCTTTGCCCACTGCGGCAAGGCGCTTTACGAGGTGTTCAAGTATTTCGGCGTCTCCGATATCGCCTATAACCAGCCCAAGAGCCTCCCCTACCCCACCGAAAATCCCTTCGCCTGAGGGATATGGCAATAGGGGATGTTAAGGCAACACAGCACAATGGAGGCTGCCATAAATAACCACTAAGAAAACAAGCAGATCCTCTCTGGAATCAGAAAGGGTCTGCTTTTTTCGGATATCAGGGCTGTGGATAACATTTGGGGGCATAAAGAGCGTACGCCAACCGGGATTATAGCTCGAAGCTGACTTCGGCTGACACGATGCTGGGTGGTTTGGGACTTGCTCCGAACGAAAAAAGAAAAGCCAGCAGCCGGGAAAACCGGCTGCTGGCAGGCATTCTGGCGGAGACGGTGGGATTCGAACCCACGGACCCTTGCGGATCAACTGATTTCGAGTCAGTCCCGTTATGACCACTTCGATACGTCTCCGTATTTATCTCAACATCAGCACCTCAGAAAACGGGAAGAACCGATGGGGAGAACAAAGAAAAATAAACAGTTAAAGACACCCGAATCCCCCGTAAAATCAAGGGTTTCCGGTCAGGGAGCTGCCGGGTAGCGACCACGATTTCCAGTCAGCCCCGTTATGACCACTTCGATACCTCTCCGTAGCTATCTCAACTCGATTGTATCTCCATTTGTCGTCATCACGACCGGGATATTATACCAGCTATTGCCGGAAAAATCAAGGGTTTTCCTTCCGTTTTGCGAGTTCCAGGATTTCCCCCATTTTTTCACAGATTGCCCCGTAGTTCTCCCGCCGATGGGGTCGGAGGCATCCGGAGCAGTCCTTGATGCCCTTGTCCGTATACCGGAAATTGCCCCCGCACTTCTCGCCCAGAGCGTACAAAGGGCAGTAGCAGAACAGGCAGCTAAACCTTTCCGGATCCGCCCCCTCATGACAGGGGAAATACTCGCATTCCCTGTTCTGAAAATAATCGTAATGGCTCATAGCTCCTCCAATCCCCGACCCAAGCCGGATTTGGGTGTAAAATGTTGTTTAGCGGCCTCGCCCCAAAGTTTTCTGTCATTGCGAGACCAGTCCGCAGACTGGTCGTGGCAATGACAGGATACTTGGAGCAAAGCGGTAAACAACAGTTTTCCATCCCTTTTTTGTAAAGGCAGCGGCAATTTCCCTTGCGCTTTTCCTTATCCGTGGTACAATTCATTCAGCACCCATTTTCAAACCGCCGTCCAGGGGTACACCTGGGGCGGCTCCTTTCGGAAGGTCATCCGCTCCCCGGTGCGGGGGTGGGTGAATTCCACCATATACGACCACAGAGCAATCTCGCAGGGATCCTCCCGGGTGTCGTACTTCCGTTCCCCCACCAGGGCCATTCCCCGGCTGGCAAACTGAACCCGGATTTGGTGGGTTCTTCCCGTGTGCAGCCGAATCCGCACCCGGGTGAGGTCATCCGCCCGGTTCAGCACCCGGTAGCTCAGCACCGCCTCCTGGATCCCCTTTGCCGGCTCCGCAGCCACGAAAGTCATGCGTCTTGCCTTGTCCCTGCCCAGCAAATCCCGCAGCTGCCCTTCCTCTGCCCCAGGTTCGCCGTGAACCACCGCCAGGTACTCCTTGCCGAATGCGTTTTCCCGGACCTGCCGGGACAGCTCCGAGGCGGCGGAGGCGGAGCGCGCCAGAACCATCACGCCGCCCACCACCCGGTCCAGCCTGTGAACCGTCCGCACGTCTGCCTTTTCATCCCCCAGCTCTTTCCGTACCAGCTCCGGGACGCCCCCCGGCTCATCGGTGGACAGCACCCGCTGGGGCTTGACGCATACCACAATATCCGCATCCAAATAAAGAATTTCCATACTGTTTTCCCCCGCACTTTTCCCTATCCTATCAAAAAAACAATGGCATTGCAAGCGAAAGGAGCCATGTTCATGAAAATCGTTATTCTGGATGGTCACGCCCTGAACCCCGGCGACCTGGATTGGAGCTGCCTGAACCAATTTGGTGAGGTCACCCTCTATGACCGCACCGCAACGGAGGCCCAGGCCATCGCCCGGAGCCGGGGGGCGCAGATCCTTCTGACCAACAAAACTCCCATCACCCCCACCCTTCTGGACGCCTGCCCCAGTGTAAAACTGGTCTGCGTTCAGGCCACGGGCTACAACGTGATAGACACGGCAGCGGCCCGGGATCGGGGCATCCCGGTGTGCAATGTTCCCAGCTACGGCACGGACGCGGTGGCCCAGTACACCTTTGCCCTGCTGCTGGAGCTGTGTCATCGGATCGGGCTCCACGACACCCTGGTGCACCAGGGACGCTGGAGCGAATGCCCGGACTTCTGCTTCTGGGCCACGCCGCAGATGGAGCTGGCGGGAAAAACCATGGGCATCATCGGCTTCGGCAAAATCGGCAGAGCCGTGGGCCGCATTGCCCACGGCTTCGGGATGAACGTTCTCGCCTACAGCCGCAGCCAATGCGAAGAAGGACGTGCCGTCGGCAGCTACGTGGAGCTTGACGAGCTTCTCCGGCGCAGCGACGTGGTTTCCCTCCACTGTCCTCTGTTCCCGGAAACCAAGGAAATCATTAACACGCAAACAATTTCCCGGATGAAGGACGGTGCGATCCTCCTCAATACTGCCCGAGGCCCCCTGATCTCCGAGGAAGCCGTGGCCCGGGCGCTTCATACCGGTAAACTCCGGGGCGCGGCAATGGACGTGGTCGCCCGGGAGCCCATCCCCACGGACAGCCCCCTGCTCACCGCCCCAAACTGCATTCTCACGCCCCACATGGCCTGGGCCCCCACCGAAAGCCGGGAACGGCTCCTCGCCTGTGTGGCCGACAACATCCGCGCGTTTCTGGAGGGACATCCCCAAAACGTAGTCAATCCGTAACCCAACCCGCACAGCGGCCCCGGTGGAAATCCAACCGGGGCCGCTGTCTTTGGGCAGTTTCCGGCAATACCTGCCAGGTTGCACAAGCAGTACGACAAATTGATGTTTGTACGTTCTTTGCTGTCATTGCGAGCCAGTGCGCTTAAGTGGCGTGGCAATCCCCCGGTTGAAAGGAACCAGGTAACGATTACCACCAAAAATCGCAAGGTTTTCCCGCTCTGTGGGGCAGTTGTCGATACATTTTCCCTCTAAGTAAGGGGATTGCCACGACCAGTGTGCGCACTGGTCTCGCAATGACAGGATACTTAGACCAAAGCGCTAAACACCAATTTGCCTTCCTGTCAAATTACATTGACATACGCCTGCCGCAATCTCCGCTCCAAATGCTTCACACTTCTCTCACCCATCTCAGGGTGCAGGCCCGGTGATC
>CAMFFO010000001.1 GCA_945949735.1 uncultured Clostridia bacterium | reverse complement strand
ATCCCCCGGTTGAAAGGAACCAGGTAACGATTTCTGCCAAAAATCGCAAGGTTTTGCCGCTCTGTGGGGCAATTGTCGATACATTTTCCCTCTAAGTAAGGGGATTGCCACGACCAGTCTGCGGACTGGTCTCGCAATGACAGGTAATTGGGAGTCAGCCCGACAAACACGATTTTTCCCGCTTGCTGAGTTAAGCCGATAAGCACAATTTGAAATATGGAGATGCGAAATATGGACTATAAAATCAGAGAGGCAAACCTCGATGACTTGCCGGATATTCTGGAAATCTATGCGGGAGCAAGAGCCTTTATGGCGAAAACAGGGAATCCGAATCAATGGAAAAATACCCATCCTGCCCGGGAGCTTCTGGAGCGGGATACTCGGGAGGGAAACCTGTATGTGCTTTCAGATGGTGGGAAAATTCATGGCGTTTTCGCCTTCCTTCTGGGAGAGGATCCGACCTACCGGGTAATTGAGGGATCCGGGTGGAGAAGCAGCCAGCCCTACGGTACCATTCACCGGATTGCCGGGGACGGAAGCGGAGGAATCCTCCACGCCTGTGTTGGGTTCTGCCGGAAGCAAATCGGTTATCTGAGAATCGATACGCATGAGGATAACCGGGTGATGCAGGGAGCCCTGAAGAAAGAGGGATTTGTTCCCTGCGGGATCATCCACATTGCCGACGGAAGTCCAAGAATCGCCTATGACTTGCTGTAAAAACCTCCGGGGCAGCCCCGGAGGTTTTTACAGGATTTAATACAGACACAGAAGAGAGAAGGTTCCGGCGGCGAACAGGATCCATTTGCCGATCACCTTTCTGGGGCGGAGAATATCCGCGATTGCCAGCAGGCACCCAACTGCAAGCACTGCCACGGCCCAGGCTCCCAGCAGCCGCTTGGATGTGAAGCCGAACCGGGTGATATACAGCCACAGCCGCGCGGCAGCGGTTATGGCAAGCAGCAGGCTCTGAATCAGCAGCACCATGCTGAAGCCCTTGAGAAAACCGTGCTGCCGCAGAGGAACTTGGGAGCATCTGGCGGCAAAGGCGAGCATTCCGAAATTGATGGCCATAACGGCGCAGAGCTGGAAGAAGCCCTCCCGGGCGTACTGGGCGGCGGTGAGGCTTCCCGGTACATTCCCATAAAACGCGCCGAACAGATGCCCGGCCTGTACGCCAAAGAACAGAAGATACAGCGCCAGAAATCCGCCCAGCACCACGAGAATCGCGATAACAGGAACCTTCCGCAGCTTTTCCGCCTGGGAGCGGATCCGGTTTCCGGAAAACCAGGCTTCCCCTCTTTCCAGGCAGGAGCCGACCAGACCCCAGAGGTAAGCGCCTACGGGCAGGCTCAGAAGCAAGTAGAACAGGAAATTCGTAAAATCCACGGAAAGCTCCCATTTGAGCCAGCCGGTCAGCTTTTCCCAGACTTCGTCAAAAGCCGCGTCTGCCTGACCCAGCAGTGAAGCCGTCAGAATCAGCACCGGCAAAGCGATGACAAAGATAACGGCGGAAAGAACCCAGCTCCGCCATTTTCCCTGACGTACTCCGGAAAGAAGATTCCGCAGATTGGCGGATAGTGTTTTGCCGCGCAGGAAGAAGCCTCCAAAGGGGGCGAGAATTCCGGCGGTTATTGCGTCCAGCGGAAGCATGGGCCCGGTGATCGCCTCTGTCAGCAGGCCAGCTCTGCATACCACCCAGTAGGCAGCAAAGCCATGGAGGGCCAGAAAGGCAAGGAGTTCCGATGCACGGCATCTCTCAAAGCCGATGCAGAGGGAAATCAGGCCGGTGCAGCCCATCCAGAACCAGCTTTCCCGGGAAGCAGGACACTTTTTGCCCAGCGACCAGCTTCCCCAGAGAAAGAAAAGAAGGGTGAATACGGGAATATCCCAGCGCCTGTCCGGCAGGAAACCGGAGGTCATGCATTTGACCCACAGATAGCCCACAACGTAGCTTGCCAGAAGTGGAAACAGGTTTGTCTTTTTCCCGTTCATTTTCCCGCCTCCTCCGCGTACTCCAGAATGTCCCCGGGCTGACAGTTCAGCACCTTGCAGATTTGCTCCAGGGTGGAGAACCGAATGGCTTTGGCTTTCTGATTTTTCAGAATGGAAAGGTTGGCGGGGGTAATTCCAATGCGATCCGCCAGTTCTCCGGCACTGATTTTTCGTTTGGCCATCATCACGTCCAGGTTTACAATAATCGCCATATCCCTGCCCCCTTACACCGTAAGATCCAGTTCATCCTTCATGGAAAGGGCTTGCTGGAATGCATTTTTCACGATTCGGACAATGAGACCCACAAACCCGGCCGCAGCGGTGATAACAAGCAGTACCGGAAAACGCCAGCTGAAAGCAAGACAGAGAAGCGCTGCCAGAAAACAGCAGAGGCTTACAATCCCCAGAAGCCTGACATTCTCCCGGGTAAACACCGACCCGTGCCGCACACGCTTTAAAAGAATGTGCATACTGTACAGCAGGACAAAGGCCGGTATACTGCACCCAAACAGGCAGCCAAGGAACAGGTATTTGTCCGTTCCATTCACGGTTCCCAGAATTCCTGAACCGGAAACCCATCCCCAGAACCACTGGCAGCGAATATCCATGAAAATCACAGCGGCGGTGAAAAGAACCAGAAGCCCCTGGCTCAGCAGGATGCTGCGGCGGACGACGGCGCTGGATGTTTGATTATCATTCATGTATAATCCCTCCTTGAATTGAGGCCAGTGTACCATAGGGAATACTGTTTGTCAAGAAAGAATTATCGTAAAACAATAAATGGTTAAAGAGTTACAATAGATAAATCCCCACAGCGAGTGCTGTGGGGAAGAAGGTCAGGCAAATTCCCTGAGATAGGATTGGGCCAGTTGGTCGTGCTCTTTGCTGAATCCGTGGTCTGCGTTGGGGATAATCTTCAGTGTACAGGCATCACCGTAGGCTGCCTGGGCTTTTTGGGCATAATCTATG
This sequence comes from uncultured Clostridia bacterium, assembly GCA_945949735.1. Lineage (GTDB taxonomy): Bacteria > Bacillota > Clostridia > Oscillospirales > Oscillospiraceae > Faecousia. The sequence goes on along the minus strand of CAMFFO010000001.1, from coordinate 99,247 downwards.
GAAACGATCCGGTCATTCGTTCCGTGAACAATCAGGACGGGCCCTTTGTAGCCCTGGATTTCCAGGAACGGATCCATTTCGATTACATCCGTTGGATAGCATTTTCCAAGCTTCATGGGGCCACAGTTGATTCGTTGGGGGATGTTGTTGGGGTCAAATTTCGCGAACATCATCTTTCCGGCTCTGGCATCGTCCGGAATGCAGAAGGCGGGATAGAACAGCACCAGCTTGCCAACGTCGTTTTCGGGTTTCGCGGCGGTCAAAGCGGAAACCATGCCGCCCTGGCTCGCTCCCATGAGGAGCAGCTTGTTGGAGGTATAGGGGAGGCTCCGTGTGTACCGGATAACCGCTTCAAGGTCCTTGACTTCTGTCAGAACCGACATTTCCGTGGTTTTTCCGTCGCTCTTTCCGCCCCGCACACTCCCGCCGCAGAAGTCAAAGCAATAAGCGGCGTACCCTTTATCTGCAAGAAGCTGGGTGTATTCCCGAACGGAATTCCGGTTGGCCATGAAGCCGTGGGAAACAATGGCAATGGGGAGATGATCCCCCTCCGAACGGTATTCGGTGCCCCGGATGGTCAGACCATCCCTCTGACAGGAAAACTCCGATTCCGTGATACCGGGCAGCTTGGGTTTAGTCCTGAGAAGCTGAAGCAATGACATTATTTACTCCCTCCTGTTCTTTTTCGTCAGTATAGCACGGGATTGCGGAATCCGTCAATCGTTTTGAAAAGTCCTTGCGTTTTCTGCAGGATTTTGATAGAATCACTTGGATAAGGACTGTCCTGGAAGGAGCGTAGGCTGTGAACGACGCAATGATGACAAAAGACTTTTGGTATGACCTGCCGGAGGAGCTGATTGCCCAGACACCTCTGGAGCGTCGGGATTCCTCCCGGCTGATGGTGATGAACCGGGAAACGGGGGAGATCTCCCACCGTCATTTTTATGATATTGTGGAATATCTGCGCCCGGGGGATTGCCTTGTGATGAACGATTCCCGGGTGCTGCCCGCGAGACTCCTTGGGCACCGGCCCTCCGGAGGAGCCGTGGAGGTGCTTCTGCTTCGGGATCTGGGGGATAAATGTTGGGAATGCCTTTGCAAACCCGGCAGGAAAATGCAGGTGGGCAGCGAGGTGATCTTCGGAAACGGGGAGCTGACCGCCGTGGTGCGGGAGGTTCGGGAGGACGGAAACCGGGTGGTGGAGTTTTGCTATCAGGGGATTTTCCTGGAGGTGCTGGAGCGGCTGGGGAAAATGCCGCTGCCCCCTTACATCAAGGAGGAGCTTGCTGACCAGGAGCGTTACCAGACCGTATACTCCCGGGAGGTGGGATCTGCTGCTGCCCCCACCGCGGGATTGCATTTCACGCAGGAGCTTCTGGAGAAGATCCGTAATATGGGTGTCAACACCGCTTTTGTTACCCTTCATGTGGGATTGGGAACCTTCCGGCCTGTAAAGGCGGAGCATATTACCGACCACCATATGCACTCGGAGCTGTGCATGATGAGCGGAGAGACCGCCGCTATTCTGAACCATACGAAGCAGCATGGAGGGCGGATTATCTGTGTGGGCACAACTTCCTGCCGGACTTTGGAATCCCTGGCAGGGGAGGACGGCCGCTTTGCTGCCGGCTCCAAGTGGACGGATATTTTTATCTACCCGGGCTACCGCTTTAAGGCCATGGACGGTCTGATCACCAATTTCCACCTTCCGGAAAGTACCCTGGTGATGCTGGTGTCGGCCTTTGCCGGGAGAGAGCACGTTTTGAACGCATACGCGGAAGCCGTGAAGGAACGTTATCGCTTTTTCAGCTTTGGGGATGCCATGTGCATTATTTGAGGAGAATACTATGAACGCACCAGTGGATGTAACCAATATCCGGATCGAAACGCCGAGGCTGATCCTTCGGCCCTGGAGGCAGCGTGATCTGGATGATTTCTATGAATACGCCAGTGTGGATGGCGTTGGACAGATGGCCGGGTGGCTGCCCCATGAATCCGTTCAAAAATCGCAGATGATTCTTGACCTGTTTATCCGGGAAAAGAAAACTTTCGCTCTGGAGTTCAAGGAAAACGGAAAGGTGATTGGCTCCCTGGGGCTGGAGACCAGAGAGGAACAGGATGAAATCCCGGGCACGCTGATGGGCAGGGAAATCGGATACGTATTAAGCAAGGACTACTGGGGGCGGGGACTGATGCCGGAAGCGGTTAATGCGGTGATCGGCTACTGCTTTACCGTTCTTGGCTTCGATTACCTGACCTGCTGCCATTTTATACGAAATGGCCAATCACGGCGGGTGATTGAAAAATGCGGCTTTTCCTATCTCAAGGATATTGACTTTGAAACCCGGATGGGAACGATCGAGCCAACACGGCTGTACGTTCTCTATAACCCGGACAAAGAGAGGTAACCTATGTTTGAACTGCTGAAAACCGAAGGGAAAGCCCGGCGGGGCGTGTTTACCTGCGCCCACGGCACGGTGCAGACCCCGGTATTTATGAATGTGGGCACCCAGGGAGCCATCAAGGGGGCCTTAAGCGCCGAGGATCTGAAAAATATCGGATGCCAGGTAGAGCTTTCCAATACCTACCATCTGCATCTTCGCCCCACGGATAAAGTGGTACGGCAGATGGGAGGGCTGCACAAATTCATGACCTGGGATGGGCCGATTCTCACGGATTCCGGGGGATTCCAGGTGTTCAGCCTGTCCTCCCTGCGCCGGATCAAGGAGGAGGGGGTGTACTTTTCTTCCCACATCGACGGCAGAAAAATTTTCATGGGCCCGGAGGAGAGTATGCAGATTCAGTCCAACCTGGGAAGCGATATCTGCATGGCCTTTGACGAGTGTATTGAGAATCCGGCTCCCCGGGAGTATGTCCGCGACAGTGTGGACAGAACCTTCCGCTGGCTTGTGCGGTGTAAGGCGGAAAATGCCCGGCTGAATGCGCTGCCGGATACCGTGAACCGGGAGCAGATGCTCTGGGGCATCAACCAGGGTGGGACGTACCCGGATCTTCGTGTTGCGCATATGAAACGAATTGCGGAGCTGGAGCTTCCCGGCTACGCGATCGGGGGCCTGGCTGTGGGCGAGACTGCGCAGGAAATGTATGACATCATTGAGGCGGTGGAAGAATTCATGCCCAAGGACAAAACCCGGTATCTCATGGGCGTGGGAACCCCCACCAACATCATTGAAGCGGTGGCGCGGGGCGTGGATTTCTTCGACTGTGTAATGCCCGCCCGGAACGCCCGCCACGCCCGGCTCTTTACCTGGGAGGGGGCCATCAATCTGAAAAACGCCAAATATCAGCTGGATGACAGTCCCATCGACCCCCAGTGCGACTGTCCTGTATGCCGCCGGTATTCCCGGGCCTATATCCGTCACCTGTTTGTGGCGGAGGAAATGCTCGCTATGCGCCTGAGCGTCATGCACAACCTGTATTTCTATAATAAGCTCATGGAGCGGATCCGAAAGGCTCTGGACGAGGGGAGATTTGAGGAATTCCGGAGGGAATATTCCGGAAAATTAGCAAGAAGAATCTGATTCCCCCTTGCAATTTGGGCAATCAATGCTATAATAATGCCTATATTAAAAACGAAGGAGATTTTCCCATGGTTCAATTTCTCACCAGCACCGCAGCCTCTGCAGGCGGTATGACCAGCTCCATCATCATGATCGTTGCTATGCTGGCCGTTTTCTATTTCATGCTGATTCGCCCCGAGAACAAGCGTAAAAAAGAAGCGGAGCAGATGCGTTCCTCCGTCAAGACCGGCGATAAGATTACCACCATCGGCGGCATTGTCGGTGTTGTCGTAAACGTGAAGGAGGATAAGATCGTTCTGGAGACAGGCGCGGATCAGGTTCGAATCGAGTTTGCCAAGTGGGCAATCTCCACCAACGAAACCGCTGCCGAGAACGCCAAGGCAGAGGCCAAGAAGGCCCAGGAAGCCAAGGCAAAGGCCAAGGCCGCCAAGAAGGCGGAAAAGGCCAATAAGGAAAAGTAAGATATTGGATTCAAAAACACCTCCATGCGGTCAACATGACCGTATGGAGGCGTTTTTGCTCCGAACGGAAGAAACCCGCTGTGCGTTGTAACGGAAATGACCACCTATACCGCTTATTAGCGGCGCATGACCATCCAACAATCAGATAAATTGTTGTTTGTCGAATACTTGCTGTCATTGCGAGCCAGTGCGCACACTGGCGTGGCAATCCCCCGGCCCCATGGAACCGGGTAACGATTACCGCCAAAAAGCGCAGCTGCTCCCAGTTTTACTGGTACTTTTCGGAACATTTCCCCTCTATCCGGGGGATTGCCACGACCAGTGTGCGCACTGGTCTCGCAATGACACCATTATTTTTCAAACAACAATTTATCTCACGGAATTGCTCTGGAGTACTTCAAGTGGATTTGTAAACTGATACGTTGCATTGCGGAGGAAAAATGCAAGCGAAATGTGGTGGATATTGCCTCTGGAGTGTGATAGGATAATGCCACACCGAAAGCAGAAACGGAGGAAGCGGTATGAGTTTAGGCGGAAACATTCAATATTTGAGGAAGCAGAAGAAAATCACCCAGGAGCAATTGGCGGAGAAGATGAATGTATCCCGGCAGACGGTGTCCCGCTGGGAGTCGGACGAGGTGACGCCGGAGCTGGGGAAGATCGTGGAACTGAGTGAGCTGTTTTCCTGCAAGCTGGACGCGCTGGTGCGGGAGAACCTGCGGCTGCGGGAGGATATCTATTCGGAAATTGAAATCCGGAGGGTGAAGCCCTTCACTATGGCAAGATATGTGATGATCTCCCCGAATCCGGAGGACGATGTAAATGCGTATATGGACAGCTGGGCAAGAAACAGCGGTTTGCTGACTATGCACCCGGGGGCAAAGCGGATCGGATGGGATTTTCCCTATGTTTCCATGGAACTGCAAAATCGGTTTGGGCTTCGTGGATATGTGGCAGCCTATATTCTTCCGGAGGGTTTTGAAACGGATTGCTCGGGGGTGGAATATGAGAAACAGCTGGAAGCGGATTACGCGGTGATTACTGTTTTTGACCCTTTTCAGAATCCATTTGAAAGAATCCCCAATGCCTACAAACGAATCATGGAGTATCTTCAGGCAAATAATTTCCGGGAGAGCCCCCAGGACAATATTCTTAGCTGTTTTGAGTACGTTTACGAAAAAGATGGAGTACAGCGAATGGATGTATACATTCATGTGAAAGGCGTCACAAAAGCGGACGCATTCACACGATTTGACTAAGGCAACACCGCACAATGGGAGCTGCGGGCTTCGGCAGATCGTTTGCCCCAACCGTGCAGTATGAAAAATGGGAAATACATCCGGTATTCCCTCATTTTCCTTACTTTCACTCGGGTCAATACTCTCGCCGAATCTCCTTGTCCCATTATGCGGTGTTGCCCTAAGGCAACACCGCATAATTGCGTCAGCGGATCTCAGCGGATCTTTTGCACCATTTCTGCAGTTTCAAAAACGGGAAATACATACAGTATTCCCCCGTTTTTGAAACTTTGAACTGGCACAAAATCTCTCGCTGAGCTTCCTTGCCGAATTATGCGGTGTAGCCCTAAAAAAGTCTCGGGAATGGTTTCGGCAGGGTTCTCTGGGGATCCTGCCGGATTTTTAGACAACGAATCGATAGCCCAGGCCGCGGACGGTCTGAATGAACTTCGGATTGGAGGGATCCTCTTCAATCTTCTGCCGCAGACGGTTGATATAGACCATAATGGCGTTTTCATCCACGATGGTTTCGCCCCAGATCAACTCATAGAGCATATCTTTGGGAAAAATACGGTTGACATTGTCCAGAAACAGCTTCATCATGGCGTTCTCCCTGGAGGAGAGGACAATTTCCTGGCCGTTTTTATAAAATCTGAGGGTGCTGGTATTGTACTGGAATGGGCCCGCCGAAATGACTGCATTGCCTCCGGTCAGATTTCCCCGGCTTCTGCGGATAAGGGCCTTGACCTTTGCGGCAAGCACCACCGGATTAAAGGGTTTTGTGATATAATCATCCGCGCCGATATCCAGCCCGTAGAGGGTGTCGTAGTCCTCCTTCCTGCCGCTGACGATGATGATGGGGATCTTGATCCCCCTGCCGCGAAGTTCGTGGATGACCTGAAACCCATCCATGCCCCGAAGATTCACATCCAGAAGGATTAAATCAAAAGGATGCTCCCGAACAAGCTCCAAAGCCTGCTCGCCGCCGGAAACTGTTTTCGCCTCCATCCCAGCGCTCCGGATGACCTTGTAGAGCATGGTCAGAACCGATTCATCGTCATCCACAATCAAAACAGAATCCGCCACGGATGAGTTCCCCCTTTACAGACGCATTTCAATGGATTATGATAATAGTATACATAGTATAGGGTGGTTTATCCTGTTTTGCAAGGGGGGATTGGGTGAAAAGTAAAAAATGGATCTTTTCCGTATGGGGGCTGATGCTTGCGGGATGCCTGATCCTGCCGATTGCCGGATGGACGATGGTTATGCGCGTGTTCAGACGATGCGAAGGAATTGTAATGGAACACACCAGCCATGAGGCGCTGCTGACCGCCCTGAAGCCGGAGGCGATGATGCTCCTGGTTTACAGCGGAATGATTGTCGCCGGAGTTGGACTGTGCCTGATCCTGATTGTGTGGATGTTTGGAAGGGGACGCCGGGAGATCCGGGCATTAAAACGGAAAAATGAGGCTATGGAGGAACTGAATCGTCAGATGCAGGATCTGGCGCACCACCAAAGGCTGGAACTGATCGGAACCCTGACCTCCAGCATTTCCCATGAATTCAATAACCTCCTGACTCCGATCATGGGTTACAGCCTGATGGCGCTGGAACGGATTGACGAGCAGGATACGGAGCTTTACGATGGCGTGCTGGAAATCTATGAGGCGTCCAGAAAAGCAAAAGCGATCACATCCCGACTTTCGGATCTGTCCCGCAGGAATTCCGGGGCGTTTTTCCGGGAGGTGTCCCTGGATGAACTGGTCAAGAAAACATTGGATGTGGCGACCCCTGCCAAGCCGGAACAGGTGGAGATCAAGCTGAATCTGAACTGCTGGGATCAACGGATTCAGGCAAATGAACTGCAGCTTTCCCAGCTCCTGCTGAATCTGATTCTGAACGGTTTTTCGGCGATATCGGAAAAAGGCGGAATACTGACCGTGGATACCTGGTTTGATGAAGATTCCGCGTTCCTGGCGGTATCGGACACCGGCTGCGGCATTCCAGAGGAGAATCTTCCCCGCATTTTTGAGCCCTTTTTTACGACCAAGGAGGCGGGAGCAGGAACCGGACTGGGCCTGGCAATTGCTGCTCAGGTGGCGGAAGAGCACCATGGAACCATCCATGTGGAAAGCGCGGTGGGGAAGGGAACTGTGTTTACCGTAACCCTTCCCAGACATTGCGGCGCAAAGAATGAAAAATCTGCCGAATCTTAACGAATATTAAGGAATTCGACAGGCTCTGTTAAGGAAAGGCTGGTATGATTCTGCTGATAAGGCTGCAAAACAGCCGTTCACTGAATGGAGGTACATAAATATGAAAAAATGCGTTGCAATTCTCATGGCAATGGTACTTGCACTGGGCCTGTTGGCCGGGTGCTCCGGAGAGCCGGTGTCCGCTCCGTCCACTGCCCCTGCGGAAACCCCTTCCACCGGGACTCCCGGGTCTGCCGCCCCGGTAAAAACCGGTCTTTATGTGGGCGCTTCCGCATCCGAAAGCAAGAGCGCTGCCGCAGAGGAGAATGGTCAGGCGAAGTTTGACGTTACGCTGGTTGCCGTAACCGTCAGTGACGAGGGCGTCATTGAGTCCTGTGTCATTGACAGCATTCCCGCTACCGTTAAGTTCGACGCTTCCGGCGTGATCACTTCCGACATCTCCGCGGAGGTTCCCACCAAGAATGAGCTGGGCGAAGGCTATGGCATGAAAGCCTACGCCGGCTCCAAGTATGAGTGGAATGAGCAGGTAGCTGCCCTCGCCGCCTACGCCGTCGGCAAGACTGTTGAGGAGCTGAAAAGCGGCGCTGTGGACGAGACCGGCCATGCCGCCGATGCGGATCTGGCTTCCACAGCTACGATTTATCTGGGCGGCTATGTCTCCGCCATCGAAGCTGCCGTAAACAACGCGCAGCACCTGGGCGCTTCTTCCGGCGACAAGCTGGTGCTTGCTTCCCTGAACAGCGTGGGCAGCAGCAAGAACCCTGAGGGTGACAAGGCGGGCACCGCCCAGCTGGATGCGGATGTAACCGCTGTGACCATGAATGGCGGGGTGATTACCTCCTGCTATATTGACAGTGTTCAGGCAAAGGTCAATTTTGATACCACCGGAACCATTACCACCGACCTGTCCGCTCCCATTCTGACCAAGAATGAAATGGGGGAGGGCTATGGCCTGAAGGCCTATGCCGGTTCCAAGTATGAGTGGAACGAGCAGGCTGCAGCGTTTGCCGCCTATGTGACCGGCAAGACTGCCGAAGAGGTTGCCGGGATCGCCGTGAATGAAAAGACAGCCCCTGCGGATGCCGATCTTGCCGCCTCCGTGACCATCTCCATTGCTGGTTTCCAGGCTCTGATCGCGAAAGCAGCCGCACAATAATCTGACCTTTTGGCTGTTGGGTTTCCGACAGCCAAAGCTTTATGAAAGATGAAGAGAATGCTTTTAAAACTTACCGCGCTGATCGCTGCCATCGGGCTGCTGCTGACCGGGTGCGCCTTCCGGGGAACGGAAAGAAAACAGTATCAGGCAACCTTTCTGACTCTGTTTGATACCGTGACATATATCAGCGGGTTGGCCGACAGCCAGGAGGATTTTTCGGTTCAGGCCCAGGAAATCCACGACGAACTGCTGGTTTACCACAGGCTGTTTGATATCTATCACGAATATGAGGGCATCAACAACCTGAAAACGGTAAACGACATGGCGGGGATTGCCCCCGTCCAGGTGGATGGCGAGATCATCCGGCTGCTGACAGATTGCCGGGACTACTATGAACTGACCGGTCACCTGGTGAACACTGCTATGGGCAGCGTGCTGTCCATGTGGCATGAGGCAAGAACCGCCGGACTGGACGATCCGGCTTCGGCGGCGCTTCCTGACCCCTATTCTCTGGAAGAAGCAGGCCGGCATACGAGCTGGGATGATGTCATTTTGGACCCTCAGGCATCAACGGTTTTCCTGACGGATCCCGAGCTTCGTCTGGATGTGGGCGCGGTTGCCAAGGGATGGTCCGTCCAGCAGGTGGCCCGGAAGGCTCCTGAGGGGCTGCTGATCAGCGTGGGGGGAAACGTCTGCGCTACGGGGCCCAAGGATGCGTCGGGTACGCCCTGGGTCGTTGGAATCACAGATCCCGACGGCGGAAGCGAGTACCTTCATACGCTGAACATCGCAGACCAGGCTGTTGTGACCAGCGGTGACTACCAGCGGTATTATGTGGTGGATGGAAAGGTCTATCATCATATCATTGATCCAAACACGCTGTTCCCTGGGGAACAGTGGCGCGCGGTGACGGTGGTCTGCCCGGATTCCGGTCTGGCGGACGCGCTGTCCACAGCACTGTTCCTGATGCCCCGGGAGGAAGGGCAGCAGCTTCTGGAGCAATGTGGTGCCGTGGCAATGTGGATGGATGCTGAGGGGAACCTCTTCTACAGTCCCGGTTTTGAAGATTTGATTCGTACCTGAAAATGAGGTGACAAGAAAATGAAAAGACGATTCTTTGGAGGAATTCACCCCTCCTACCGCAAAGAACTGTCCGTTAAGGTTACGCCTTCGGTGGCAGTCATCCCAAAACAGGTTGTCATTCCCATGCTTCAGCATATCGGTGTGCCCTGTGTCCCACTGGTGAAGGTGGGAGACAAGGTTCTTCGGGGGCAAAAGATCGGCGACGGGGAAGGTCTGTGCGTCCCGGTACACGCCTCTGTTTCCGGAACGGTAATTGCCGTTGAGCCCCGGCCCCATCCCTCGGGCAAACTGATAAATGCGGTTGTGATTGAAAATGATTTTCAGGATACCACCATTCCACCGAGGACATACTGCCAGAATGCTGAGGCAATGGATCCGGATGCCATTCTCGGCCTGATCCGGGAGGCCGGAATTGTCGGCATGGGCGGCGCGGCTTTCCCGGGAAATGTGAAAGCGCTTTCCGCGATTGGGAAAGTAGATACCCTGATCGCCAACGCCTGCGAATGCGAGCCCTATATTACGGCGGATGATACGCTGCTCAGAACAAATCCGGAGCAGGTGCTGCGTGGAATGCAGATTCTTTGCCGGGTTTTGCAGCCCAAACGGGCAATTCTCGCGGTAGAGGACAACAAGCAGGAAGCAATTGCCAAGGTTAAAGACCTTCTTCCGGAGTATGCCGGTATTGAATTGGAAGTGCTTCCCACCCGTTACCCCCAGGGGGCGGAAAAGCAGCTCATTCAGGCATTGACGGGAAGGGAGGTTCTCCCGGGACAGCTTCCGGTCAGCGCGCATTGTGCGGTGTTTAATGTATCCACCTTTGCCGCGATTTACCGTGCCGTGGAGCTGGGGGTGCCTGTGACATCCCGGATCGTAACCGTGTCCGGAGAGGCTATCCGGGAACCCCAGAATTTTATCGTCCGGATCGGTACCAGCTTCCATGACCTGATCGAGGTTGCCGGAGGACTGAACGACAGCACGGAACGGGTGATCAGCGGCGGGCCCATGATGGGCATTGCCCAGAGTGATCTTTCCGTGCCCGTGGTGAAGGCGACGAATTCCGTGCTGTGCCTGCTGAAGGATCGCAACGGAGCGGCTGAGAATCCGGTTTGCCTGCGCTGCGGAAAATGTGTCTCCGTCTGCCCCATGCGGCTGCAGCCGCTGTACCTGTACCGGTTTGAGAAGGTGAAGAATACTAGGGAGCTGGAGCGGCTTCATGTTATGGACTGTATTGAATGCGGGAGCTGTGCCTTTACCTGCCCCGGCAAGCTCCCGCTGGTAGAACGAATCCGCAGCGGAAAACAGCTTCTGAAGGAGGCGAAGAGCAAATGAATCTGACGGTTCAGTCCTCACCCCATATCCGCGGGGATTTTAAAACCAGCAGACTGATGCTGGATGTGGTAGTGGCGCTGCTGCCGGCCCTGGCAGTGGGAACCTGGGTGCTGGGTTTCCGGGCTCTGGCGGTTACGGCGGTTTCCATGGCGTCCGCCGTAGGGGCGGAGTGGCTTTATTGCAAGGCTGCCGGAAAACAAAATACCCTTCGGGATTGCTCTGCGCTGGTCACCGGAATGCTGCTGGCATTGACGCTGCCCGCATCCATTCCTCTCGGAATTGCAGTACTTGGAAGCGTGTTTGCCATCGTGCTTGCCAAATGTATGTGCGGCGGACTGGGACAGAATATCCTGAATCCCGCCCTGGCGGCACGCGCGTTCCTGATGCTGCTTTTTCCCGCTGCGCTGACGCACTATGAGGCGATTGACGGCATTAGCTCTGCTACACCGCTTCACCGTATGGTAATGCCCGCTCTGCCGGAATACAGCCTGATGGATATGTTTCTTGGAAGAATTCCCGGCTCTATTGGAGAGCTGTCCGCCCTGGCGCTGCTGCTGGGAGGCGTGTTCCTGGTTGCCCGGAAGGTCATTTCCCCCAAGATACCGCTGGCCTATCTCGGCAGCGTCGCGGTGCTGACCCTGATCTTTTCCAAGACCGGCAGTCCCGTCGTCTGGATGCTGTACAGCGTTTTGGGAGGCGGCGTGATGCTGGGAGCCATCTTTATGGCGACGGATTATGCCACCTCTCCCGTAACACCCATGGGACAGATCCTCTACGGCATCGGCTGCGGTGTGCTTACGGTTTTCTTCCGGTATTTTGGATTGTTTCCGGAGGGGGTTACCTATGCCATTCTGCTGATGAATCTGGCCACCTGGGGAATTGACCGGGTCACCGCCCCCCGCCGGTTTGGCGTGAAGAAAGGAGAACAGGTATGAAAAAAGACATTTTGATACCAGTTCTCGCGATTTTGGCGGCTGCTGCCGTTCTTTTTGCCGTTTCCGCGGGCCTTTCCCCTATTCGGGAGGAAAACACCCGGCGGGAGTTGGAAGAGATGATGAGAACCATTCTTCCGGGCAGCAGCGCTTTTTCGCAGGAGCCCTATTCCGGCACGGATGAGAACATCCGAGCCGCTTACAAAGCAGAGAACGGCTACGTTGTCCATGTGGTTACATCGGGCTATGCGGGAGATATTTCCATGCTGGTGGGCGTTTACAGGGATGGAACAGTTGCCGGACTGGTGGTTCGGGAGCTGCGGGAAACCGGAGGCCTTGGCGGCCGCGCCCTTACGGACACGGAATTTCTCTCCCAGTTTTTGAACACCAGGGGCGACGCGGCTGTGGGGGACAATGTGGATGCACTGACGGGAGCCACTGTCACCTCCAGGGCCATTGCCCGGGGCGTGAATGCCGCGTCAGCCTTTGTCACCGGAGCGGACGGGGCTTCCAGCGCGACCACATGGGGAGGCTGACGGAGTGAAAAACAAATCTTATCTGCTGAATGTGGTTTTGACCGTAGGTTTGAGTGCAATTCTGCTTGCCTGCGTACTGGTAAAAACCTTCCTGCCCGGTGTGATTCTGCCGGCGCTGGATATTCCAGGGATTACCCTGATTTCCCTTGCGGCGCTTCTTCTGGAACATTTTTTCGCGCCGGGGGCAGGGAGAAACTACCTTCTGATCTTCCTTTTCTCGGCAATCAGCTTTGCGCTGCTTCCTGTGGCTTCCGGAATGGCCGGGGCACGGGAATGGTGGAAGCTGGCATTGGCCGGAGGTGTAATCTTTACCGGAACGACCTGGATTTTTGAATCGGTTACCGGGAGAATTGCCTCCGGAAACGGGTCAAAAACGGCACTGATTCTGACCGCTCTGGGGATATACCTTGCTGTGCAGTGCTTCACCGGAATCTTTCTTTGAAAAACGTCTCCCTGTGGTTTCCCATAGGGAGACGTTTCTACTTCTGCAGGGAGGATAGATACTCTCCGGCCATGTGAACGGCAACGGCTCCGTCGGACATAGCGGTTACAATCTGGCGAAGGGGCTTGGTACGGACATCCCCAACAGCATAGACACCGGGAATAGCGGTTTCGGTTGTCTCTCCCGCCGGAATGTAACCTCCAGCAGCAAGCTCCAACTGAGAGCCAAAAAGCTGCGTCGTGGGAACTCTTCCGATGCTGATAAAGAGCCCTTCACATTCCAGTGTGGATTCTGTCCCGGATTGGACATCCTGAAGCTGAATCCCGATGAGCTTCTCCCTGTGAAGCAGCGCTGTTACAACGTTGTTCCAGCGAAATTCCACATTTCCGGCATTTCTGAGCGCTTCCTCGTCAATCTTCTCGGCGCGGAGGGTATTCTTCCGATGGATGAGAATCACTTTTGCCGCGATTTTGCTCAGGAGCAGCGCATCCGAAGCGGCAGAATTTCCGCCGCCTACCACAGCCACACATTTCCCCTTATAAAACATGGCGTCGCAGGCCGCGCAGTAGGCGACACCCCGGCCCAGGAGTTCCGTTTCTCCCGCAAGCTCCAGGTGTCTGGGGGTTGCGCCTGTGGCAATAACCACCGTTTTGGCAATAAAACGCTCCCCGGATGCTTCTGCAACCTTTGGATTATCCAAAAGATTCACCTTGGTGACCTCCGTGAATATTGTGACCGCGCCGAAGCGTTCCGCCTGTCTGCGCATGGAGTCACCCAGTGAGAAACCATCGACGCCCTCCGGAAATCCGGGGTAGTTGTCAATCTGATGGGTGAGGGCCATCTGTCCTCCTGCCCATAGCTTCTCCAGCACAAGCACGTCCAATCCGGCTCTGGCAGCGTAGAGCGCTGCGGTATAGCCTCCCGGCCCGCCTCCCAGAATGAGCATATCGTATACATGATTGGAATTCATAAACATACCCCTTTCGCTGCACAGGAATAGTATGCCCGAAAAGCTGAGATTCTCCGTGCTGATATCAAAGAATCGTTGTTGACAACTGTAAACACACATGATATGATCTGTTTACAGCTGTAAACAGTAATAAGGGGTGAACCTATGGAGAAAGAACACATCCGCCTGACCGAGGCGGAATGGGCGGTAATGGAATGCCTGTGGGAGAAGGAGCCAAGAACCGGCAGAGAAGCGGCCCAGTGGCTCGCAAAACGCATGGGCTGGACACGAAGCACTTCTCTTACGCTGCTTCGCAGACTGGAGGCAAAGGGAGCCGTGTCCGGGGAGGCTGATGGGGAGCGAAAGGTTTTCAGACCTCTGATCCGGAGGGAGGATGCCGCCCTTCGGGAAACCGAGAGCCTTCTGGATCGGGTGTACAAAGGCAGCTTAAGCCTGATGGTCAGTTCCCTGACAAAAAAACAGCCCTTGCGTCAGGAGGAAATTGACGAGCTGTATTCAATTCTCAGACAGATGGAGGCCGGGAACGATGATTGATTGGATTCTGTCCTATAGCTTCCTGATTCTGATGGTAATTGGCACCCGGGCCATATTTAAGGACAGAATCAGCCAGCGGCTGCGCTATGCCCTGTGGGCTTTGGTGCTGCTCCGGCTGCTGATCCCGGTGAATATCGGTCACAGCGTCATCAGCACGGCGAATCTTTCTGCTTCCATTCAGAACCGGCAAACCGCTGTATCAACGGAAAACAGGGTTCAGACGCAAAACGGAACCACACCCGCTGTCCAGGCGGCTGCGAAACCGGATCATGCGGAAGCTGCGCAGCAGGATTCCGGGGAAGGAAGGGAATTGGGACCCTCGGAAAAGCATTCTTCCCGGATTGAATGGATTCCCCAAATAGCGAAAACCATCTGGAGCCTGGGAGCCTTATCCGTTGGCGGAGTTTTCCTGTATTCCAATCTCCGCTTTGGCGCAAGGCTCAGAAGAAGCAGCCGGAGAATCCGGGGTGTTCACCGAGGCCTGCCGATTCGTATCTCGGAGGCTGCGGATTCCCCCTGCCTGTTCGGGCTGTTTCACCCGACAATTTACGTGACGCAGGAGGTCGCGGACAATCCGACGCTTCTGAGACACTGCGTATGCCATGAGCGGTGCCATTACCGCCATGGGGATCACGTTTGGGCAGTATTGCGGGGCGTTTGTGTAGCGCTGCACTGGTATAATCCGCTGGTGTGGTGGGCAGCGTCCCTGTCCCGTCAGGATTCGGAACTGGCCTGCGATGAAGCGGCCATTGCGATGCTTGGAGAGAGGGAAAGGGCGGAGTATGGCCGCACCCTCATTCTCATGACCGCCCAGAAAAGCAGGAATGTGCTGCTGACGGCAACCACCATGTCGGCGAAAAAGAGTGTGATCCGGGAGCGTATCCGAATGATTGCCCGGAAGCCCAAAACGGCAGTTCTTACCATGATCGTTTTGATTTTGGTTGGCGTACTTGCGGCAGGCTGCGCGTTTACCGGTGCAAAAGAAACGCCTCCGGAGGAGCTCGATCCTTCCACTGTCCCGACGGAGATCGGAAACACCGAGGACGGCGCTGAGGGGCCTGACGACCAGACAGTACCGGATGGCGCAGAGCAGGGAGGCACTGCTGCAACGGCTGAGCGCCAGCTTCTGCGTGATGAACAGGAAAGAGACAAGGTCTGCATCGCCGTGCTTCCCACGGGTATTTCCTTCTCGGGAGATGACTTCCGATATATTGTTCCGGAAAACCAGCAGCTGTGGATCTCCGCCTATCAAAGGGCTGTGGAGAATGCCTCGGATGGTTATGCATGGGATGGCAGCAGAGGATACTACATCTGTTATGGAGATGAATGGTGGGAGGTCACGGAGTCGGGGGCCATGCTGGGCGTGGGCAGCGTTTCGCCTGAGAATGCGGCGGAGTTGGTTGCCCTTTGCCAGGCTGCTGCTGCCGATGCCGGAATAATTCCCCCTGTCAAACCGGAGGACATCACCACAATCCGCACCGCAACGCTGGACTGGAATGGAATTCACAGGGTTTCCAATCAGGCAGACTTGAGAAAAATCGAGAACTGGCTCACGAATTCCACAAAAGAAAGGGGGGCCGGATGCTGGTTTACGGGAATGCTGACTCTGGAGATGGAAAACGGAGAAGTCAGAACCATCGCCATGGCAACCGACAGCTGTGGAATCTGGATGAGCGAGGGCGTGTGTTATCGGTATGCCAGCGGCAATGAGGAGTTTTATTCCATCTTTGCTGCCGGAGCTATCCACGACGCGCTGCAGCAAGGAATTGACAATGCCATGGATTTCATGGTCTACCTGGATTGGAGCAGGTATGCCAGTGAGTACGGACAGGAGGAAACGCTCGCCTTGATGGATATGCTGAAGGATTGGTCGATGGAAGCACCATCGGAACGGTGCTTCAGTATGGCGAACATCACACGGGGGCTGGACGGAGCCTATACCGATTACTTCGCCTGGATCCTTTCGCAGCTTTATGAGGCGGACAAGCCGGAATTTGCGTGGCAATGCCTGGGAAACGCCCCGGACAATGTGCGCGAAGAGGTGCTGGGGCTTCTGGCGAATCGATGGGGTATGAGCACAGCAGAGGTTCGGGCGACGCTTCAGCGTGATATTGATGCACAGTAATACCGGAATACATGGCAAATTGATAAATTGTTGTTTACAGCACTAAAAAAGAACTGTCATTGCGAACCAGTCCGCAGACTGGTGTGGCAATCCCCCTGTTCTTCCTCCTGTCATCCCGAGCGAGCGCAGCGAGTCGAGGGATCTGCCGTGTTCGTTCAAATTTCAGCTTCGTTCAGTGCGTAGATCCTTCGACTCGCTGCGCTCGCTCAGGATGACAGTTTGGGCGGAAGGATGGAGGCTGGGCGGAAAATCCGGGGGATTGCCACGTCGCTGCGCTCCTCGCAATGACAGCGTATTATGTTACGCTAAACAACAATTTTGTGATCTTCGAAAAACAGACACGCTATGCGAAAAAGAAATCGTGCCGGGGCAGGTGCTCCGGCACGATTTGTCTTGGAATTACTGCAGAAGGGAAAGGGCGCTGCGGATGCGCTGGACGGTACGGTCATAGCCGAGAATCTGCATGACGGTATACAGATCCGGGGAATTGGTTTTCCCGGTGACAGCCAGCCGGATAAAGGTGGATACGTCCGCCACGGTGCCGGGGAAGGCAGAGGGGTCGGCTTTGTAGGCTTTCATATCGGTGGTAAAGCCGATTTCGGTGGCAATTGCCTTCACCTTTTCAAACCAGACTGCGGAATCGTCCGCAGGATCATAGGACTTAAGGAAAAGGTTCAGGGCGTCCGCAATGAGTTCCTGATCAAACCGGTCATCAAATTCGGGCTTCTCCAGGTACTCGTCATAGAAGAATCCCATATAGGGCTTAGCGTCCTTCCAGACAGCCAGATCCTTTCTGGGCTTCTTACCGCCGCGGCCGATCGCGAGAATCCGTTTGGCGTAGTCAGGGTTTGCTTCCAGCTTTGCGCCAAATTCGGGATCAAATTCCTTTGCCCAATCCAGAAGCAGAGTGTACACCTTATCCGCGTCCATTTTGGCGATTTCGTTCTTGGACACATCGGTGAGCTTGGCGTAGTCAAAGAGGTTTCCGGCGGGATTCAGCTTCTTGGGGCTGAACTTGAAGTCTGTGGAGGGGGCATTGGGGTTGGCCCGGCGCCAATCCTCGTAATTGGAGTTCAGGAGGGTCATGATATACTCATAGACCGCCTCTACCGGGAAGCCCTCGGACTTGTAGTAGGTCAGCGCCAGCTCCGGATCCTTGCGCTTGCTGAGCTTGCGCTTGGAGGCACCGTCCATCTTCATCAGAGGCCCGATGTGGACATACTTGGGAAGGCGGAAGCCAAGAGCCTGGAACAGCTGAATGTGGAAGGGGAGACTGGGGAGCCACTCGTCGCCCCGCACAACATGGGTAGTACGCATCAGGTGGTCATCCACCGCGTGGGCGAAGTGATAGGTGGGGATGCCGTCGGATTTCAGGAGGACATGATCCACATTGTTCTCCGTAATGGTCAGCTTCCCCTTGACCAGATCGTCGAACTTGAACTGGTTTTCAATGGAGCCGGTGGAACGGAAACGGAGAACCCAGGGATTCCCGGCCTCCAACTGGGCACGGATCTCCTCCATGGAGCGGTCACGCCAGATGGCATATTTTCCGTAGTAGCCGGTGGTTTCCTTATTCTCCTCCTGCTGTTCCCGCATGGCGGTAAGCTCCTCTTCGGTGCAGAAGCAGGGATAGGCTTTCCCCTCGGATACCAGCTTTTTGGCATATACGTGGTAAATGGCAGCCCGCTGACGCTGGCGGTAGGGGCCGTAGTCTCCGGAATCGCCGTCCATGGTGGCGCCTTCGTCAAAATGGATGCCGTAGTGCTTCAGAGTGTTGATGAGCACCTCCACCGCGCCGGGAACCTCTCGTTTGGCATCGGTATCCTCCACCCGGAGGAAAAGCACACCGCCGCTCTGGTGGGCCATCCGCTCGGAGGTCAGCCCCTGCACCAGGTTGCCCAGATGCACAAAGCCAGTGGGGGAGGGGGCCATACGGGTAATGACCGCACCCTCCGGAACCTGACGGGGAGGGTACTTCTCTTCAAGAGATTCGGGCGTATCGGTTACATTGGGAAACAGGAGATCGGCAAGGGCCTGATAATCCATAAGTTTCTACCTCTTTTTTCTCATAAATTACAAACCGGATTATAGCACATACAGAAGGAGAAATCAATTCTGGACTTGATTTTTGAAACTTGACTTTCTACAAAACCGGTGATACCATTACAGGGAAACGGAGGAATCACAATGATCGGCTGCAATTGTATTGCGAATACTGCGGCTCAGCTCGTTCCTGCCTGGCGGCCTTGGGAGGGGCTTACATTGTTGTGCGCTGATTTCCGGAAATAAGCCGGAGAATTGGAATTCCGCGGTGTAAGCTTACGGTTTCGTGGGCTTACATCTTTTTTTATTGCAGGAGGGGAGAAAATGAAAACAGAGAAGGTTTTGACAGAGTACTACTCGTGCTACGATGAGGATGCCCGGCTGCGGTCTAAGCATGGTATGGTAGAATTCTTGACAACGATGCGCTATATTGAAAAGTACCTCTTCCCCGGGGCGAGTATCCTGGAAATCGGTGCAGGCACAGGACGATACAGCCACGCCCTGGCGCAAAGGGGTTATACGGTCGATGCGGTGGAACTGGTGGAACACAATATTGACATCTTCAAACGAAATACCACGCCGGGGGAGACGGTAACAATTCAGCAGGGGAATGCGTTGGATTTGCGGCCCTTTGCCGACGATCGCTACGATATTACATTGCTTCTTGGCCCGATGTACCATCTGTTTTCTTTGGAGGATCAGCGGAAGGCTCTGTCCGAGGCTATTCGGGTTACAAAGCCGGGAGGTGTCATTTTTGCCGCGTACTGCGGAAACGATGCAACGATGATCCAGTATTATTTCGGCAGAGGGTTGCTGCGAGAAAAAAGGTATCACGATCTGGTGGATCCTGTGACCTTCAAGGCTGCCTCTGATCCGTCGGAGCTTTTCCGGCTCTGCCGGAGAGAGGACATTGATGCCGTCATGGATGGGTTCTCGGTAAAAAGGCTCCATTATGTTGGGGCAGACATGGCAACAAACTATATGCGTGAATCCGTTGATAAAATGGATGATGCGCTTTTTGAAATGTACCTTCAGTATCATTTCTCCATCTGTGAGCGTGTTGATATGGTGGGCGTATCCCATCATATTCTGGACGTTTTGCAAAAAGTGGGGGATAGCCGATGGCGGGAGCAGTAAAAATCCCTTGCGCACGGAATGTATCTGTGCTAGAATATCCCTACATTTACAAAAAAGGAACGTGACGTACATGAGTGAAGTTGTTACTGCCGAGCCGAAGAAGAGAATGCTGTCCGGTATCCAGCCCAGTGGTGACCTGCATCTGGGTAATTATTTGGGGGCTATCCGGAACTGGGGGGCCCGTTCCGATCTGTATGAGTGCTTCTACTTTATGGCGGATCTGCACACCATCACCGTCCGGCAGAATCCTGCCGACCTGCGGCGCAGAACCCTGGAGCAGTTGGCACAGTACATTGCCTGCGGTCTGGATCCGGAGAAGAATACCCTGTTTGTCCAGAGCCATGTCCATCAACACGCAGAGCTTGGCTGGGTTTTAAACTGCTATACCATGTTTGGAGAGCTCAGCCGGATGACCCAGTTTAAGGATAAGGCGGCCAAGCATTCCGAAAACGTCAATGGAGGCCTCTTTACCTATCCGTCGCTGATGGCTGCGGATATTCTGCTGTACCAGCCGGATCTGGTTCCCGTGGGAAATGACCAGAAGCAGCACTGTGAGCTGACACGGGATATCGCCAAGCGTTTCAACGGCATTTATGGGGATGTTTTCAAGGTTCCTGAGCCCTTCATTCCGGAAACCGGAGCGCGGATCATGAGCCTGAACGACCCCAGCACCAAGATGAGCAAGTCCATTCCGGATGGCTGCGTGTTCCTGATGGAAAAGCCCGAGGACATTCAGCGCAAGTTCAAGCGTGCCATTACCGATTCCGATACTGAGTTCTGCGTACACTTTGATCCGGAGAAGAAACCCGGCGTGTCAAATCTGATGAGTATTTATTCCGCCGTCACCGGAAAGAGCTATGCCGAAATCGAAGCGGAATTTGACGGGAAGGGCTACGGCGTGTTCAAGCCCGCGGTGGGCGACGCTGTGATTGAGTGCCTGCGGCCCATCCGTGAGGAGACCACCCGCTTGCTGAAGGATAAGGCTTATCTGGAAGGCGTGTACCGGGACGGCGCCCAGAAGGCGGGCTATGTCGCGGAAAAGACCCTGCGGAAGGTCTACAAGAAGGTCGGCTTCCTGGCAAAATAATAACAATAACCGGGAAAGAATCCGCTATGGAGCTCCACGGCGGATTCTTTCCCGGTTGTCACAGAAATAAGTAGATTGCCAGCGTCAGCAGGGCGTTGTTCTGATCCTCGGGGCAATCCCCTGCCATGAGCAGCAGAAGCACAATAATCAGCAGGTCACCGATGTCCAAGTCCCTGGGCAGCAGATTGCGCAGGAAGGCTCCCGCGCTGGTTTCCCGGGGTTCCCGGAGAATCGGACAGGGCTTAGCCGGACGCTGCCCCCGGGGTCGCTGGCGGGGCTCCGGTCTCGGCTGCGGCGGTTGGGGACACTTTTCTGCCTGGGGCTGAGACGGCATCTGAGAGGGCGGTGCCGGATTCTCCTTCCGGGCGACGCGCTCCGGGTTTGGAGCCTGAGGTGGTCTTTCCTGAACGGTGCTGCGGCGGAAGGTTCCGTCGGATTGGGGGATGTATCGATTATACATGGTATCACCTGCCTGAGGGTAGTTGGATCGCGCCGGAGCCCAGAATGGAGGATGCCAGCTTTGCCAGCTTCGCGGCGCGCATGGCTTTTTCCAGCTTAGAGACCCGCTCATTGCTGAGGTACGGTTTCAGTGCCGTGAGCAGAGCCCGCTGCTGGGAATCAATGCCGCTCTGCCGGGCAAGTCCCGACAGCCGCTGGAGCATGGCGAAATCCATTTCCGGAGCCGGGGGCGGCTCCTGGGCCGGTTGGGCTGGTTGTCCCAGGGACTGGGCCATGGCCATGATCTTCTGCATCAGCTCCGGATTTCCCAGAACAGCCCCCAGTTTCTGTTCCATTTCGTCCATTACTGCCTCCTTAGCTGTTCCAGCAGCGCCTTGGCCTCTGGATTGGACAGGAAAGCCTGGATGGCCTTCTGGGCGTCCCGGTAATCCCCGCCGGAGGCTTTTTCCATGGCGCTGTGCAGCTCCTGCCCGCCGCTTTCCTGCAGCATGGTCAGCAGCTTCCGGCCGATTGGGCTTTGCGCCAGACGTATGAGCTCGGTTGAATCCATGTTTGGACCGGCGTTATTCGGCATATTGATCCCTCCCGGATTGGTATGCTCTACTATATGTTCCGGGAACGTGGATTGTGCTCCTTCAGAAAAAAATCGGGAGGGGCAGTAGTATTTTGCAGCCGTGTATGCTATAATCCGGGTATGCAAACAATAAAGGAAAGCACTCTATGAAAATTCTTGTCCTGTCGGATTCCCATTCCGCCATTTCGTTTATGCGCTGCTGTGTCGAGGCGGTCTGCCCCGACGCCATTGTCCACTTGGGCGATTACTTTGACGACGGCCAGGTCCTGGCGGAGGAGTTTCCCGATATCCCATTATTTCAGGTCCCCGGGAATTGCGACCGCTTCCGCTGTCCCATGGGGACCCAGGAGATTCGAATCGAGCCCGTGCTGGGGGTTCCGCTCTACATGACCCACGGACACAGGCACAACGTGAAGATGAATACCGGACTTCTTATCCGGGATGCCCGGGCCAGCCATTCGGCAGCCGTGCTTTACGGCCACACCCATGTGTCGGAGTGCCGGCAGGAGCCGGATGGTATGTGGGTGCTGAACCCAGGAAGCTGCGGATATTTTGGAGGCAGCGCGGGGCTGATGGAGGTTTCCGGCGGAAAAATTGTAAGCTGCAGGATTCTGCGGCAGTCTGATTTGGAGGGAGCAAAATGATTCTCGCAGTGGATATCGGCAATTCCAACATTGTTCTTGGGGGAATTCAGGGGAATAACATCGCCTTTGAGGCAAGGCTTCGTACCGAGCCCACGAAAACCTCGGACGAATACTGCATTGATGTGAAGATTATTCTGGACGTATACGGGTTTAAGCAGGAGGATGTGGAAGGCGCCATCATTTCCTCCGTTGTTCCCCAGGTGCTGAACTCCATTAAGACCGCAATCAAAAAACTGACTGGGAAAACGGCCCTGGTTGTGGGTCCCGGACTGAAAACCGGCCTGAACATCCGGGTTGAGAACCCTTCCCAGACCGGTGCGGATCTGGTAGTTGGAAGCGTTGCCGCCCTGCGGGAGCACAAGCCTCCCCTGATTGTAGTGGATATGGGAACCGCCACCACCATGTCCGTCCTGGACGACAGCGGCGCGCTGATTGGCGGTTGCATCTGCCCAGGTGTGAAGATCTCCCTGGACGCCCTGACGGAACGTACCGCGCTGCTTCCCGGGCTGCAGTTGGATCAGCCCAGGAAGGCCATCGGCCGAAACACCATCGACTGTATGCGCAGCGGCATCATGATGGGAAATGCCTGTATGCTGGACGGCATGGTGCAGCGCATGGAGGAAGAGCTGGGCCAAAAGGCCACTGTGGTGATTACCGGCGGAATCGCGAAATATATTGCTCCCCTGTGCAAAACGCCCATGATCTATGACAAGGATTTGCTTTTAAAGGGTCTGGCGTTCCTCTACCGTGAGAATGCAAAGAACTGAAATTACAGCAGAAAGAAGAAAATCATCACAGCCAGAAAGCCCATCCCAGATGCAATGGCAGTTACTACATCCACCAGTTTTCGGAAATAATAACTTCGGCTGGCGGCATTGGGGTATGCGGGGCAGGGAGTTGAGCGGCGTAATTTGGTGAGTTTCATGATTCAATTCCTCCTTTTCCTGTGTGAGAAAATGATACCGCTGCATATGTCCAATAAACCGGACTGTATGCTATGCCGGAGGATTTTTTGGCGAAAACCACCTCACCCTTGCGCTCAGTGAGAAATTATGATAAGATAGGAGAAAGTTTTCTCCGGAGGTTTCCTATGGATAACAACGAAGAGATTTCCACGAACCAGGCCGGGCAGAGCTTCTGGCAGAAGGCAATGCTGGTTCTGGCGAAGATCGGGGGGGTTCTCGAGGTAATTCTGAACCTTCTGTATAAGCTGCGCAAGGTTTTTATGGCTGCCCCCGTGGTCTACTATGCGGTCAAGCTTGCCCGCTACAATTCAGTAAATCTTCCCCAGGTTGTTGGGATCAATCTGCAGTCCAACGGCGCCTTTGCCCAGACTTTGACCCGGCAGATGGCTGTGATGGGGCCGCTGGGTGTTACCGCTGCCTGCCTGCTGCTGATGTTCCTCTCCAGGAAGGCCATGTATCCTTGGGCCGTCAGTATTTTTTCCCTGGCGATTCCTATCCTCCTGCTGCTCAGCAACCGATACCCTGCCTGAGGAATTGGATACAGTTTCTTTTCCGCCTGTTCAAGGTTTCTTCACCATTTGCACGGGATTCGTGGTATACTATTCCTGTAAGGCGGATGCAGTGGGGGATGCCGATGCCGCGGAAAGATCTGCGGATATCCCGACGGCGGACTCGTGACAGGCTGCGTCCAAGTGTCGATTTTTTCGCCAGGCAGCGGTTCTTTGGAATCGCTGCCTGTTCGTTTTCAATCCTGAGCGATGGAAGGAAGTGGAACTATGTACCAGCCTCTGGCGGATCTTCTCAGACCGCAGACCCTGGATGAAGTGTATGGTCAGGAGCACATTCTTGGAAAGGGGGCCGTTCTTCGCCGGCTGATCGACTCCGGGAATATCCCCAATATGGTTTTTTACGGCCCCAGCGGGACGGGAAAGACAACCGTGGCCAATATCATCGCGAAGCAGACCAGCAGGAAGCTCTTCCAACTCAACGCCACCACTGCCTCCACCGGGGATATCAGGGAGATCGTCGCGCAGCTGGATTCCTTTATGGCGCCCAATGGGGTTTTGCTGTACCTGGATGAGATTCAGTCCTTCAACAAAAAACAGCAGCAATCGCTGCTGGAGTATATCGAGAACGGGAAAATCACCCTTATCGCGTCCACTACGGAAAATCCCTATTTCTACGTGTTTAACGCGATTCTCAGCCGCTCTACCGTGTTTGAGTTTAAGCAGATCTCTGCAGAGGCCGCACTGAAGGCTGTATGCAGAGCGGTGGAGTATATGGAGCGCAGGACAGCCCTTCACGCAAAGCCTGAGGAGGGAGCTCTGGAGTATATCGCCGGAGCCTGCGGCGGAGATTTGCGTAAGGCAATGAACGCTGTGGAGGTTCTGTTTTCAGCGGGAGTACCCCAGGGGGACACGATTCCTCTGACCCTGGAGGACGCGAAAACCGTCACACAAAAGAGCGCTATTCGTGCCGACAGGGAAGGGGACAACCATTTTGATCTGCTATCCGCACTGCAAAAGTCTATTCGCGGCTCGGATCCGGACGCGGCCTGCCACTATCTGGCAAGGCTTTTGGAAGCCGGGCAGATGCAGTCCGCCTGCCGCAGGCTGATGGTGATCGCGGCTGAAGATGTGGGATTGGCTTATCCCATGATTCTGCCTATTGTGAAATCCTGTGTGGACATGGCGCTGATGGTAGGGATGCCAGAGGCACGGATTCCTCTGGGGGACGCCGCGGTGCTGATGGCAACCTCTCCCAAGTCCAACTCCGCCTACAACGCCATCAATGCCGCGATGGCGGATGTTCAGAAAGGAATGGGTGGTGATTTTCCAAGGCATCTGCAGAACGTTCACGCCGATTCCTACACTATGGAACGGGAGCAGGGATACCTGTACCCCCACGATTATCCGGGCCACTGGGTGAAACAGCAGTACCTCCCGGACGAGCTGGTGGGCAGAAAATACTACGAATACGGGCAGAATAAGCTGGAGCAGGCTGCGAAGCAGTATTGGGACGCGATTAAAGGCTGATAAAAGGGGAAAAACCATGGATGTACGCCTGAACGATATTTTGGTGATGAAAAAGGCACACCCCTGTGGGGAGAAGCGTTGGCTTGTGCTCAGAACCGGTGCGGATTTCCGCCTGAAGTGCATGGGCTGCGGTCATGAGCTGATGACGCCCAGGTATAAAGCCGAAAAGAACATACGCAGTATTGAACGGAAGGATTCGAATACGCCTTGAAGGACAGGTCCGATGTGGGAAAACCGTATCGGACCTGTCCTTTTGTCCATACGCGATCACACGACAGCCTTCCCGCGGGAGGCGCGCGGAAAGCTCGGACAATTCTTCGGAGTACCCGGAATGAGAGGGTGCCCTTGGGGAACTTGCGATGGAACGATACTTGAATTGCGACCGACTTTTCCGGTTTGGAGGGATATACTAATTCCGGTACAGGGGGTGATTGCCTGGAGATCTACCTGGATTTGGCGATATTTCTTAACTTTTGCGTGGACTTTTTACTTCTTTTGGGGACAAACCGTCTGGCGGGATATCCGCCTGGGGTCGTAAGGATTTTTTTAGCGGCTGCTTTCGGCGCTTTGTACAGCGGAGTATGCCTGATCCGAGGATTTCACTTTCTTTCCGGGGGCTTGTGGCGGGTGGTGAGTCTGGCGCTTCTGACGGGGATTGCTTTCGGGTGGGAACCAGGTTCGTTCAGACGGTGCGGGATCTTCCTGCTGCTCAGTGCGGCATTGGGTGGGGTGACGTTGGGGCTTGGCAGAACGGGGCTCCTTCTTTTACTGCTCTGTGCCGCGGGCGTGTGGATTCTGTGTGTCATAACCTCCGGAAATGGTGTAGTGAAAAACCAGTACATACCGGTGAGGCTGTGCTACGGTGGGAGAAATGTAGAGCTGACCGCCCTGCGGGATACAGGAAACACCCTCCGTGACCCGGTTACCGGGGAACGTGTCCTGGTAATCGGAGCATCCCCGACACAAAAGCTCACGGGGCTCAGCCGGGAGCAGCTGAAGCACCCGCTGGAGACCCTTGCGCACGGGCCCATTCCCGGGCTTCGGCTGATTCCCTACAGCAGTGTGGGCGGCAGTGGAATGCTGCTGGGGCTTCGTTTGAAGGATGTAACAGTTGGAAACCGGAAACAAGGGGCTGTGGTTGCATTTGCCCCTGACGGACTGGATGGAGCTAAGGGATATGAAGCGCTGACAGGAGGGGTTTGATTTGAAGAGAATGCTGTTCATTCTGATTAAACTGAGGCTGCTTCCCCAAAAAGGTGTACACTACATCGGTGGAACCGACGTGCTGCCGCCGCCGCTGAAGGGGGAGCAGGAACGCCTGGCCCTGGAAGCCATGGAACATGGCGACGAAGCCGCACGGCAAACCCTGGTGGAGCACAATCTGAGGCTTGTGGTTTACATCGCCAGGAGATTTGAGAATACGGGAACGCATCTGGAGGATCTGATTTCCATCGGAACCATCGGTCTGATAAAAGCCATTGGAACCTACCGAATGGACAAGAATATCAAGTTGGCGACCTATGCCTCCAGGTGCATCGAGAACGAGATTCTTATGCATATCCGAAAGATCTCCAATCAGAAAACAGAGGTTTCCCTGGATGAGCCGATCAATATGGACTGCGACGGAAATGAACTGCTGCTCTCGGATATTCTTGGGACGGACGAGGATATGATCATGAAGCCCCTGGAGGAGGATGTGGACCTGTGCGTGCTGCGGCAGATTCTCCGGGAGCTGCCGGAACGGGAACGTGAAATTGTGCTTATGCGTTTCGGGCTGGAAGGGAGAAAGGAACTGACACAGAAGGAGGTTGCCCAGAAGATGGGAATCTCCCAATCCTACATCTCCCGGCTGGAAAAGAAAATCATGCAAAGGCTGCGAAAGGAGTTTCTCCGCCAGACAAGCTGCGCGTGAACCGAACGAAATAGTTCTCCAATATTTCACTTGAAATCAAAAAACCCTCATGCTATAATCGATACAAATCTATATCGATATATTTTTGTATCGATTGAAAGAGGCGTGACATGGAAGGAAAGAAGGTTTCCAAATCTGTATTGAAGCGTTTGCCGGGATATCTTGCCTATCTCAAGAGTATGCCGGATTCCGCACCGCCCAATATCTCCGCTACGGCGCTGGCCAGCGCCCTGGGAATGGGGGAAGTTCAGGTTCGCAAGGATCTGGCCATGGTTTCCGATGGAGGCAGACCGAAAATTGGATACCAGCGGGAGAGCCTGATCTACGATATCGAACAGTTCCTTGGCTATGACAATACCACGGACGCGGTTCTGATCGGCGCGGGAAAACTGGGGCAGGCCCTGATGGGATATTCCGGATTTGAGGATTACGGACTGAATATTCTGGCAGCCTTTGACGCGGCACCTACCCTAAGCAAGACTGAGGAGGGAAAGCCGATTTACCATATGTCCAAGCTGGATAGCTTCTGTCGGGCGCATAAGGTTCTGATGGGAATTATCACAGTTCCCGCCGGCCATGCCCAGGAGGTGGCGGATCAGCTGATTGCGGGAGGAATCAAGGCAATCTGGAATTTTGCTCCCACCCACCTGGATGTTCCACCCAATATCCTGGTTCAAAACGAGAATATGGCCACGTCCCTGGCTGTGCTTTCCGTCCATTTACAGGCACAGATCAAGGAAGAAAAAGAAGTGAAAAAATAAGCGAGTGCCGCACCTCAAACGGGCGCGGCACTTTTCGTGCGATTCTCAGAACTTTTTGCTGTAATACACCTTGAACAGAAGGGCCACAATGGACCCAAACCATACGCAGCCCAGGATAGTCAGGCTGACTGTTACGCTGAAGTAACCTGCTGCCACGATTGCGACAAGGCCCAGGAGCAGAAATGCCTGAAAGGCAGCCGCACGGGCGGAGGTCCAGACCTGGATAGAGCGTTCGTCGTGCTCTTTGATGTACAGCTTTTTCAGAAGCTTTTCATTGTGAAGGGCACGGGTGTTTCTGACCAATCCGAAAATCAGAAAAGCAAGTATTGCAAAGGACGCGCCGGTGACAAAGCCCCGCCACATGGACTGCCAATGGCTGTCGCCCGCTGCTGGGGTGAGGAAGGGAAGTATCCCTGCTTCTCCTGCGGTGAACAGCAGGCAGAATACTGCCAGGACGAAGCAGCCAATTGCCATGATCAGGTTCTGAATTCTGAGTTTTTCTCTAAAATTATCCATAATTCATTCCTCCAAATCCGAGAAGTCAAATACTTCTTCGATTGTCAGCCCGAAATAATGGGCGATTTTGTATGCCAGGGGCAGTGAGGCGGTGTATTTTCCGACCTCGATGGAGGTGATGGTCTGCCGGGTTGTTCCCACGGCGTCAGCCAGCTCCTCCTGAGAGAGTTTGCGGCTCTTGCGAAGCTCGCGGATTCTGGTTTTCATAGGGTCCCTTTCCTTCATCACCGCGTCCGGGATGAATATGCTAAGTTAACTTTGCGAAAAAAGTATAGCACGCTTTGCATAATTTGTCAAGCGTGCTTTGCAAAAAAGAATTGGATGGATGCCATACAGAAGAAGCCTCTGGATATGGTTTGCATTTCCGGGAAAGGCGTGGTATAATGCTTGTGTATTTGGTGAGGTGAGGGATTTGAAGCAACTATTGAAGTACATGAAAGGGTATGGCCGGGAATGTGCTTTGGGCCCGCTGTTTAAACTGCTGGAAGCAGCCTTTGAACTGGTAATTCCCTTGGTTGTCGCCCGGATTGTGGATAACGGCATTGCCCGGATGGATCGGGGATACATCCTGAAAATGTGCTGCCTGATGGTGGCGCTGGGAATTATCGGATTAATCTGCGCGGTTACCGCCCAGTATTTTGCGGCAGGAGCAGCGGTAGGCTTCTCTGCCCGGCTGCGCCACGCGGTCTTGGAACGTGTCCTGGGTCTGAGCTACAGCCAGATTGATTCGATGGGAACCTCTACCATGATTACCCGGATGACCGCGGACATTAATCAGGTGCAGAACGGTGTCAACCTAACCCTGCGGCTGCTGCTCCGTTCCCCGTTTGTGGTTTTCGGCGCGATGATTATGGCGTTTACCATTGATGCGCAGACCGCGTTGGTATTCGCAGGTGTTATCCCGGTGCTCTGCCTGATCGTTTTTGGGATCATGCTGATCACCATGCCCATGTACAAACGGGTGCAGGGTGCGTTGGATCGGGTCACCTCCGCGACGCGGCAGAACCTCACCGGTGTTCGTGTGCTGCGGGCTTTCTGCAAGGAGAACGACGAGGTCCGTTCCTTCCAGAAAATGACCAATGACCTGGCGGACAGGCAGCTTTCCGCGGGGGGTATTTCGGTATTGTTGAACCCGGTTACCTATGTGGTGATCAATCTTGCGGTGGTGCTTCTGATTCAGATCGGCGCTGTGAAGGTGAACAGCGGAATTCTCACCCAGGGCATGGTGATCGCGCTGTACAACTATATGTCCCAGATCCTGGTGGAGCTGATCAAGATGGCGAATCTGATCATCACCATGACCAAGGCGGCGGCCTGCGGGAACCGGATCTCAGCGGTATTGGATACCCAGCCCGATCAGGCAAACGGGACCCTGTCCGCAGAGAATATCACCGGGGAAGTGGAATTCCGTAATGTGGAGGCCAGGTACAGTGCCTCCGGGAATCCCGCTCTATCTCAAATCTCCTTCCTTGCAAAGCCGGGACAGACCATCGGCATCATCGGCGGCACCGGGTCCGGCAAGACCACCCTGGTGAACTTGATCCCCAGGCTGTACGACGCCTCGGAGGGGGATGTGCTGGTGGATGGAGTCAGCGTGGGGCAATACGATATGGACTCCCTGCGGCATCAGATCGGGATTGTCCCTCAGAAGGCGGTGCTGTTTAAGGGCACCATTCGCCAGAATCTCCTATGGGGAAACAAAGACGCTTCGGATGACACCCTCTGGGCCGCGTTGGATACGGCCCAGGCCCGGGAGGTTGTCAAGGACAAGGACGGGGAGCTGGATGCCCAGGTGGAGCAGGGCGGTGTGAACTTCTCCGGAGGTCAGCGGCAGCGGCTCACCATTGCAAGGGCCTTGGTTCGCTGCCCCAGGATTCTGATACTGGATGACAGCGCCTCCGCTCTGGACTATGCGACGGATGCGGCCCTTCGCAAAGCGATCCGGAATATGAAAAATCCGCCGACGACCTTCATCGTATCCCAGCGGGCGGCCTCTGTGCGTTACGCCGATGAGATCCTGGTGCTGGAGGACGGAGCACTGGCAGGAAAGGGAACTCACGAAGAGCTGCTGGAGAACTGTGCTGTGTATCAGGAGATTTACTACTCCCAGTTTCCGAAGGAGGTGACGGACCGTGGCTAATCTGATGAGTCAGAAGGATATTCTGAAGAAGGTTCTGCAGCGGATTCGTCCCTACTGGGCAGGGGTGGCTGCATCCCTGGTTCTTGCAACCGTGTATGTGGTCATGACACTATACATCCCGATTCTGGTGGGGAACGCCATTGACTGCATTGTGGACATGGGGCGGGTAGACTTTTCCGCTATGAAGGGGTTTTTGTGGCAGGTGGCAGCCTGCAGTCTGATCGCGGCGGTTTCTCAGTGGATTATGAGCCAGATCAACAACCGGATGACCTACCGGGTGACCCGGGATATCCGGAATGAGGCGTTTCGCCACATTCAGGTGTTGCCGCTGAGTTATCTGGACGCCCATCCCCAGGGGGATGTGGTGAGCCGGGTTATTTCCGATGTGGACACCTTTGCCGACGGGCTGCTGATGGGCTTTACTCAGCTGTTTACCGGGGTCATGACCATTCTTGGAACGCTGATGTTTATGCTTCGGCTTCACTGGGGAATCGCGCTGGTGGTGATTTTTGTCACCCCACTGTCGTTGGTGGTCGCGAATTTTATTGCCACCAGGACCTATTCCATGTTCCGGCTTCAGACGGTAACCCGGGGTGAACAGACGGGGTTGATTGACGAAACCATCGGACAGATTAAGGTGGTCCAGGCCTTTGGGCATCAGGGGCAGTCTCTGGAGCAGTTTGACGAGGTGAATGAACGGCTGAAAAAATGCTCTCTCCGGGCGATCTTCTTTTCCTCATTGACCAATCCCTGTACCCGTTTTGTCAATTCCGTGGTTTACGCATTGGTGGGTCTTACCGGTGCGCTGGCGGCCATTGCGGGTGGGATTACGGTCGGCAATCTGACAAGCTTCCTTAACTATGCCAACCAGTATACAAAACCCTTCAACGAGATTTCCGGCGTGATCACGGAGCTGCAAAACGCGCTGGCCTGCGCGGGAAGAGTCTTTGAGCTGATCGAAGCGCCTGCCAGAAGCCCGGAACCGGAGAATCCCCAGCGGCCCCAGGAAGTGAAAGGGAAGGTGGAAATCAAGAACCTTCGTTTCTCTTACGCGCCGGAGAAACCTCTGATCGACGATTTTCAGCTTTCCGTGGAGCCGGGACAGCGGGTGGCGATTGTGGGGCCCACCGGCTGTGGAAAAACCACTTTTATCAATCTTCTGATGCGCTTTTACGATCCTCAGGGTGGAGAAATCCTTCTCGACGGCGTGAACACCCGGGATATGAACCGGGGAGAGCTTCGCAGATGTGTGGGAATGGTGCTCCAGGACACCTGGCTCAAGGCGGGAACCATCCGGGAGAATATCACCATGGGAAAGCCGGATGCCACGCAGGAGCAGGTGGTTGCGGCGGCAAAACAGGCCCATGCCCACAGCTTTATCATGCGGCTTCCTCAGGGGTATGATACCATGATCGGTGAGTCCGGTGGGGCTCTTTCCCAGGGGCAGAAGCAGCTGCTTTGTATTGCCCGGGTAATGCTGTGTCTGCCGCCCATGCTGTTTCTGGACGAGGCAACCTCCTCCATCGACACCCGGACGGAGATCAGAATTCAGAAAGCGTTCAATACCATGATGGAGGGCAGAACCTCCTTCATTGTGGCCCACCGGCTGTCCACCATCCGGGAAGCGGATGTGATCCTGGTCATGCGGGAGGGACACATTGTGGAGCAGGGAACCCATGATGAGCTTCTGCGGCGAAATGGATTCTATGCCCGGCTGTATCAGAGTCAGTTTGCGCATTAATGCATAATACCGCCCAATCCGGAATGGATTGGGCGGTATTTCATAGTCGGTGTTCAGTCAAAAACATACATTCCAAAGAAAGCCAAAAGCCCGTCGGGGAGGTTATACTCCATTTCGCATTTTTCTGCCAGCTTCCGGACGAAAATACAGTAGGCAGACATACAGGAATACTGATCATCCGGGAACCGGCAGGGTTTCCCCTGGGCTTTGGCGCAGGGATTGCACAGGGCGCAGCCGCTGGCGCCCACCAGGAAGCCGGGGCGTCCCTCACTCCGGAACCGTTTCGCAAGGCGAATCTGGGCGGCATTGTGAGAAACCTTCGCTTTTTTGATTGCTCCGGCGTCAGAGAGGTCAGGAATCTCCCATATGGTTTGTAGAACAAGGGCCTTTTTGTGGGACAGAACTCTATCGCGCATCTCGTCCGGACTTCCGCAGTCCGGGGGGCAGGAATAGTTGATTCCGTATTGCCCGCATAGATTCTCCTGGCAATAGGGGCGGAAGGCTGGATCAAATACAATTTCCGAAGGGTCAACGACCGCCGCGGCGGAAAAACCCTCTTCATAAGCACAGGAAAGCATCTGCTCTGTTTCCATCCTGTGTACCTCCTCGTTTTTTCACTACTATACTCTTTTGCCGCGGCACTGTCAAGCGGCAGGGAGAACACGTTTTTGGTGTTGACAAACCTGCTCCAAAGGAGTATAATGGGGACAATCGAATAAGCATGCAAGTGCCGCCGGGGTGCGTTCGGCTCCGGTGGAGAATAGTGAATCCGGTCAGAATCCGGAACGGTACCGCCACTGTATGCGCGGAGGCCTCACCATGACGAAAGTCGGTCATTGGAGTAATCTGAGAAGACTGTGTGAGAGCTTATGAGGCGCGAGTCAGGAGACCTGCTTGTTTGCAATTCACGTCGGCCCCGGTTATGGGCTTGACGGTTGTTGTTTGTCTGCGGAAAAACGGCTGCGGCGTCCTGTTGGGGGATTGCCGCAGCCGTTTGCTGTTCATCCGTACTGTAACCCCCTTGCAGTATGGATTCCTTGGGAGCGGGAGATTGCCCATTGCCGCTCCGAATGTTCGCCTGGGTGCCGGGGATGTCTGGCCCCGGCATCCAGGCGGCATCATGGCCTGATTTTTTGTCCTGACCGGCCGGTACCACCCAGCAGGACTGAAAATAGACTCACTGGCCCTTGTCCCTCCACGATCCGAAAGCATGAGCTGCGAAAGGGTGGAGGCGATTTGGACTGCTCAAATTATTGGAGGTATCGTATGAATATGCTGAAAAGAGTCATTTCTGTTGTGCTGGGAATCTGTCTGCTCCTTTCCATGACCGCCTGCGGCGCGACAGGAAATACGCAAAACCAGAGTACAGAACCGTCCCAGGCTCCGGAGCCCGAAGCAGAGCAGACTGAAACGGCTGCTACGGAGGCAAAAAAGCCGGTTTTGCTGGTGGTTTCCTTTGGAACCAGCTATAACGAGACCAGGGATGCCACCATCGGCGCGATAGAAGCGGATCTGCAGGCGGCGTACCCGGAATATGAGGTTCGCAGAGCATTTACCAGTCAGATCATCATTGATATTCTGAAAGAGCGGGAGGGATTGGAAATCGATAACGTAACAGAAGCCATGGAACGGCTGGTTGCTGATGGCGTCCGGGATGTGGTGATTCAGCCCACCCATGTAATGCCGGGCTATGAGTATAGCGATATCGTGGAGGAAGTATCCGAATATACTTCCAAATTTGATTCCCTCACAATCAGTAACCCGCTTCTGATTTCCGATGAGGATTACGATGCCGTGGTGGCATCCCTCGTGGAGGAAACAGCCCAGTACAATACGGAAGGAACCGCGATTGTGTTCATGGGTCATGGTACGGAGCATGAAGCGAACGCCGCATATGAGCGGCTCCAAAAGCGTCTGAACGCGGCAGGATACAGTAATTACTTTGTCGGGACCGTAGAAGGTACCCCCACAGTGGAGGATGTGCTGGAAGGAGTTCGGGCGTCGGAGGCTCAAAGGGTCGTTCTTCTGCCGCTGATGATTGTGGCGGGGGATCATGCCAACAATGATATGGCAGGCGACGAA
This sequence comes from uncultured Clostridia bacterium, assembly GCA_945949735.1. GTDB lineage: Bacteria > Bacillota > Clostridia > Oscillospirales > Oscillospiraceae > Faecousia. The sequence continues at coordinate 64,583 of CAMFFO010000001.1, read as the reverse complement.
GAGGATTCCTGGAAGACCATCTTCTCCAATGCTGGATTCGAAGTGGAGTGTGTTTTGAAGGGAATGGGAGAGTACGCCGGTATCCGGGAGCTCCTGGTTTCCCACGCCCGTGCCGCTATGGAAGGTCAGAAGGATGTGATCCTGGTGGTGTCCTTCGGAACAAGCTACTATGAAACCCGGAAAAACACCATTGACGCCATCGAGCAGGATATTCGGGCCGCTTACCCGGACTATGAGGTGCGCCGCGCTTTTACGGCCCAGACCATTATCAATATTCTGGAGAAGCGGGACGGCTACAGCATCGAAAACGTGACCCAGGCGCTGGAGCGTATGGTTCAGGAGGGCGTGAAAAACGTGATTCTTCAGCCCACCCATGTGATGACCGGATATGAGTACGACGACATGGTTGCGGAGGCTTCCAAGTTCGAAGGCAAGTTCGACAGCCTGAAGATTTCCAGACCTGTGCTTGTGGAGGATGCTGACTACGAAGCCCTGGTTTCCGTGCTGGCAGAGGAAACCGAAGCTTACAATGCCGATGGAACCGCCGTTGTATTTATGGGCCACGGCACGGAGCATGAGGCCAACGCAACCTATACAAAGCTTCAGGCTCAGTTCCATTTGGCGGGTTACCGGAACTACTATATCGGCACGGTAGAGGCCACGCCCAGCGTGGAGGATGTGCTGGAGGCTGTAAAAGCAACGGACGCTTCCAAGGTGGTGCTGCTTCCGCTGATGATCGTTGCAGGGGATCACGCGAACAACGATATGGCAGGCGACGAGGAGGATTCCTGGAAAACCATCTTCACCCAGGCAGGCTATGAGGTCGAGTGTGTCCTGAGGGGAATGGGCTCTTATTCCGGTGTGCGTCAGATGATCCTGGATCATTTGAGCGACACCATCAACTGATCCTAAACCCAAGTAGGGTATTATCACACTTCTGCGCATACCATACCGGTATGCGCAGAAGCTTGCATAAAAAGGAGAAATCTGAAATGAGAAAAATGGCTGTGATTTTGCTCTGTTTGCTGATATTGACAGGCTGCGCTTCCAATCCTGCTCCTTCCGAACCTGCGGAAACCACAGCCCCGGAAACCACCGAGGCTCCTGAAACCACAGAACCTGAAGAGACTGCGCCGGAGGAGACGGAGCCTCCCGTGATTTATGCCGGTCAGATTGCGGATGGCGCCTATGAAATCTCCGTGGAGTCCAGTTCCTCCATGTTCCGGGTCGTTCACTGCGTGCTGACAGTGGAAAACGATTCCATGACCGCCGCCATGACCATGAGCGGGCAGGGGTATGGTTTTGTCTATCTGGGAACCGCGGAGGCTGCGTTGGAGGATACGGAGGATTCGTACATCCCCTTCGTCTTGAATGAGGATGGGGAAAAGGTCTTTACCATTCCGGTGGAGGCGCTGAATATGGAGCTGGACTGTGCGGCATGGAGCATCAAGAAGGAAACATGGTATGACCGGGTTCTGGTATTCTCCTCGGATCTTCTTCCTGATGGCGTAATTACCCTGGGGTGAAAAAATGAGAAAGACGGCATTTGTTGTGCTTCTGTGCGTACTGCTGACAGCCTGCGCAGTGAAGGAGCTTACCGATGGAACCTACTACATGGATGTGTCCCTTTCCGGGGGCTCCGGACGTGCCGGCATTGAATCACCGGCGCTGGTGGTCATAGAGGGCGGAAACGCATCCGCCAGGATTGTATGGAGCAGTCCCTATTATGAGTACATGATCGTGGACGGGAAACGCTATGAGCCGGTTTCCATGGAGGGTAATTCCGTATTTGAAATACCGGTTCTTCTGAACACGGAAATGACCGTAAGCGCGTCGACCATTGCCATGAGTCAGCCGCACCTCATTGAGTACAGGCTCTACATTGACAGCTCCACCGCGAAAGGGGCAGTGGAATGAAGCGGTGGATTGGAGCTTTTTTGGGCCTTGTGATGCTCTTTTCCTGTCTGCATGGATGCGGGGGGCAAAACGATGCAACCGGATTGGGCAACGGCTGGGAGCCGGTCAGCTCCATGGAACTGCAGTATGCCCATGAATTTTCTCTCGACTATTTTGCGGACGGGTATAAACTGATTACATTGGGGGATGGAAGCCGGTTCCTGGTGGTGCCCGAGGGAATGGAGGTTCCCAGCGGAATTCACAGGGATATCGTTGCGCTGCGCCAGCCTATTGAGAACATTTATCTCGCAGCCACCTCCGTAATGTGCCTGTTTGACGGTCTTGACCGTCTGGACGCGATCACCCTGTCGGGAACCCGGGCGGAGGGGTGGTATATTGACCGTGCCAGGGAAGCCATGGAGAGAGGGGATATCCTCTACGCGGGAAAGTACAGCGAACCGGACTATGAACGAATCCTCGGCAGCAGCTGCTCGCTTGCCATCGAGTCCACCATGATCGGCCATGCCTCCGATGTGAAAGATAAACTGGAGGAATTGGGAATTCCGGTTCTGGTCGACCAGTCCAGCCGGGAAACACACCCTCTTGGCCGCACCGAATGGGTGAAATTATACGCAGCCCTGCTGAACGAGGAAGAACAGGCGGAGTCGTTATTCCAGAAGCAGGCGGATTATCTCAATTCCGTTCGCCAGGAGGCGAATACCGGAAAAACCGTCGCTTTTTTTTACATCAGTTCCTCTGGCTATGTAGTTACCCGGAAATCCGGGGACTATGTCAGCAAAATGATTGAACTTGCGGGCGGAAAATATGTGTTTGACAATCTGGGAGATCCGGAAAGCTCCAGTTCCACTGCCACCATTGAAATGGAAACCTTCTACGCTGCCGCAAAGGACGCGGATTATATTATCTATAACAGCGCGATCGCCGGAGAGGTGGAGAGCCTTGCCCAGCTCCTTGCCTTAAATCCTCTGCTGAAGGATTTTAAGGCGGTGAAAAACGGGAACGTTTGGTGTACCTCCCAGAATATGTTCCAGGAAACCTTACAGCTTGGTCAGATGATCCGGGAGTTTCATCTGATTTTCTCGGATTCTCCCGGTGAGTTTGACTATCTTTTCCCGCTTACCTGACAGAAAGGTACGATTATGACCTCCACGGAAGAAAAACAGAAATCCTCTTTCCATCACAGACGATTTATCCTTGTGATGCTCCTGCTTGGAAGCCTGCTCCTTTTGGGACTGGTTCTGAATGTCAGCACAGGCTCGGTGACCATTCCTCCCGGGGATATTCTTCGTATGCTTTGGAACGCCGTTCTTGGAAAACGAACGGGAAGTACACAAGAAAACATTCTGCTGCTCATTCGTTTGCCCAGGCTCCTTCTGGCGGGTATACTCGGCGGGGCCCTGGCTGTTTCCGGTTTTCTGCTGCAAAGCTTTTTTCGCAATCCCATTGCCGGCCCTTTTGTGCTGGGAATATCCAACGGCGCGAAGATGGTTGTAGGATTGACCATGATTTTCTTCTCTGGGTTTCTCAGAGGCGCGGGTTCCTTTGCACTGGTTCTGGCTGCCTTTGTCGGCGCGCTGATGATCACGCTTCTGGTGCTGCTCTTCTCCCAGAAGGTCAGAAATATGTCCATGCTGCTCGTGGTTGGCATTATGGTGGGCTATATCTGCAGCGCGGTTACGGATTTCTGCATTACCTTCGCCAATGAACAGGATATTGTGAATCTGACAAGCTGGTCCATGGGCACCTTCTGTGGAGCCGGTTGGGATGATGTTAAGACTGCCGTGTGGATTTGTGTGCCCACAGTGCTGGCGGCCTGGCTGCTCAGCAAGCCAATGTGGGCTTACTCTTTGGGAGAGGGGTACGCGCAGAGCATGGGCCTTGCCATCAAGCTCTTTCGGATTGCGCTGATTCTTCTGTCAAGTCTGCTTTCTGCCTGTGTGACCGCACTGGCCGGGCCGGTTTCCTTTTTGGGCATCGCGGTTCCCCATATTACACGGACGCTGCTGAAATCTTCAAAACCGGCGCTGGCCATCCCCGCCACCTTCCTGTGCGGCAGCGTTTTCTGCGTATTGTGTGACCTGATCGCCAGAACAGCCTTCGCACCCACGGAGTTGGCTATCGGAACGGTCACCTCCGCCTTTGGCGCGCCTGTCGTGATTTATATGATGGTTCGCCGGCGCAGGCAGGAGGAGGGCTGATATGGCATATTTTGAAACCAGGGATCTTACAGTGGGCTATGATGGGAAGCCGCTGATCCATGATATCAACCTGTGTATCGAAAAAGGTACCATTACTACCTTGATCGGTCCCAATGGAGCCGGAAAATCAACGATTCTGAAAACCATCACCCGGCATCTGGCAAAGATTTACGGAACGGTTTTCCTGGACGGGAACCTGATTTCCGTTCAGACTTCCAGAAAACTGGCAAAAAAACTTGCGGTGGTTTTGACGGACCGGGTACGCCCGGAGTTGATGACCTGCGCTGAGGTTGTCTCCATGGGCAGGTATCCCTACACCAATTTGGTCGGGAAACTGACCCCAGAGGATCGGGCGATCGTTACGGATGCTCTCAGGCGGGTGGGCGCTGAGGATCTGGCCCAGCGGGATTTCCTGACGCTGTCCGATGGACAACGGCAGCGTATTTTGCTGGCAAGGGCTATTTGTCAGGAGCCGGAGGTCCTTGTTCTGGACGAACCCACTGCATATCTGGACATCCGGTATAAAATGGAGCTGCTGGATATTCTTCGGCAGATGGCCCGGGAAAAGGGAATTACTGTGATTCTTTCCCTCCATGAAATTGATTTTGCCCTGAAGCTCTCAGACAATCTGATCTGTGTGAAGGGAGATACCATCTACGCCTTCGGCAGTCCCGAAGAGATTTTGAGACATCACTCCATCGAGGATCTATATAACATGGAAACCGGCTCCTATAACCGGCTGTTTGGAAGCGTGGAGCTGAAAAAGCCGGTGGGAAAGCCGCGGGTATTTGTGATTGCGGGCAATGGCTTCGGCGCGAAGGTATACCGGCGGCTTCAGAGGGCGCAGATTCCCTTCGCGACAGGAATTCTGTTTGAAAATGACATTGACGCGCAGATTGCGTGGGAACTGAGCGACCAGGTGGTTACCGCTCCGGCTTTTGAGCCCATGACCCAGGAACAGGTGGATGCCGCCGCAAAAATTCTCGTGCAATGTGAACGCGTGATTCATTCCGGAACTCCCACCGGCTCCCTGAATCAGGCAAATGAATCCCTTCTTCGGATTGCCCGGGAGAATGGAATTCCTATTTTCCGGGAGGAGGACACTGCATGGAACAGATGATACCCAGAATCCTGCTGGCAGGAACCAACAGCGGCTGTGGGAAAACGACCGTTTGCTGCGCGCTCCTGCAGGCCCTTGTAAACCGGGGACTCAGGACAGGCGCATTTAAGTGCGGGCCGGATTACATTGATCCCATGTTTCACAGCAGGATCATTGGCGCCAAAAGCGGAAATCTGGATCTTTATTTCTTTCCGGAAAACACCCTGCGATATCTTCTCGCCCAAAACGGCCGGGAATGCGATATCAGTGTGGTGGAGGGGGTTATGGGGTTTTATGACGGTGTTGGGATTTCCTCCGAAAAGGGAAGCTCCTACGAAATCGCGAAAGCTACCGGAAGCCCTGTCGTGCTGGTCGTTAACGCCCGGGGAACGGCGTTGTCCATTGTTCCGGTTATTCAGGGCTTCCTTTCCTTCCTGCCCGACAATCAGATCGCAGGGATCATTCTCAACAAATGCTCGGAAATGTCCTACCCCGCCTTGGCAAAGTGCATTCAGGAACACTTTTCAGGAAAAGTCCTTCCTTTGGGATATCTGCCGAATATGCCGGAGTGTACGCTGGAAAGCCGCCATCTGGGACTGGTGACAGCGGACGAAGTGACTGGCCTGAAGGAGAAGCTGGGGAAGCTGGCTTTTCAGGCAGAGAAAACCATTCAAATCGACACAATTCTGGAGCTTGCGAACCGGGCAGATCCCATATGCTTCGAAGAGGTTTCTTTGCCTGAGTTTGAGCCTGTTCGGATTGCCTATGCCAATGACCAGGCGTTTTGCTTCCGGTATGAGGACAGCCTGAAAATGTTGAAAACAATGGGCGCGGAACTGATCCCTTTCAGTCCCTTGCGGGACATGGGGCTCCCGGAACATATTCACGGCTTGTATTTGTGCGGGGGATATCCGGAGCTGTATGCGGATCAGCTTTCCGCGAACCGATCCATGAAGGCTTCTATCCGCAAAGCTCTGGAAGAAAAGCTGCCCTGCATCGCGGAGTGCGGCGGCTTTATGTACCTGACGGAATCCATAGGAAGCTTCCCCATGGTTGGCTTCCTTCCCGGGCGCTGTTTCGACACAGGCAAATTGACCCGATTCGGCTATGTGACCCTCAAAGCCAGGAAGGACAACCTTCTGTGCGGGGTGGGAGACAGCATCCAGGCTCACGAGTTTCACCACTGGGACTGCACACAGCCGGGGGACGGTTTCTCAGCGGAAAAGCATAGTGGGAGAAAATGGGCCTGTGCCGTTGCCACCGAGACGCTTTACGCGGGGTTTCCCCACATCCACTTTTACGCGAATCCGGAGTTTGCCATTCACTTCTATTCCGCCTGCAGAGAGGAGAAGCATAAAAATGATTGAACATGTGAATCCAGCGGATATTGAAAAGCGAAGCTTTGAGATCATTGGTTCTTTGCTGGGAGATCGGAAGCTGGACCCAGAGCAGGAGCCTGTGATCAAGCGCGTGATCCACACCACGGCGGATTTTGACTATGTGGAAAATCTGATTTTTTCCGACGGAGCGGTCCGCAAGGGGATAGACGCCCTGAAAAATGGATGCGATATTGTGACCGACACCCAGATGGCGAGATCCGGGATTAACAAAACCATTCTCGGCAGACTGGGAGGCCATGCCCACTGCTTTATGTCGGACCCGGACGTGGCCGCAGAGGCGAAGGAGCGGGGGATTACCCGGGCAATTGTGTCCATGGAACGGGCTGCAAAATTGGAAAAGCCTTGCATTTTTGCCGTGGGAAACGCACCCACTGCCCTAATCTCGATTTGGGAACAGATGAACGCCGGAATTCTGAAGCCCGCGCTCATCATCGGCGTTCCTGTGGGCTTTGTCAACGTAGTTGAAAGCAAGGAACTGATTCTGTCGTCCGATGCCGACTATATTGTGGCAAGAGGGCGCAAAGGCGGCAGTAATGTGGCGGCTGCTATCTGCAACGCGCTGATGTATCAGATTATGCGGTGAGCACATTGGAAGAATACATCGAAAAAGACGGAAGGCGGCTTCGGCTGGGATATACCACGGGAAGCTGCGCTGCCGCCGCGGCAAAGGCTGCCGCATGGATGCTCCTGACGGGAAACCGCAAGGAACAGATTGCCATCACCACCCCCAAAGGGATCGTTTTGGAGCTGGAGGTGCTGGAGATCAACATGACCCCTGAACAGGTATCCTGCGCCATTCGAAAGGACAGCGGGGATGACCCGGATGTGACGGATGGGACGCTGATTTTCGCGTCGGTATCCTATACCCGGGAACCGGAAATCTCCATTGACGGGGGAGCGGGCGTCGGCAGAGTGACGAAGCCGGGCCTGGATCAGCAGGTGGGAAACGCTGCCATCAACTCCGTTCCCCGCAGGATGATACAGGAGAACCTGCGGGAGGTGATGGAGCTGGCAGATTATTCCGGAGGGCTTTCAGTTGTGATCTCCGTGCCCGAGGGGGAACGGCTGGCGAAAAAAACCTTCAACCCCAGGCTGGGAATTGTGGGCGGAATATCCATTTTGGGAACCACCGGAATCGTGGAACCCATGAGCGAGAAAGCGCTGGTGGAAACCATCCGCGTGGAACTGCGGCAGCGCAGACAGAGCGGCGCGGAATATGCCCTCCTGACTCCGGGGAACTACGGCGCCCAGTTTATTCGGGAGCGCCTGGGGGTGGAGGATTCCTTGCTGGTGCAAACCTCCAATTTTATCGGAGATGCCCTGGATATCTGCAAGGCACTGGGGTTTCGGGGCGCACTGCTCATCGGGCATATTGGGAAGCTGGTGAAAATCGGCGGTGGGATGATGAATACCCACTCTAAATATGGGGATTGCCGTATGGAAATCCTGGCCGCGCACGCTGGAGCCTGCGGCGCGGGCGGGGATACCATTAAAAGAATTCTGGAATGTGTTGCCTGTGACGACGCGGTCCGTATTCTGTCGGATGCGCGCATCCGCGAAGAAACCCTGACCCGGCTTACCGGGCGGGTGGCGTTTCATCTGGGCCACCGGGCTGCGGGGGAAATGGAAACCGGCGTGATTCTGTTTTCCAAGGAATATGGGATCCTTGGGCAGAGTGAAAACGCGGAAACGTTATTAAAGAAATTCACGGGGGAGTAAATATGGTGCATTTTGTGGGCGCCGGGAGCGGCGCGGTTGACCTGATCACGATACGGGGAGCACGGCTGCTTGCGCAGGCAGACGTCGTGATTTACGCAGGATCCCTTGTAAATCCCGAGCTGCTGAAATACTGCAAGGAAGGCTGCCAAATTCATAACAGCGCCCAAATGACCCTGGAGCAGGTGACTGCGGTCATGGAAGAGGCGGAAAGGGCACATCAGACTACCGTCCGGCTCCATACCGGAGATTCCAGCATCTATGGCGCAGTCCGGGAACAGTTTGACCGTCTGGAGGAACTGGGGATTGCCTATGATGTGTGCCCCGGGGTCAGTTCTTTCTGCGGTGCAGCCGCATCCCTTCGGACGGAGTACACGCTGCCGGATGTAAGTCAGACCGTCATCATCACCCGGGCTGCCGGGCGGACCAGTGTTCCGGAACGGGAATCTGTCCAGTCTCTCTCTGCCCATCAGGCCACCATGGTACTATTTCTGAGCACCTCTCTGACGGAGCAGCTGCAGAAGGATCTGCTCAGCGGAGGATATCCCGGGGATACGCCTGTAGCTGTGGTGTACAAAGCCACCTGGCCCGATGAAAAAATCTTCCGCTGCACCGTGGAAACCCTTCACCGGACAGTATCGGAAAATGGATTGACTAAGACGGCGCTGATCATTGTGGGAAGGTGCATGGGAGGGGAATACCTGAGAAGTATGCTCTACCATCCGGGCTTTAGAACGGAGTTCCGGGAGGCAACACAGTGAACGCGGCAGTATTCGCCTATAGCCGAAGGGGCTGCGAAACTGCCAGGCGCGTCAGCGGACTGCTCCCGGCCGGAGCTTCCACCTGCTGCTGTACTGCCCGGCTGCGGGAGGACGGCTTTTATCCAATCTCCAAACCCCTGTACGGGGAGTACTTTTCCCGGGCGGATGCCCTGATTTTCGTGGGGGCCTGCGGAATCGCGGTTCGTGAGATTGCGCCCTATGTTTCCGACAAGCGGAAGGACCCGGCGGTTCTTTGCATCGATGAACTGGGACAGTATGTGATCCCGCTTCTCAGTGGGCATATTGGCGGCGCAAACCGTCTGGCAAGAGAATTGGCCCGGGGGCTGGGCGCCACAGCGGTAATTACCACCGCCACGGATATCAATCATCGCTTTTCGGTAGATACTTGGGCCTCCGAAAATGGATACGCCATCAGCAGCATGGAGGCGGCCAAACGGATTTCCGCTGCCATCCTGGAGGGGGATATTCCATTGGCCAGTGATTTCCCGGTCTCTTTGCCGCTCCCCTCCGGATTAATCTCCGGAGACACCGGCCCCCTTGGGATATCCGTTACTTATCGTAAGACAGAGCCGTTTGGAAAAACCCTCCGGCTGGTGCCCAGGGTTTTGAATCTGGGAATCGGATGCCGAAAGGGAATTCCGGCGGGGGCGATTTACCGGGCTGTGGATTCCGTTTTCCAGGAGCAGGGAATCGACCCAAAGGCGGCTGCCGGGGTATATTCCATTGATTTGAAGGAGCACGAACCGGGACTTATGGAGTTCTGCAAGGATGCCTGTTTGCCTTTTACGGTTTACAGCGCGGAGCAGCTGCGGGGCGTGGAGGGGAATTTCACCGCGTCGGAGTTTGTCAGCTCCGTTACCGGTGTGGACAATGTGTGCGAGCGGGCAGCCTTGGTGGAGGCGGAGCGCCTGATTATTCACAAAACGGCAATCGGCGGTGTAACAGTCGCGGTTGCGCTGCGGCATTGGGAGGTACAATTTGGGTAAGGTAATTGTCGTGGGCATCGGCCCCGGAGATTTTGAAAATATGACCATTCGCGCCCACCGGGCGTTGGAAAGCTGCGATACCATTATCGGATATCATGTATATGTGGACCTCGTCAGGGATACTTATCCGGGGAAGGAATTCCTTACAACACCCATGACCAGGGAGACTGCCCGGTGCCAGATGGCCCTGGAGGAAGCGCGAAAGGGAAAAACCGTGGCCATGGTCTGCTCCGGGGACAGCGGAATATATGGAATGGCCGCCCTGATTTATGAGCTTCGCGGAGAGGAAGCCGCTCCGGAGGTAGAGGTAATTCCCGGACTGACGGCAGCTTGCAGCGGTGCGGCGCTGCTGGGCGCACCGCTGACTCATGACTTCGCGGTGATCAGCCTCAGTGACCGTCTTACGGATTGGCAAGTGATCGAGAAAAGGCTGCGCTGCGCAGCCCAGGCGGATTTGTCCATCGTACTGTACAATCCTGCCAGCCGGGGAAGGCCGGATCATCTTCTCCGGGCCTGTGAGATTCTGCTGGAGGTACTGCCCAAGGATCGCCCCTGCGCCATTGCCCGGAATATCGGGAGGGAAGGGGAGAGCCGCGCCTTCTATACGCTGGAGCGGCTTCGGAACGCCGATGCGGATATGTTCTGCACGGTATTTATCGGAAACGGCAGCACAAAGATGATTGGCGGGAATATGGTGACCCCCAGAGGATACCGGGATGTATAATATCTGTGTATTTGCCGGAACCACGGAAGGCAGGGAACTGGTGGAGTACTTGTCCCGGCAATCCGTAAAGCTCACTGCCTGCGTTGCAACGGAATACGGGGAAACCCTGCTGAAGCCGTCTCCCAATTTGACGGTTTCCGCCAAGCGCCTGACGCCTGAGGAGATGGAGGCGCTTTTTCGGCGGGAGCGGTTTGATCTGGTGGTGGACGCAACCCACCCCTATGCCAGCGCGGTAACAGAGAATATTGCCGAAGCCTGCAACGCGGCGCGGATTGAATACCTGCGGCTGCTTCGCTCCGGCAGTGAAGCTCCGGGGGACGCCGTTTTTGCTGCGGATGTTTCGGAAGCCGTTGCGTATCTGAATTCCACCCAGGGGAATATTCTCCTGACCACGGGCAGCAAGGAACTGGCGGGTTTCTCCGAAATTCGGGACTTTGCCGACCGGGTGTACGCCCGGGTGCTTCCCATGGAGGATTCCCTTCGGCTGTGCCAGAAAGCTGGGTTAAAGCCTTCCCACATTTTGGCAATTCAGGGCCCGTTTTCCGCGGAGATGAACAAGGCAATGCTGCGAAGTGTCAAAGCTGCCTTTCTTGTGACAAAGGACTCTGGAACAGCAGGCGGATTTGACGAGAAAATCACGGCCGCAAGAGAAGCCGGGGCAAAGGCGGTTATCATTGGAAGGCCCCCCCAGCGGGACGGGCTGAGCTTTTCAGAAACTGTCAATTTGCTGTGCCAACGCTTTGGCCTGCATTGGAGGCCCCGGGTTGATGTGGTCGGAATCGGCCCAGGGAGCAGTGAAGTCATGACTGTCGAGGCCCGAAAAGCGGTATCGGAGGCGGAGTGCCTGATTGGTGCGCAGCGGATGACAGCCGCGGTCAAAGCGGAGGGGCAGGCAGTTTATAACGCGATTTCCCCCCAGGCTATTTCCGACTACATTCATTCCCACCGGGAATACCGCCGGTTTGCAGTGGTTATGTCCGGGGATACCGGCTTCTACAGCGGCGCGAAAAAACTGCTTCCGCTGCTGGAGGACTGTGACGTACAGGTGCTCCCCGGGATCAGCTCGCTGGCGTATTTGTGCTCCAGGCTGAAAGTATCCTATGATGATGTGGTTGCGGTAAGCATCCACGGGAGAGATCACTGCATTCTTCCGGATGTTCGAAAGAACCGTCGCGTATTTGTCCTTGTCGGCGGTGAGAATGGCGCCGGGAAGCTGTGTGAGGAACTGACGGAAGCGGGATTAGGAGATGTTTCCGTCAGCATAGGAGAGCGGCTGAGCTACCCGGATGAAGTCATCAGCGTAGGCACTGCCAGGGAACTGGCGAAGCGGGATTTTGAGAGTCTCAGCGCAGTCCTGGTGGACAATCCTCTTGCAGATCCAGTGGTCACCTATGGCATTGAGGACGATCGGTTTACCAGAAATCCGGCTGTTCCCATGACGAAAAGCGAGGTTCGCAGTGTTAGCCTCTCCAAGCTCCGTCTTACCAGGCATGCTGTATGCTGGGATATCGGGGCCGGCTCCGGCAGCGTTGCCATAGAGATGGCGCTGCTGGCCCAGAAGGGGCATGTATACGCCATAGAACGAAAAGCGGATGCCTTGGAGCTGATGGAGGAGAATATCCGGAAATTCGGGGTGGAGAATATTACGGTGGTTTCCGGCACGGCCCCCGGGGATTGCGAGGCGCTTCCAGCACCCACCCATGTTTTCATTGGAGGAAGCAGCGGAAATATGAAGCAGATTCTGGAAATGCTCCTTCGGAAGAATCCCAATGTTCGGATTGTTGCCACTGCCATTACCCTGGAGTCCATTGCGGAACTCACCGAAGCGTTTCCGAGATTCGCAGAAGGAAATGTTGTCTGCCTGAATGCGGCACGAGGCAAACAGGCGGGGCCGTACCATTTGATGATGGGACAGAATCCCGTCTATATCTTTACGCTGCAGGGAGGAAATGGCTGATGTGGTCATTTGCCGCGCTGATAATTGGCTTTGGAATAGATATGCTGCTGGGAGATCCTCACGGAATTCCCCATCCTGTCGTAGGAATCGGGAAACTGATCGGCGCTCTGGAAAAACTGTTTCGCAGAATTTTCCCCAAAACAGTCTGGGGAGAGCGTATTGCGGGAGGGGCCGTCTGGGTTTTCACTGTGGGTATCTCTTTCCTGTTGCCTTTCGGTGTGCTGGGAATATGCTATAAAGCCAGCCCGTGGCTGGGACTGGCTGTGGAGAGCATTATGTGTTGGCAGATCCTGGCCGCAAAGTCGCTGCGGGACGAAAGCATGAAGGTTTACGCGGCGCTGAGATCCGGGGATACGGAAAAGGCCCGCCATGCGGTATCCATGATTGTCGGAAGAGATACCGCCGTACTGGATGAAACAGGCATTACCAAGGCGGCTGTGGAAACCGTTGCGGAGAATTCCTCCGATGGGGTTGTGGCGCCGCTTGTTTTCCTTGCCCTGGGGGGAGCTCCGCTGGGATTTTTCTATAAAGCGGTGAACACCATGGATTCCATGCTCGGATATGTGGACCCTCCTTATCAGAATATCGGTTTGGTCCCCGCCAGAATGGATGATCTGATGAACTATGTTCCCGCAAGACTCAGCGGGGTACTGATGCTTCTGGCCGGTGGCTTGTTGGGCATGGACTTTCGGAACGGGGTGAAGATTTTCCGGCGGGACAGGTATAACCACGCCAGCCCAAACTCTGCCCAGACCGAGTCTGCCTGCGCGGGGCTGATGGGTCTGCAGCTTGCTGGGGATGCCTGGTACCACGGGGTTCTGCACCGGAAAAAAACCATCGGGGACCCAATTCGCTCTATTGAATACGAGGATATTCCCCGGTGCTGCCGGCTGATGTATGCCACTGCGGTGCTTGCGCTGATCCTATGCGCGGGAGTTCGATTCCTGATTCTGATGTAAGGGGGATCGTGTATGCTTTATCAAACCCAAAACCCCCACGGAGGGGATATTTACGGTGCGGAGGGAATCCTGGATTTCTCCGCGAACACAAACCCCCTCGGCACCCCTCCCGGTGTGTTGAAGGCTGTCCAGGCGTCCCTTCCCCAGCTGCACCGATACCCGGACCCCTATTGCAGAATGCTCACACGCGCCATCGCGAAGCATGAAGAAATCCCGGAGGAGTATATTCTCTGCGGCAGCGGTGCGGCGGAGCTGATTTATTCCTACTGCCAGGCGGTCAGGCCGGGTAGGGCCCTGGAACTGGCTCCCACATTTTCGGAGTATGCGCTGGGTCTGGAGTTGGTGGGCTGCACTGTGGAGCGGTATCTGCTCAGACAGGAGAATGGATTTGCTGTAGACAGGGGAATTCTGGATCACATTGAGGAGTGCTGCCCGGATGCCCTGTTCCTTTGCAATCCCAATAACCCAACCGGAAAAACCATGAACCGAGGGCTGATGAATCATATTCTGGCGAAGTGTTCCCAAAAGGGAGTATCCCTTTTTGTTGACGAATGTTTCCTGGATTTGTGCGACGGTGGGGAGAGCCTGAAACCGTATCTGAAAGATCATCCCAACCTGTGCATTTTGAAAGCCTTCACAAAAAGCTATGGGATGGCAGGACTTCGCCTGGGATACTGTCTTTGTGCGGATTCGCAGCTCCTTCACAGGATGTCCGGGACAGTTCAGCCCTGGAATGTGTCCGGCCCTGCCCAGGCGGCCGGTGTTGCCGCACTGGAGGAACAGGCATTTCTCAGGAAGGCCAAAGCACTGATCCGTACAGAGCGGGCATGGCTGAAGAAGGCACTGGAGGCAGTGGGCTTCTGGGTTTGTGATTCGGAAGCCAATTATCTTTTGTTCCAAGGCCCGGAGGGGCTTCATTCCGCGCTGCTGGGGCAAAAAATTGCAATCCGGAACTGTGACAATTACCACGGACTGGGGCCGGGATGGTACCGGGTTGCCGTTCGTACCCACAAGGAAAATGAGGCTCTGATGGATGCAATGGCCTCTGTTACGGGAAGAGGATAATCATGGCAAAAAACATCATGATCCAGGGAACCATGTCCAATGCAGGCAAAAGTCTGCTGTGCGCCGGTCTGTGCCGGGTTTTCCGTCAGGACGGATTTCGGGTCGCCCCCTTCAAAAGCCAGAACATGGCATTAAATTCCTTTATTACCAGAGACGGAAAAGAAATGGGCCGGGCTCAGGTGGTGCAGGCAGAGGCTGCCGGGCTGGAACCGGATGTGCGCATGAATCCCATTTTGCTCAAACCCACCACGGATGTGGGGAGCCAGGTGATTGTGAACGGCGCTGTTCAGGGCAATATGCGCGCCATGGAATACTATCAACGCAAGAGAGAGTTTCTCCCGGCGGTAATGGATGCATACAATTCTTTGGCAGCGGAAAATGATATCATTGTCATAGAGGGAGCGGGAAGTCCTGCGGAAATCAATCTCAAGCAGGAGGATATTGTCAACATGGGCCTGGCAAAGCTGGTGGACGCGCCGGTGATGCTGGTGGGCGACATCGACCGGGGCGGCGTATTCGCGCAGCTTTACGGGACAGTGGCGCTTCTGGAAGCGGAGGAACGCAGCCGGGTGAAGGCCACGATCGTCAATAAATTTCGGGGGGATCGTAAAATTCTGGAGCCGGGCATACAGATCCTTGAGGGTCTGTGCGGCGTCCCGGTGGCGGGAGTCGTTCCCTATATCAACGTGGATGTGGATGAGGAGGACAGCCTTTCCCGGCGGTTTGACCGGGCTCAGGAGCGGAAGCTTCTGGATATCGCGGTGATCCGCCTGCCCAGGATTTCCAATTACACGGACTTTAGCCCCTTTGAGCGATATGAAAATGTGTCGCTGCGGTATGTGGATTCCGTGGGGGACCTGCAAAGACCGGATATGATTCTGCTTCCGGGGACAAAGAGTACCATTTCCGACCTGAAATGGCTGCGCCAAAGCGGGCTGGAAGCGGCAATACTGAAGTCCGCCTCCTGCGGAACGCTGGTGATCGGAATCTGCGGAGGATATCAGATGCTGGGGGAGCGGATTCTGGATCCGGAGCAGGTGGAAGCCTCCGGAACAACGGAGGTTGTAGGAATGGGACTTCTGCCCATTCAGACGGTTTTCCGGGGAGAAAAGGTTCAGACCCAGGTTTCCGGTGTTTTACAGGGTATTGAGGGAATGCTGGAAGTCCTGAACGGAATGGAATACCGGGGATATGAAATCCATATGGGAAGAAGCGGGGACGGCATCCCGGTCATTGCTGGCCAGGGGAATGTATTCGGAAGCTATGTCCATGGGATTTTCGACGCACCGGGTATCACGGATACGGTCCTTACAGCAATTTGCAGGCAGAAGGGAATTGACCCTGAGGCGTTGGGCACTTTTGATATGACTGCTTATAAAGAGCGCCAGTATGATATCCTGGCCGACGCGGTTCGCAGTAGTATGGATATGGAGCTTGTTTACCGGATTCTGAACCGGGAGGTATGACATGATGGGGAAAATCCACCTGTATTGCGGGGATGGAAAGGGAAAGACCACTGCGGCAGTGGGTTTGGCTGTCCGTGCAGCGGGAGCCGGGAAACGGGTCTTGTTTACCCAATTTTTTAAAGACGGAAGTTCCTCGGAAATTCCAATTCTGGCGGGTATCGGGAATATTCAGGTGATTCACCGGAACACGGTTCGTGGATTTTACTCCAGAATGACGGAGGAAGAGCGCGCTGTGGCTGTCAGGGATTACACAGAGCATTTCCGGGAAATCTGTAAGATGGCCCAAAATGCGGATGTTCTGGTTCTGGATGAGATGGTTTCCGCCTGCAACCATGCGGTTGTGCCGGAGGACGAGGTAATCCGGTTCCTGGAAGAAAGGCCCGGGAACCTGGAGGTGATCCTCACCGGCAGAAATCCGTCCCACAGGCTTCTGGAGATTGCGGACTACGTCACCCGGATGGAGAAGGTCAAGCACCCCTTTGATCGGGGGCTCTCTGCCCGGAAGGGGATCGAGTTTTAAAAAAGCAGCTGACGGGGAAAACCCGTCAGCTGCTTAAATCGGAACTGATGAATGATTAGCCCTTGGTCAGCACGAAGGAATAGGTAGCGCCCTCCGTGACCTCGGTGGCGTCCACGCCGGTCGTGGCATACTCGCCGTCGATGTAGAATGCCCAGTAGGTCTGATCATTGTCCCAATCGGCGGCCATCCCGTTTACGGAGGTCACATAAAGGCCGTATTCACTGTCCTCGCCGACAATCAGGCCCTCGTCAAGCAATGCTTCTCCAACAGTTGCCTTGGATGTAGTAATGTCAAAGGTGGACTCGTTGCCCTCCAGATCCGTGACCACGAAGGTAAAAGACACGCCGGGTGCCGTGGTCTCGGCAGATTTGCTTCCGCATCCAGCTGCCATCAGCGCCATTACCGCAATCAGCACAGTGCACAGGATCAGCCGCATCATTTTGTTCATCGTTTTTTTGTTCATGATACCATTTCTCCTTGAATTGTTTTTCCGGTTTTTTGCCGGCTTCCGCGGCTAAACCGGATTTTGCTGCCGGATATTCCGACTTGGTGTATCATCACTCAGCCTTCTCGGAAAAACCAATGACCTGTCCTATCCGCTGCGGCACGGAAAGTGAGAATAATGACCTTGGTCGTACACCTTACGGCGACGGGCTCGTGCAGGCTTTCCACCTGCTTCCCCGGACAGCATTTTTATTATATCATATGGTGACTGCAATTTCAATGCTCATAATAGGGAATCCCCTGCGGAATCTGAAATTTGGATTGCGGTTGTTGCCGGAATGTGATAAAGTAGAGTGGTATGGTCATTCTCTCCGGCGACTTCGGACAATGGCTGCCTGGTCGTGCTGAGTATTTTTACAGATAGGGGCTTCCTATGAAAGACGATGCTTTTTCTAAATGCCATCCACTTACCAACTTCCTGTTTTTCCTGGGGGCAATCGGTTTCTGCGCTGTGATTCAGCATCCCATATACCTTCTGCTGGACGCTGTGGGAGCCGGAGGGTACTATCTGCTTCTGAAAGGGAAAAAGGGGTGGAGCCTGATTGCCGGGTTGATTCCTGTTTTTTTCCTTCTGTCCGGAATCAATCCGCTTTTGAATACCTATGGGGCCACTGCTCTGTTCCACGTATTTGGACGGCCCTACACGCTGGAGGCCCTGCTCTATGGCATGGTCATCGCCGGAATGCTGGTGGTGATGCTGCTGTGGTTTGGGTGCTACAGCGCGGTGCTGACTAGCGATAAGTTTGTCTGCCTGTTCGGGGGGCTGATTCCCTCCCTGTCATTGCTGCTTGTAATGATCCTGAGAATGATTCCAAGTCTGACAAGGAAAGCTGTACAGATTGCAGACGCGCGAAAGTCCGTTGGAAAGGGGACCGGTGCGTCTGAAAACAAAAAGGGCAAGGTCTTGGGGGGAATGCGTATTCTCTCTGCGCTGACGGATTGGGCGCTGGAGGGAAGTATCATCACTGCGGATTCCATGAGGGCCCGGGGATATGGCTGCGCCAAGCGCAGCAGCTTCCGGATTTACCGCTTCGCACTCAGGGATATCCTTCTGATTTGCCTGATGGTTGTATTCCTTCTGGGAACGCTTCTCGCGGGAGGGACCGAAGCCTCCTTTACACCGGAGCTTCGGATTGCCAGCCCATCCTGGGGGCTGGCATCCTACGCAGCGTTCCTTATGCTCCCCTTGATCCTTCATGGGATAGAGGTAATCCAGCAGAGGACATCTCTGGCCAGGCTTTGACGCTCCCCTTTTATGAAAGGATTCCTGACAGATGAGAAAAGCAACTGTTTTCAACATTGTACTGATCCTGGTGCTGATTCCGGCCACTCTGTTCCTGGGTACAAAGCTGACCGGGAGATGGTATTACCTGACCAGCACCCTGATGGTGATAGAAATCATGATTCCGTTTTTTCTCGCTTTTGAGACGAGAAGGCCCCAGGCCCGAGAGTTGGTAACGCTGGCTGTCATGTGCGCGCTTGCGGTGGCCTCCCGCGTTGTGGTGATGATCCCGAATTTTAAGCCCATGACGGCTATCATTATGATTACGGGAATCGCTTTCGGGCCCGAGGCAGGCTTCATTACGGGAGCAGTGGGAGCCTTTGCAAGTAACTTTTTCTTCAGCCAGGGTCCCTGGACACCCTGGCAGATGATGGCCTATGGGCTGGGCGGTTTTCTGGCGGGCGTGATTTTTTTCAGGCGCCCCGGAACACGAAATCCCGTTCTTCTCGCGGTTTACGGGTTTGTTTCCATTGTTTTGTTTGTTGGTCCGCTGCTGGACTGCTGCACATTGTTCACGGTAAGCAATCATCTCTCCTGGAAATACGCCGCCGCTGTTTTCGGCGCGGGCTTTACCTATAACCTGCAGCATGGTCTTGCCTGCGGCGTTACCATGCTGCTCTTCAGCAAGCCCCTCCTTTCCAAGCTGGACAGGCTGAAAGGGAAGTACGGTATGATGGATGCCCGGAAGGAGCATCAGCAATGCCTCGAAAAGGCGTCAAAAAAGTGGAAAAAGTTCCGAAATAATGCTTGATTTCTTCCAAAGAATGTGCTAGAATAACTCGGTCTGAAATCAAGGTGAGTCCTCTGCGACGGATGTACGCATGAACGCCTAATATTTAAGGAGGACAAGAAAATGGATTTGGTTAAGGCACTCAACAGCCAGTACATGAAGGAGGAAGTCCCCGAAGCTCGGGTCGGCGATACCGTTCGTGTTCATGTGCGCATCAAGGAAGGCTCCCGTGAGCGTATTCAGGTGTTTGAAGGCACCGTGATCGCCCGCAAGCATGGCGGCATTGGCGAGACCATCACTGTCCGCCGGATTTCCTACGGCGTGGGCTGCGAGAAAGTGTTCCCCCTGCATTCTCCCAATGTTGCGATGATCGAGACTGTCCGCAAGGGCAAGGTTCGCCGGGCCAAGCTGTACTATCTGCGTGACCGTTTTGGCAAGGCAGCAAAGGTCAAGGAGAAGGTCTAACTCAGAAATTCATAAAAAAAGAGGGCTTTGCCCTCTTTTTTTATTTGGAAATTCCGGAAAATTATCAATTTGTTATAGAATTCCGGTTGCGGATATGTTACAATGGCACGAAGGAAATTTTTGAAAGAAAAGATTTGCTTTGGAGGATGTACTGTGAGTGATCGTAATGAGTCCAATGAAAAGGAACAAAAAATGACCTGGAAACAGAACCTTGTTTTGTATCTTCATGATCTGGTGATTTATGTTTCTGTGATTCTTTTGGTGTTTCTTTTGCTGTTCCGGATCATTGTTGTCACCGGGGATTCCATGTATTCCACCCTTTGGGACGGGGACTATCTGCTCCTTATGAGCAATCTGCTTTGCCCCAATCCGGAGGTGGGAGACATCGTGGTCGTGAGCAAGCAAAGCTACGACAACGGTTCTCCCATTGTGAAACGGGTGATCGCCACGGAAGGACAGATCGTGGATATTGATTTTCAAAACGGAATCGTTTATGTGGACGGCCTGCCCATTCAGGAGGATTATGTTAACACTCCCACCAATATGCAGGAGGGGATGAGCTTCCCTCTGATCGTGGAGGAGGACTGCTACTTCGTTATGGGAGACAACCGGAATAACTCACGGGACAGCCGCAGCCCGGATATCGGCCAGATTGACAGGCGGGAGATTCTGGGTAAGGCCATCTTCCTGATGATTCCCGGCACCGACGGCGGGCTTCGTACAAGAGATTTTGGCAGAATTGGAGCAATCGGATAATGGACAATCAGGATCAGATGAATATCCAGTGGTATCCCGGCCACATGACGAAAACCCGGCGACAGATAGAGGCGGACCTGAAGCAGGTGGACGCGGTTTGCGAAATTGTGGACGCACGGATTCCGGTTTCCAGCCGAAATCCGGATATTGATTCCATCTGCGCCGGAAAGCCCAGAATCCTTGTGCTTAACCGGATGGATCTGGCGGATCCGGCGGCGACGCAGCAGTGGACTGCCTACTTTATAGAAAAGGGAATGGCTGTCATTGCTACAGACTGCAAAACCCGCAAGGGAATTGCCGATTTCACCCCTGCCGCAAGGAAAGCCTGTGCCCAGAAGCTGGAGCGGGATGCTGCCAGGGGAATGAGCAGACCCATTCGGGTAATGGTCGTAGGAATCCCCAATGTAGGAAAGTCCACCCTGATCAATCAGATATCGGGGCGAAAGGGCGCGAAGGCCGAAAACCGCCCCGGTGTTACCAGGGGAAAACAGTGGGTTACCGTCGACAGGAGTCTCCAGCTTCTGGACACGCCCGGAATTCTTTGGCCCAAATTTGAGGACCCAGAGGTGGGGCTTAAGCTGGCCTACACTGGCGCGGTGAAGGAGGGGGTCATTGACCTGGAGGAGCTTGCCTGCGCTCTGATGGAGCTGCTTCACCGGTATTATCCCGATGCTTTGTCGGAGCGGTATAAAGTTCAGGCAGAGCCGGGAACACCCGGTTACCAATTGCTTGAGATTGCCGGAAAAAACCGTGGATTTCTCCTGTCTGGGGGGAAAATCCACACGGAACGGATGGCAAAAGTCCTGGTGGATGAATTCCGCAGCGGGAAACTGGGAAGATTTACTTTGGAGATGCCGGAGGAGATACAATGACTTCCGCGACAATGTGGGAAATTGAAGATGTTTTTTTTAACCAGGGACTTGGTGCAATCTGCGGCGTGGATGAGGCGGGAAGGGGCCCTTTGGCAGGTCCGGTATGCGCTGCTGCTGTAATTCTGCCGAAACACCTGGAAATTCCCGGCCTTACCGACAGCAAAAAGCTCTCGGACAAGCGTAGAAGGGAGCTGTTCCCGGAGATTCAGCGTCAGGCCCTTGCCTATGGGATAGGGTTTGCTTCGGAAAAAGAAATTGATGAAATCAACATTCTCCAGGCTACGTTTCTTGCCATGGAGCGTGCGCTGGCGCAGCTTTGCATCACGCCGGAGCTGGCGCTTATTGACGGAAACCGGGAGAAGGATTTTGGCATCCCGGTAAAAACTGTGATCAAGGGTGACAGCCTCAGCGCCAATATTGCCGCCGCATCCATCCTTGCAAAGGTGAGCCGGGATGATTTGATGCTGGAAATGGCCCGGGAGTATCCCCAGTACGGCTTTGAGGTCCACAAGGGTTACGGAACCAAAGCCCATTACGATGCGCTTCGGCTGTACGGCCCCTGCCCGATTCACCGGCAGACCTTCCTGAAGAAGTTTTATGGGGGTCAATAATCTTTCCGGAGCCTGGGGGGAGGCTCTCGCGGCGGAATTCCTGAGAAAAAAGCGGTATGAGATCGTGGCCTCCGGGTACCGATGCCGCTTTGGGGAAATTGATCTGATAGCCAGAAATAAGCGATTTCTTGTTTTTGTTGAGGTGAAGCTGCGCAAATCTGCCCGTTTTGCCTCGGCGGGGGAGTATGTGGATGCCCGCAAGCAGTCCAGGCTCCGAAGCACTGCTGCCATATATCTGGCAGAGAATCCGACGTCGCTTCAGCCGCGTTTTGATGTCGTTGAAATCTACGCGCCGGAAGGAACGGCCACGACCCGTCCGGAAATACGCCATATGGAGGATGCGTTTGAATGAAATTTCCTGTTTTTGACCTTCACTGCGATACCGCGCTGGCCCTCCTGGGAGAGGATATGAATCAGGCCGGAAGTCTCCGCAGGAATCAGCTCCACATTGACCTGGAACGGGCCAGGGAGCTTCCCGGTTACTGCCAGTGCTTTACCTGTTTTACAACACCGGATTTCCAGGAGTGGAACCACGTATCCCCGGTTGTGATCTTTGAACGGGAGTTGGCTACCATCCAGCGGGAGTTGGATAAAAACAGCGATCTGATCCGTCTTGCTTATTCACCGGAGGATATCCGTCAAAATGCCCTGGAGGGGGTCATGTCCGCGGTTTTGACCTTGGAAGGGACGGCTGGTTTTGGATTTGACCCCGCGCTGTTGGAGGACCTGTATCGGATCGGATTCCGGATTACCTCCCTGGGTTGGAATGAAAAGAATCCCTTGACAGGCTCTCATAAAACTGGCGGCGGCCTTACCAATCTGGGCAGGGAGTATGTGCGGGAAGCCCAACGTTTGGGCATGCTTGTCGATGTCAGCCATATCAGCGATGAAGGATTCTGGGATATTATGGATATTACCCAGGCACCCATTGTGGCGACCCATTCCAACAGCCGCGCCATCTGCGGCGTCAGCCGGAATCTGACGGATGATATGTTCCGTGCCATCTGCAGCTGCGGCGGTGTGGCAGGCTTTAACCAGTGCGATGCTTTCGTGGGGGAGAAACCTAATCTCGATACTGTCTGTGACCATATCCTGCATTTCCTGGAGATGGATCCCAACGGAAACCACATTGCGCTGGGAGGAGATCTGGACGGCTGCGACCAGCTTCCTGATGGCTTTGACGGAATTCAGAGCTATCCTGCCATGGCTGCCAAACTGTTGGAGCGCGGGGTGGATGAGAACACGTTGATGAATATCTTCTGGAATAATGCCATTGGAGTGATGGAACGTGCAGTATGTAACCACGCGCAATCATCATGACTGCTATACTGCGCAGCGCGCTCTGACGGAGCGTCGCGGACCTGACGGTGGATTGTATATCCCTTTCCGGCTGGATCCCTTTTCCCCGGAGGAAACAGAAGGGCTGTCTGCACTGACCTTTAATCAACGCATGGTAAGAATACTGAATCTGCTTTTTGACACCCGGCTTCATGAAACGGACTTGGGTTACGCCATTGGCCGTCACCCTGTTCGGCTGGTTCCCATGAGTCATCGAATCCTGATCGGGGAGTGCTGGCACAGCTCCGGGCGGGAGTTTGCGCGGATGGTGCGCGGTATTTTTCGCCTCATCCGAGGGGACGGAAATCCATCCGCCCAACCCGGCGCATGGGTGGATATCGGTGTCCGGATTGCCGCTTTGTTCGGGATTTATGGGGAACTGGTTCGATCGGGCGAAATATCCCCTGGGGCAGCTGTGGATATCTCCGTGGTTTCCGGGGACTTTTCCGCCCCGATGAGCGCGTGGTACGCCCGGACTTGGGGACTTCCCATTGGAAACATCGTCTGCTGCTGCAATGAAAACAGCGCCGTATGGGATCTCATCTATCATGGACAACTTCGCACGGATGGGATCAGCCTCCGAACGGCTACCCCTGAAGCGGATGTGACGCTGCCTGAGGGCCTGGAGCGCCTGATTTCTTCGGCCTGCGGGGAGGCGGAGGCTCTCCGTTTTGTGGATTCCTGCCGAATCGGGAAGGTGTATGCGCCGCCGGAGGCCGTTCTCAGAAAGCTCAGGGAGGGGATCTGGGTCAGTGTGGTCAGTGGAGAAAGAATGTCCTCCACAATTCCCAGTGTGTATGCGACCAATTCCTATTTGCTCTCACCCTACGCAGCTTTGTCCCACGCCGGATTGCTTGACTACCGCGTCGGTACAGGGGAAACCCGCTGCGCTCTGGTGCTTGCAGAGCGAAATCCTCTGTGTGACGTGGATACGGTGGCGGGCGCGATGAAAATGACCGCCGGAGAGATTGCCGGGCTTTCCCAAAAACAGTAAGGAGGCGTTTTTGTGGCACTTTATGCCATTGGAGATCTGCACCTGTGTCTGGGTGCTCCCAAACCAATGGATATCTTCGGAGGAGCGTGGATTGGGTATATGGACAAGCTCAGCCAGGGTATGGCTGGGATCACGCCGGAGGATACCACCGTTCTTCTTGGGGATTTGAGCTGGGCTTTGGATCTTCCTTCTTCCCGGGAGGACTTCGCGTGGATCAACCGGATTCCGGGACGAAAGATAATACTCAAGGGAAATCACGACTATTGGTGGTCCACCGCGGCAAAGTTTGAGAAATACTGTATGGAGCAGGGCTTCGAGAATATGTTTTTGCTGAACAACAACTGCTTCGAGTACGGGCCCTACGCAATCTGCGGAACCAGAGGGTGGTTTTTTGAGGAGGAACGCAGCGGCCAGCACGATGAAAAGGTGTTCAAAAGGGAGCTGATCCGGCTGGAAGCCTCTCTGAAAGCGGCAGGGGAGAAACCAAAGCTCGTTTTCCTCCACTATCCACCCAGATATAAGGGGTATGAATGCCCGGAAATTCTTGCGCTCCTGGAAAAATACCATGTTCGACAGTGCTTTTACGGCCATCTCCATGGCGGAAGCTGCCGGCTGGCCATGGAAGGTCTGTGGGATGGGGTGGAATACCGGCTTGTCTCGGCGGACTATATTGGATTTAAGCCGTACACCGTAATTTCATAAAAGTTTTTTCAGAAAAGTGTGGACATTTTTGACTTTTTTTGATAGAATATATCGGCTGTATAAAAATATATATAGAATGGTCTTGCTATGCGGACCAATTTAGGAGGATTATTAACCATGAACGTTAAGAGCACGGAAAGAAATGGCAACGAGACCACCATCGTGGTGGAGATTGACAAGGAACTGATGGAGTCCGGTGTCAACAAGGCTTACATGAAGGCCCGCAAGAATATCATGATCCCCGGCTTCCGCAAGGGCAAGGCCCCCAGAAAGATGATCGAAAGTATGTACGGCGCCCACGTTTTCTATGAAGACGGCCTGGAAGAAATCTTCCCCCAGGTTTACCAGTTCGCCGTTGTGGATCAGGGCATCAAGGCAGTCGGCCGCCCCAGCCTGAACGATATGCAGATCAGCGAGGATAACATTGTTACCCTGACCATTTCCACCGAGGTTTATCCCGAGGTCACTCTGGGCGAATACAAGGGCCTGGAGGTGGAGAAGGCTGAGGTTTCCGTTTCCGATGAGCAGGTTCAGTCGGAGCTGGACCGCATGGCGGAGAATGTTGCCTCCACTGAGACCGTGGAGAGAGCCGCCGAGATGGGCGACACCGCCAACATTGACTTTGAGGGCTTCGACAATGGTGTTCCCTTTGAGGGCGGAAAGGGTGATAACTTCGACCTGAAGCTGGGCAGCGGACAGTTTGTCCCCGGCTTTGAGGAGCAGATTGTGGGCATGACTGCCGGCGAGGAAAAGGATATTGATATCACCTTCCCGGAGGATTATCACAAGGAACTTGCCGGAAAAGCTGTTGTGTTCCATGTGAAGCTGAACAAGGTCACCGTGACCAACGTTCCCGCCCAGGATGACGAGTTTGCCAAGGACGTGTCCGAGTTTGACACCCTGGAGGAGCTGAAGAATGATATCCGGGCAAAGGCTCTGGAAAAAGCTCAGAAGCAGGCGGATTCCGCTTTTGAGCAGGCCGCTGTCGACAAGGCTGCCGAGAATACCACTGTGGATATGCCCAAGGGCCTGGTGGAGGCTGAGCTGGACAACCAGATGGAGCGTTTTGCTTATCAGCTGCAGATGAGCGGTTATTCCATGGATCAGTACGCCAAGATGATGGGCGGCGATGTGTCCACCATGCGTAACGCCTTCCGGCCCACCGCTGAGAAGCAGGCGAAGGTCAACGTCACCCTGGAGAAGATCGTGGAGGTGGAGGGCATTTCCGCCACCGACGAGGAGATCGAAGCAGAGTACCAGGAGCTGGCCGCCAACTATCAGCTGGAGCTGGAGAAGGTCAAGGATATGGTTCCTGTGGAGGAGATTAAGTCCGGTCTGACCACCCGCAAGGCGATCAAGGTCATCGTCGACAACGCCGTTGCAGTGGCTCCCAAGGCTCAGGAGAAAACCGAGGAATAACCTTCCACCCGAATGGTTAGAATGTTTCAAACCCCGAAAGGAGACATCACCATGAGTTTAGTACCCTATGTTGTTGAGCAGACCAGCCGCGGAGAGCGCAGCTATGACATTTTCTCCCGTCTGCTGAATGACCGCATTATTTTCCTGTCGGAGGAAGTAAATGATACCACTGCGTCCCTGGTGGTAGCGCAGCTTCTTTACCTGGAGGCTCAGGATCCCGACAAGGATATTCAGTTCTATATTAACAGCCCCGGCGGCAGTGTTACTGCTGGAATGGCCATTTATGATACCATGCAGTACATCAAGTGCGATGTGGTTACCATCTGTGTCGGTATGGCGGCTTCTATGGGTGCATTCCTCCTTAGCGCCGGTGCCAAGGGGAAGCGGATGGCTCTTCCCAACTCTGAGATTATGATCCATCAGCCTTCCGCAGGCACACAGGGGCAGATTACGGATATGGCCATTCATCTGCGTCGACTGGAAACTATCAAAGAACGCATGAACCGCATTCTTGCCGCAAATACCGGAAAAAGTGTGGAAGAGGTTACTGCCGCCTGTGAGCGTGATAATTTCATGAGCGCAGAGGAAGCCCGTGAGTTCGGCCTTATTGACCGGGTGCTGGAGCACCACTAATCCGTAGAAAGGCGGTACCAGGTTCATGGCAAGAAATAGCGAGCAGCCCATTCGCTGCAGCTTCTGCGGAAAACGCGAGAGCCAGGCGACCAGGCTGATTGCCGGTCCTGGGGTGTATATCTGCAGCGACTGCGTCCAGGCCTGCAGCGAACTGCTGCGGGATGAAATCGACACAGGGAAGGGCAGCTTCCATTCGCCGGAGCAGCTGCCCACTCCCGCAGAGATGAAATCCTTCATGGACAACTACATTGTCGGCCAGGAGGAGGCGAAAATCGCCCTTTCCGTTGCGGTATACAACCATTACAAGCGCATTTATTTTGGAGCTGATTCCGATGTGGAGCTCCAGAAGAGCAATATCCTCCTCATTGGCCCAACCGGCTGCGGCAAGACACTCTTCGCCCAGACCCTGGCGAAGATTTTGAACGTTCCCTTTGCCATCGCGGATGCCACGACCCTGACGGAAGCAGGCTATGTTGGCGACGATGTGGAAAACATCCTTGTTCGCCTGCTCCAGGCAGCGGATTTTGATGTGGAGCTGGCTCAGAGAGGGATCATCTACATCGACGAAATGGATAAGATCGCCCGCAAAAGCGAGAATACATCCATTACCCGCGACGTTTCCGGCGAAGGTGTCCAGCAGGCACTGCTGAAGATCCTGGAGGGCACGGTTTCCAATGTGCCTCCTCAGGGTGGAAGAAAGCACCCCCAGCAGGAGATGATCCAGGTGGACACCACCAACATTCTCTTTATCTGCGGCGGAGCCTTTGATGGCCTGGATAAGATCATTGAAAGCCGGACCGATCGATCCGCCATTGGCTTTGATTCCCCGGTGGAGAGCAAGAAAAAACGGGATGTGGGCAAACTCCTTGCCCAGGTGGAGCCCCATGATCTGCTGAAGTTCGGTATCATTCCGGAATTGGTTGGACGGATGCCGGTGATTACCTGTTTGCAGAGCCTCAGCCAGGATGACCTGATCCGGATCCTGTCCGAGCCGAAGAACGCCCTGACCAAGCAGTACCAGAAGCTGCTGGAAATGGACGGCGTGGTGCTGGAGATTCAGCCGGAAGCCATGAAGGTGATCGCTCAGAAGGCCATTGACCGCCAGATTGGCGCGCGAGGTCTCCGGGCGATTATGGAGAAGGTGATGACCCGAATTATGTACCGGATTCCATCGGACCTGTCCATCAAGAAAGTCATCATCACCCCCGAATGCATTGAGGGCGCTGAGGCCACGGTGATACGGGATCCGGCTCATCCAAGAGAAAAGCTCTGCGGAAAGAGATAATAAAAAGGGGGTAGAATACTACTCCCTTTTTCCGCATTTTATTCAGAAGGAGGGGAATACCCTTGACCGAGACGATTTATGCCGGCAAAATGCCGATTCTTGCCCTGCGGGGCTTGGCTGTTTTTCCGGAGCAGACGGTGCACTTTGATGTGGGCCGCGTCAAGTCTGTGCTGGCTTTGGAGGCTGCAATGAAGCAGGATCAGGTGATCCTGCTGATTCCTCAGAAGGACCTGATGGTGGATGATCCCGGCTATTCCGACCTGTATCCCATTGGTACGGTCGCTACCGTGAAGCAGGTACTGAAATCCCAGGGGGAGAATCTGCGGGTGCTGGTGACCGGAGTCAGCCGTGGCAGAATTACGGAGATAACCCAGACGGAGCCATTCCTCGGCGGAATGGTGGAGTCTGTTGCCTGCCCGGACAGCCCGGACAGCCTGCATAGCAGGGCGCTCCGCCGGGAGGCCAACGGATTGTATGGGATGTACTGTGATGCGTCCGAGCATCCGGCCCAGACTGTTCAGCTTAGAATGCTGACCAGCAATGACAACGGATTTCTGGCGGATTCCATTGCCCAGAATTCCGGAATTGACTTCGAAGAGAAGGCGAAAATGCTCTGCCAGCTGAATCCCACACGGCGGCTGGAAATGGCGGTGAAGCTCCTTCGTCAGGAAGTGGAAATGCTGCGCCTGGAGTCAGAGATCCAGGAAAAGACCCGATCCGCCATTGACCAGAATCAGAAGGATTATTACCTGCGGGAACAGATGAAGGTTATTCGGGAGGAGTTGGGCGAAGGGGACGAAGAAGCGGAGTTCGCGGAGTACGAGCAGAAGATTCGCGCTCTTCATCTGGATTCCGAATCGGAAAAGAAACTCCTGAAGGATACAGAGCGGTTGAAGAAGCAGCCTTTCGGCTCATCGGAGGCGGCTGTGCTGCGCAATTATCTGGATACTGTCCTGGAGCTTCCCTGGAATACGAAAACCAAGGAACGGATCGATGTTTCCTCGGCCAGAAAGATCCTGGACAAGGATCATTTCGGCCTGGACAAGGTCAAGGAGCGCATCCTCGAAACCCTTGCGGTTCGTCAAATGGCACCAACCATGCCTCCGCAGATCATCTGCCTGGTTGGGCCTCCCGGCGTGGGAAAAACCTCGGTGGCTTTTTCCATTGCGCGGAGTCTGAACCGAAAACTGGCGAGAATTTCCCTTGGAGGAGTCCATGACGAGGCGGATATCCGCGGACACCGCAAGACCTATGTGGGAGCCATGCCGGGCCGCATTGTTTCCGCGCTGATCCAGGCGGGAAGCCTGAATCCTGTCCTGTTGCTGGATGAGATCGATAAAATGGGTTCCGACTACCGTGGAGATCCCGGTGCTGCGCTGCTGGAGGTTCTGGATGGAGAGCAGAACCGCACCTATCGGGATCATTATCTGGAAATCCCTGTTGATCTGTCGGATGTAATGTTCATCACCACCGCCAATACGCTGGATACTGTTCCGAGACCTTTGCTTGATCGGATGGAGGTTATTGAGCTGGGCTCCTATACCGACGAGGAAAAGGTGATGATCTCCAAAAATCATCTGATTCCCAAGCAGCTGGAGAAGCACGGGCTGAAAAAGACCCAGCTCCGGATTTCGGAGGATGCCATCCGCGAAATCATTTCCTGCTACACCCGGGAATCCGGTGTCCGGAGCCTGGAACGCTGTTTCGGAGAAATCTGCCGAAAAGCGGATATGCAGCTGCTGTCTCAGGAGGCGCCGAAACGGATTTCAGTTACCGGAGGAAACCTGGAAGGCTTTCTTGGGGTGCGGAAGTATCTGCCCGACCGGCTTCCCTGTACGGACCAGGTTGGATTGGTTACAGGGCTGGCCTGGACTGCAGTCGGAGGAGAAACCCTGGAGGTTGAAGTCAATGTGATGGATGGCTCCGGCAAGCTGGAGCTTACCGGAAACCTGGGCGATGTGATGAAGGAGTCTGTCCACGCAGCCATGAGTTATATTCGCGCCAATGCCCAGAAGCTGGGGGTTGCAGTGGACTTCTACAAAACAAAGGATATCCACGTTCATTTCCCGGAGGGGGCTGTTCCCAAGGATGGGCCGTCGGCTGGCGTTACGGTATGCACCGCGCTGGTTTCCGCATTGACAGGTGTCACCGTTCGAAGGGATGTGGCCATGACCGGGGAGATTTCCATTCGGGGACGGGTTCTGCGGATCGGGGGATTGAAAGAGAAAACCATGGCGGCCCTTCGCCATGGGATTACCACCGTCCTGATCCCCAAGGACAATGAACGGGACCTGGAAGAAATCGATCAAAGCGTCCGGAAGCAGCTGAACTTTATCTGCTGCCAGAGCGTGGATACCGTTCTTAACGCCGCACTGAACCGCCAGGGGGAGATTTCCCCCGCACTCTACACAGACCTTCCGGAGGAAGTGAGGGCCAAGGCCAGAAAGCCTGGCCTGCGTCAGTAGGTGGAGCTTATGAATTTTCAGAATGTGGAATTCCTGATCTCCGCGGCCTCTTCGGCGGATTTCCCCAAGAACCGTTTGCCGGAGATTGCCTTTGCCGGCAAGTCCAATGTAGGAAAATCCTCGGTCATCAACCGGCTCCTGCAACGAAAGAATTTTGCCAGGGTAGGGGATAAGCCCGGAAAAACCGTCCATGTGAACTATTTTGTCATTGATCGGAAATGCTACCTGGTGGATTTGCCCGGATATGGATTCGCCAAGGTTTCCCAAAGCGAAAAAGAGCGCTGGGGACGGCTGATGGAGGAGTATTTCGCGGCGGGGCGCATTGATCTGGGCGTTCTGATCGTGGACTACCGCCATCCGCCCACGAATAACGATGTGACCATGGCGAAATGGTTTCTGGATTCCGGATGCCCCTTTGTGGTTGTGGCCAATAAAATGGACAAGCTGAAAAAGAGCGAACTCCAGCCAAACCTGGATATCATCCGTCAGGATCTGGAGCTTCCCGGGAATGTTGAGGTCATCCCCTTCTCTGCCGAAAAAGGGGACGGAAGGGAGCAGCTTGTAAAACGGATCCTTTCCGCAGTTGAATAAAATGAGGCCCCCAATTTCAGCTCCATGCCAATCGTTGGTGCAGAGAAAAATTATATCGGAAGTCGTGTCGGAGTGAAAGCTCCTGAAGTAGTCAATAGTTAGTAGACACAAAATTTCTTATGCCACCAGTTCTGTTCTAAACAGGACTGGTGGTTTTCCTTTTAGTTTACGAACCGGCCGCTCGTTGTTAAAATAATAGATTGCTTGTTCAATAGTTGCTTTTAGGTCATCGCTCTCCCAGTAACGGAAGTGTTTCCGCAGCGTATCCTTGAACCTTCCCCAAAAACTTTCCATAACTGCGTTGTCATGCGGGTTACCGGCTCTTGACATACTTTGAATTACATTGTATTTTTTAAGTAGGTTGCAATAACCTGCTGATGAGTACTGGACACCTTGGTCGCTGTGCAAAAGGACTTGGTGTTCGGTGCTCATTTTTCTTTTCAGGAGGCGCTCAGCTGGTTTCATAACCAGGAAGTTGTCAAAGGTGTCGCTGAGTTCCCATTCTACGATCTCGTTGTTGAACAGATCCAGATAGCCTGCAAGATAATACCACTTGCCGTTATGCTTGATATATGTAACATCGGTTACAACCTTCTCCAAGGGACGATCAGCCTTAAATTTCCTGTTTAGGACATTGGAATAACGCACATGTTCCAAGTTCGTTCCTGCAGCCGCAGTTTTGCGACGGCGGGTGTAACCGTGTATTCCAAGCCGTTTCATAGATTTCCAAACAGTAGGATCACTGACAATCCAACCAAATTCAAGGCGCAGTTTATCCCTGATCTGCCGATATCCCATCATTGGGTGGTGGGAATGGATGTCCAGGACATATTGATCCAGTATCTCATGCGTTTTTTCATATTGATTTAGTTGTCCGGCTCGTTTTAGCCACTTATAGTAACCGCTGCGGGAAACACCGTAAATGCTGCACAGTTCACTGACAGAATGCTTGTCCGTTTGTCTTTGAATTTCAGCATACATCTCCTGAATCATCTTTTTTGGGCATCGCCCCCCTTTCGTTCGTTCCGTTTTTTTAGGCGAAGTACCTCCGCCTCTTTCTTGACCAACTCACGCTTGAGTAGTTCAATCTGATATTGCAATTGTTCTTCGTAGGTCAATTCTTTCCGGCGCTCATATCTTGAAAGAGGATTGCCAGGCTTCTTCTTAGGCTCGAGGCCGGCTTCACCTTCTGATTGGTAAAGTTTTACCCAATCTCTAATTTGTCTATCGTCGCAACCGAGTTCTCTTGCTAAAGAGCATGCTGATTCTCCGGATAGGTTTCGCTTCACAACAGAGAGCTTTTCCTCTTTACTTCGTATTGTGTACTTTCTAGGCATATTACCACCTCCAATACCATAATAGCATAAAAATAATGGTAGGCACTTTCGTGTCTACCATTATTTTATCACTTCAGCAATGATTGAGCGGTTTTCCTAATGCCAAATCATTGCAGCAGGGTGATCCATTCCTTGTGGAAGGCGCAATACGCCCTTGTCAATCTCCCGACCAGGATAGAACCTCAGAGGCAGCCTGCTTATCTGCAAGCAGATTGAACAGCTTCAGCGCCGCTGTTTTCCCAAGCCTGTCTTTGGGATGGTTCAAAGAATGAAACTCGATTCCCGGTGGTATGAGATCGTTGTTGATGTTGTGGTCAAAGCTGGCGATTTCGGTTATGCTGTGCTGCTTTTGCTTGAGGTACGAAAAAACCATGGCCGCAACCTCGTCATTATAGCAGATGATGGCGGAGCAGTTGAGAAAAAAACCGCTGGGAATCAGCAGAGGTAACAGCAACTGCTTTGTTTCGGTTGTGAACCAGACAAAATTGGAATCATTAAATTCTGTTCCGCTGTCAATAAAGGCGGATATCGCACCGCGAAAGCGGTTGATTCCCTGAGCGTCATCGCTTTTGAATATGCATCCGATTGATTTATGCCCCTTCGCGATCAGCCGCTTCGCAAGCTGATAGCCGCCGTTGAAATCATCAGTGACAACGGAAATGATCCGATCGCACTCCAGGGTGGGGTAGATGCTGTTGATAAATACCACCGGAACACCTTGGTTCGCAAGCTGCTGATAATAGGATGTATTCGGATTTGGAAGTGCTGCTTTTGTGCCTTCGACAATGATCCCATCCACCGGATGCTGCAGATTTTTGGATAGAATCGCTCTTTCTGCGGAGATGCTGTTGCAGGTGGCACTGATCTCGATTGTATATCCGTGCTCCACGGCGGCTTCGCTGATCCCGCGCAATATGGAGGGGAAGATATACTCGCTGAAATAGGTCATGATAACTGCGATGCGTTGGCTGGAAGGGGAACGATTTTCCGGAAGGCTGATGAAAGAACCGCTTCCTTGTACACTGAAGATGTAACCGTCTTTGCGAAGAAGATCCAGTGCCTGACGGACTGTCTGACGGCTGACCTGATACTTGGATGCGATTGCGTGCTCGGTAGGCAGCTGGCCACCGGGAGTGAAGGTATTCTGCGAAATCTGGTCGCGAAGAAGACTATACAGTTGTATGTATTTTTTCATGCTCATTCCCCCAAAAGCAGGTGTTCAAACGAGAAATTCTTCTGCATTATTGGCTGACTTCTTACTTAAGAATATCACATCTGTAGACAAGTTGCAATACTAATTTTCAAGAAAAGCATACAAATATTAGATAAGCAAAAAAGAAACAAATACAAATATATGTATTAGTATACAAAAGAAACAGGAATAATTGGTGCAAATTGCTGTATTTGTGAGAAGTGCCCATATTTGTCTTGACAAATTGTATTTGCGGGAGGATAATGGTGAAAAAGAGCTGCACACACGGGAACCGTTGCAGAATAGGCGAGGTGTCATATTATGAAAAAAAAGCCAATCTTGCGCGCGATGCAGGTCAATAAGAATTTTGGCCCAACCAGGGCGCTTGTTGACGTTGATTTTCTGCTTTACCGTGGTGAAGTTCACGGCTTGATTGGGGAAAACGGCTCCGGAAAATCCACGTTTTCCAGCATCATTGCGGGAGTGCAGAGCGCCGACAGCGGCTCTTTTGAGCTGAATGGGGAGCCTTATCTGCCCCGCAACATGGTCGATGCGCAGAATCGCGGTGTTGGCATGATTGTGCAGGAGCAGGGTACGATTGGGTCAATTGATGTTGCTTCCAATATTTTCACAGGCAGGCTGGAGGAGTTCTCGAAATTCGGCTTCGTGAATATGAAGCAAATTACTGCCCGTGCTCAGCAGATTCTGAATGATATCGGCGCGGGAGACATTGACGCTTCAGCCCCTACTATGAGCCTGAACTTCGAGGATCGAAAGATCGTTGAGATGGCGCGTGTGATGGTAGCGGATCCGGATATTCTGATCGTGGATGAAACCACCACAGCGCTGGCCATGAAGGGCCGTAAAATCCTCTTTGATCTGATCAAACGCTTCCGAGCCTCTGACAAGGCGGTTATTTTTATTTCCCATGATCTCGGTGAGCTGATGAACGTCTGCGACAGAGTGACTGTACTTCGCGATGGAAGGGTAATTGATACCTTGAGCGGCAGCGACATTACAGAGGACAGTATGCGCCGGCTCATGGTTGGGCGTGAGTTTGAGGATCATTATTTTCGCAGCGACTTTGTATGCAGCTATGACGAGGAAGTTGTGCTGGATGCCCAGCATATCACATATGGTTCCTTTACAAACCTGAGTCTGCAGCTGCACAAAGGTGAGATCCTTGGAATTTGCGGCCTGTCCGATTGTGGAATGCACGAGCTGGGAAAGGTTCTGTTCGGAATTGAGAAATCCCTGACCGGTCGGGTGGTTCTGCCCCAGGATGGCACACAGGTCAAAAATCCCCATATTGCCGTGAAAAAAGGAATGGGATACCTGTCCAAGGATCGGGATCGGGAATCCATTATCCTCAATGCCAGCATTCTGGACAATGTGGAGCTTCCCTCGATGCGCCTTCTCAGCAATGCGGTTGGCTATATCTCTGCGAAATCGGAGAGAAGGCTTGCTCAGGAACAGATTGACGTTCTGAAGATCAAGTGCCGTGGGCCGAAGCAGCGCCTGACTGAGCTTTCGGGCGGTAACAAGCAGAAGGTTGTATTTTCAAAATGGCTGGGCTGTGACAGCGATATCCTGATCCTTGACTGCGCTACCCGTGGAATTGACGTAGGTGTCAAGGCGGCAATCTACCGTCTGCTTGAGCAGATCAAGAAAAAGGGAAAATCAGTTATTCTGATTTCGGAGGAGCTGCCGGAGATGATCGGTATGAGTGATCGGATGCTCGTTATGAAGGACGGCAAAATTACCGCAGAGTTCAGACGCAGCGAGGATCTGAGCGAAGAAGACATCATCCGCTATATGATTTGAGGGAGTGTGAAAGCTA
This sequence comes from uncultured Clostridia bacterium, assembly GCA_945949735.1. Taxonomy (GTDB): domain Bacteria; phylum Bacillota; class Clostridia; order Oscillospirales; family Oscillospiraceae; genus Faecousia. The sequence goes on along the minus strand of CAMFFO010000001.1, from coordinate 28,778 downwards.
TGCCAGTGCAGGCAAAATCCGTGGATATTGGCGAAGTGCTGACCCAAAAAAGCAGACGAAAAGACTTATTCTCTGCTGTGCTCCCGTTCTGTGGACTGCTGCTGACAGTTCTGGTTCTCAGCATTGCTACAAAGGGTTTGCTCCTGTCGCCAATGAATCTGGTCAATATCATTAACCAGTGCTTTAATACTGCCATCGTGGGCGTTGGCGCCGCTTTTGTTTTCGCTCATGGAGGAATGGACTTTTCCGTGGGCGCAAGCTGTGGCGTTGCGCAGCTTGCGTGCATCGCCGTGGTTACCCAGCTGAGGCTTCCGCTGTGGGTTGGCTTTCTTGCCGCGGTCATGGTGGGTGTTGCGTGCTCTATGGTTGTTGGAATGGGGTCCCATGCGCTGCATCTTCAGCCCTTTATCGTTTCTCTGTGTGTTCGCAGTGCCTGTACCGGCATCCTCGTGGTTGGCTGCAACGCTCTGGGAAAAAACATTCGGGTTCCGTTGGACGTGTTCGGAATTTTTAACAACAACATTGTGAAAACCATTGTTCTGGTTGCACTGGTAGCCTTCAGCTGGTATCTGTTTGAGAAAACCAGCCTTGGTAAAGAGGAGAAAGCCATTGGAGGCAATCGCGTTACCGCGGTGCAGTCCGGCATTCTGTTGGGAAGGAATGTGTTTCTTTCCAGCTTGATTCTGGGAATTTGTGTTGGAATTGCCGCCTGTTTCCAAATGAGCAGAAGCGGTACCGTTTCTGCATCTTCCGGAAACGGACTCGAGTTCAACATTATGATTGCTCTGGCACTTGGCGGCTTCCCAATGGCAGGCGGCTCGGCGGCCAGAATCCGTTCAATGATTATCGGTGTGCTGACCATAACGTTTCTGACCAACGGGCTGACCCTGGTGGGGCTCGACAGTGAATATGTCAGCTTGGTTAAGGGCCTGCTGTTTGTGGTGATCGTTGCGGTTTCTTATGATCGTTCCAATTTGAAGCAGGTCAATTTTGTCTGAGCAGAGAACCCGGAAATACGGTAGCATGGCGGAATTGCCCGCCCTACATATAATTTGAAACGGAGGATTGAAAAATGAAACGTTTACTTTGCTTGCTGCTAACTCTGGTGATGGCATTCACCCTGTTTGGCTGCTCTAAGGCGCCCAGCGAACCCGCAGGCTCCGGAACCACTGCTTCCACCGAGCCCCCCAAGGACACCCAGGGCGCGGCCGGAGCTGAGGAAGTGACGACTTCAGTTATTCCCAAGGATCTTCCTCCCAAGAAGGTTGCGGCTCTTGGCGCTTTCAGCGGCAACGAACTGTATCTGCAGTGGAGAAAGAATCTGGAATCCCTTGCCGAGCCGTTTAACGTTGAGTTCCAGTTTGTCGAAATCAGCGGCTCTGAGGATCTCGCCAGCATGGTCGAAAGCCTCTGCACCGCCGGTGTTGACGGCATTATTACGCAGATGGCCTCCGAGAGTGTTGTGAAAATTGCCGCGGAGCACAATGTGCCTTACATGGTTTATTGCGGCGTGTTCTCCGATGATCTGATGCAGGTTCTTGCCGGCTATGACAATTTCTGCGGTGTTGTGGCTGAGGATGATATCGTCGCCGCCCGGCATGGCGCGGAGGCGATGTATAATGCCGGCTGCCGCAGTGTCGGTGTTGTTGGTCTGACGCGCGGTATGTCGGATATGATGGATAACCGTGCGGACTACTTCATCGAGCGCTTTGAGGAACTGGGTGGAAAGGTTATTGCCACCGATTACTCCATTATGAAGTTCGCGGATTCCATCTCAACCTTCGCCGCTGCCTATCCCGAAATGGACGGCATCTGGTGCGCGATCCTCAACGAGAGCATTTTCCAGGCGGTTACCACTGAAGGTCTTGTGGGTCAGGTCAAGCTGGGCGGTTTTGATCTGTCCGACAGCTCGCCGGATTTCTATGACAGCGGAACGCTGGTTTTCTCCTGCACCGGCCAGCAGGCAACCATCGTAGCCTCTTTCGCGGCACTTTATAACTATATGTATGACGGAACCTATCTGATCGAGGATCGCTCCGTTACTGTGCCCCGCAGCTTCATCGAGATTGGAAACTCTGACGATTATGCCGATTACAACGATTATGTTCGCTATTCCACCTGCTACTCCGCGGAGGAGATTGGGCGGATGATCAAGGCCTTCAACCCGGAATACACCTTTGCTGATTATCTTGCCATGAATGAGGCTTTCTCCATTCAGGATGTTGTGAGCAGAGCGCAGTGATCTTCCTGCGCCTGTGAAACGGAAACTATGAATAACAGGATGTGATCACTATGCCATCGAAAATGAAGAATCTTTTGATGCGAGCACTGAAAACGCTTGTTTTTCCCGCTTGCGTTTGCCTGTTCTTTGCTATCGCAACCAGGGGGAAGCTCTTTACGTCCAGGTCAGTCCTTGTAATCCTGCGGCAGTCGGTGCTCCCGGCAGTCGTCATTATGGCAATGATGCCTAACCTGACGCTGGGTATGATGGATTTTTCAATCGGTGCCGTAGTGATCGCATCCGCGATTATCGGCGGTAATCTGATGAATATGACGGGAACCGGAATACCTGGACTTCTGGTGTTTTCTGTCTTGTCCGCCATTATTCTGACAAGCTTCACCGGTTTCCTGAACAACAAGCTCCGTGTACCCATCCTGGTTATTGCACTGGGTCTGATGCTTGTATATGAGGCTCTTCCAAAGCTGCTCTTCCCGGGTAACGACGGAGGAGCCATCATCAAGGTAAAATACGCCATGCTTGCGCAGCAGCCCTACATTTTTATTGTATTTGCCGTTTCCTTTGCGGTATTTTACATTCTGGTCAACAAGACGACCTATGGCCATAATATCCGCGCGCTTGGGGGCAATGACGAGCTGGCCAGGCGTGCGGGACTCAATGTGGACAAGATCAAGCAGATCTGCTTCACCACCAGCGGTTTCTTTGCGGGCATTGCGGGAGCACTGTATATGGCAAGCAACGGCCAGGTCAACTCTCCCACTGCCTTCTCTTCCATGACCACGGTTATGGATGCTTTCTTGGGGCTGTTTCTTGGCATTTTCCTGTCGCGCTTCTGCAATGTGGCAATTGGACTTGTCATTGCGGTTGTTACGATGACGACTATGTCCAACGGTCTTGTTACCATGGGACTGGATGCAACCTACAGAGATATTGTTAAGAGCGTTGTCCTGTTTTTCCTGCTGGCATTCTCCGGCAACCAGCCGTATATTGTCAGAATGCGTGCAAACAGAAAACGCGGTGCTGCCGCAGACAGAGAATACCAGAAGCAGATATCCGCTTGAGAGCTGCAAGTGACTACAAAAGAAAAAGGAAGGTAGCGTATGGCAAAATACATCATCAATTACCTGGATCGGAAGTCCCACATTAATAAGAATATTTACGGCCACTTCAGCGAGCATCTGGGCCGGTGTATCTACGATGGCGTATGGGTGGGCAAGGATTCCCCCATTCCCAATGTGAACGGCGTGCGCAAGGATGTTATTGACGCACTGAAGCAGATTAAGGTTCCGATTCTGCGTTGGCCCGGTGGATGCTTTGCGGACACCTATCATTGGAAGGACGGTGTAGGGCCCCAGGCTTCCCGAAAGACCGTTGCGAACCGGATGTGGGGCGGTGTCGTGGAAGATAACAGCTTCGGCACCCATGAGTTCATGGATATGTGCGAGGAGATCGGCTGCGGCGCTTACCTCAGCGGCAATCTGGGCAGCGGAACCATTCAGGAGATGGTGGAATGGGTGGAGTATATCTGCGACGATATCGACACCCCCATGGCCAGATGGCGGAGGGAAAATGGCCGGGACAAGCCGTGGAAGATTGAGGCCTTCGGTGTTGGCAATGAGGTTTGGGGCTGTGGCGGACAGATGTCGCCGGAATACTACGCAACCCAGTTCCGTCAGGCCTCTCAGTTTATCAACTATGTCAACGCCAATGGAATCTCAGATATGCTCAGCGGCAAGATGAAGGAACAGATCAAAATGATCGCCTCCGGCCCCAACGCTGAGGACTATGACTTTACCGACGTGCTGACGAAGGATCTGACCCGGGGCGGGTATAATTTCAATGCCATGACCGGCAAGCCAATGGCGGACGGTGTTTCCCTGCACTACTACACCTTCCCCGGTAAGAAAGCGTTCTTTGATGCGGGTACTGCCACGGAATTTGAAACCAAGGACTGGTATCATGTCCTGAAAACCGCGGCAAAGATTGAGGACATTGTGGTTCGACATGACCATGTGATGTCCAAGTACGATCCTGAAAAGAAGATCGGCCTGATGGTGGATGAGTGGGGAGCCTGGTACAAGGTTGAGCCCGGCACCAACCCCGCATTCCTGTTCCAGCAGAATACCATGCGCGATGCGGTACTTGCCGCACTGACACTGAACATCTTCAACAAGCACTCCGACCGTGTGAAGCTGGCGACAGTTGCTCAGATGGTCAATGTTCTCCAGTCTGTCATTCTGACGGAAGGGGATAAAATGGTTTGCACGCCGACCTACCATGTGTTCGATATGTATAAGGGCCATCAGGAGGCTACGCTGCTTGGTTCCTTCATTGAGAGCAAAAAAGTCGGCATTGGCGAGGATATGCTGCCGAATCTCTTCGAGTCCAGCTCTGTGGATGCATCGGGCAATGTGCTCTGTACAATCTGCAATACTTCAATTGATTCGTCCCAGACCATTGATGCAACGCTGTTTGGCGCGGAGGCGAAATCCGTTCAGGCCAGTATTCTTTGGGCTGATCCCCACGCCTGCAACACCTTTGACAACCCGGATACGGTTGCAGTGAAGCCTTGGACCGTGGAGCTGACCGGAGATGGCTTCCGTTGTGAGGTTCCCGCAGGCGCCGTTGTCAGCGTTCAGGTGCAGATAGTCTGATGGTTGACCGGGAATGTACATGGTGTAAATTCCTGGAACAGCTCTATACCGAGGATCTGGCGCAGCGGCTCCAGTCTTACATAGACGGACTCCCGGAGGAGCTTCGGGCGGACGATGAAGAGTATTCCAGACGGCTGTCAATCTGCAGTTCCTGCGGACGCTGTACGGATGGTCTGTGCGGCTGGTGCGGCTGCTTTGTGGCCGCGCGGGCCGCGAAGCGTGGGCTGGACTGCCCAAACCCGGGCCAGAGCAAATGGAAAACTGAAGGGGCAGCTGCCGTTTGACCGGTAGAAAAGCAGCCGTCATTCCGTGGGTGGATGACGGCTGTTTGATTTCCTGGAATAGTGTTGGCACTTTTCTGATTGGGCGGCCAACACGGACTGCAAACGTGTTAGTTTAGAAGTTTGGACCTGCACCATTTTGTTGGGTTATTTTGACGGAAATTCGCACCGAATACGCATCGGGAACGATAGAAATCCCACTTCATAACACAGGAATTTGGGCACTATGATAGCTAGGTCCAACTTTTTAAACTAACACGATTGCAAATTAATCCGTATGCCGAAGAGTTCATGATTTCGAAGCGTTATTTCGCATAGGGGTTTCTTTTGCGGTTCTTGATTATCTCTGAGGAGGAAAGAATATGGACTATCAATTTTGGTTTTTGGTGGGTTCACAGGATTTGTATGGCGAGCAGGTTCTGGAAACGGTTGCCCGGCGTGCTGCGGAAATGGCTGCAGAGATGAGTAAAAGGCTCCCATATCCACTGGTTTATAAGGTCACAGCCATGAGCAATGCTCAGATTACCCAGATCATCAAGGAGGCAAACTATGATGATTCCTGTGCGGGAATTATCACCTGGTGCCATACCTTCAGCCCTTCCAAGATGTGGATTAACGGCATGGCAAAACTTCAAAAGCCCTACTGCCATTTTGCCACCCAGTACAACAAGGAGATTCCCAACGAGCAGATTGACATGGATTTCATGAATCTGAATCAGGCAGCCCATGGCGACCGGGAGCATGGCTTCCTTGCGGCACGGCTTCGGACACCGCGGAAGGTCATCGCAGGCTATTGGAAGAATCCTGATGTGCTCAGGCGTATCGGAGATTGGATGAGGGCTGCCGTTGGCGTTGCGGTATCCAGGGAAATGAAGGTCATGCGCTTTGGCGACAATATGCGGGAGGTTGCGGTCACCGAGGGCGACAAGGTGGAGGTTCAGCGGAAGCTGGGTTGGCAGGTCAATACCTGGGCTGTCGGGGATCTGGTAAAGACAATGGGAGATGTGTCTGAGGCGGAAATCGATGCGCTGGTGGAAACCTACAAGGCAGATTATGACATAGCCACCGATCGTTTGGATGCCATCCGTTATCAGGCTCGGGAAGAAATTGCCATGAAAAAGATGCTGACGGAGAAGGGCTGCAGGGCGTTTACAAATACCTTCCAGGATCTATACGGAATGGAACAGCTGCCCGGACTTGCCACTCAGCATCTGATGGCTCAGGGCTATGGCTATGGCGGGGAAGGCGACTGGAAGGTTGCCGCCATGACTGCGATTTTGAAGGCCATGGGCGAAAATGGTAACGGTGCTTCCGGCTTCATGGAAGACTATACATACCACCTGGTTGAAGGTCAGGAGTATAGCCTGGGTGCGCATATGCTGGAGGTTTGCCCCAGCCTTGCGGCAGAAAGGCCAAGAATTGAAACCCACCACCTGGGAATCGGTATGAATGAGAAAGATCCGGCCCGTCTTGTATTCGAGGGCAAGGAGGGCGACGCCATCGTGGTATCCCTCATTGACATGGGAGGTCGTCTGCGAGTGATTTGCCAGGATATTCACTGTGTCAAGCCGATTATGCCCATGCCCAATCTGCCGGTGGCGCGGGTCATGTGGCAGGCTGAGCCGAATCTGACCACAGGTGTGGAATGCTGGATCACTGCGGGTGGTGCCCACCATACTGTGCTTTCCTACGATGTCACCGCGGAGCAAATGAGGGATTGGGCCTGTATGATGGATATTGAATTTGTCCACATAGGCAGGGATACCACTGTGGATGGCTTGGAGAAGGAACTGTTCCTGAATGACCTTGCCTGGAAACTGAAATAAAATCCGCGCTCTCTAAAATGAGGCCCCCGATTCTGCGTGGCTGCAGGATCGGGGGCTGTTTTCGGCTTGGGAGTTACACTTCTACGGAAAAGCTGAGGCAAACGGGCTCTGTCTGGGCGGTGGTGATGGTCAGGGTTATCTGGCCGGCTTTCCCGATGGTTTTGATGTAGGTTCCGGTCATTCCGCCCTCTGCGCAGACGATCCTTGGGCCCACCAATTCACCGGGGCCCTCCAGGCTCAGTTCCATGGGAAGCTGGGCATAGGGGGCTATGTTCCTGTTTTCATCCAAAACCCGGATTCGAACGGCAGCCATATCATAGGTCACCTTTTCCCGGAGAACCTGGGCGCTGGGGGTCACCTCCAAGTGAAGCTGATCGCTGGGACCGCAAACCGCGGTGGAGACTACTTTGCCGTCTTTTTCTCCCTCCAGCCGCCAAACGGTAGCGCTTCCGCCCCAGTTGCCGACGTATTTACCATATAAGTCCATGGCATCGGAGTATTTCAGGCCGTACTTCACCATGGCGCGTCCCATTTTCAGAATGTCCCCAGGGGACAGGGCTTCCAACCCTTTCTTCTGGATTGCAAGCAGGCACTGACGGAGCAGTTCCGCTTTCTTCGTATCGAAACCTTCCTTTGTTTCCAGGAGACAGCCTATGGTATCTTCCATCCGCATGGGGCCATGGGGCAGCGCGTCAAAGGAGCCGGGCGTCAGCTTGGTGACAAAGTCATCATTCTTGTACAGGGAGACGGAGTCCGCATTGGTGAATACATGAATATCCCCAACAATTCCTCCGGGATAGTCCCCGATATCCATAGAGGTTCCAATCGCCAAAACCGGATGACTGTCTCCCTGGCTGGCGTAGGCATAGGCGGCCAGCTTGGGGTTGCGGAAGGCATCCATGACACCGTGGTAGCAAACCCGGTCTCCGGAGCCAAAATCCTTATGGGTGGGGTAGTCGAACATACACCAACCGAAGCAGCCTGCGTGTTCTCCGTCTGCCATGGCATCATTGAGAACCCGCATATGGCGCAGTGCCTGCTCCTGGCGGCGGCTCCAGGTGTCAAAGGATTTGGTTGGGAACATATGTCCCGTGTGTTCCGAGACGAGCAGCGCCTTCCCGGCGTCCGGTGTCACCCGTTTTTTCGGAAGTACGCCTGGATTTCCACCGGTATGGGAAAAATCGTTGAATGCATATACATCTTCCAGCAGGCGGCTTTTTTTGATGTATCGGACGCCTGAGGTTGCCCGACTGGGGTCCAGGGACCTGGCGGCCTGATTTGCCCGGCTGTAAAATTCATCGTTATCCTGGCTTTCGTTAATTCGCACGCCCCAGAGGACGATACTGGGATGGTTGCGGTATTGTTTGACCATGTCACGGACATTTTCTACCGCCTGATCAATCCAGCCCTCGTCTCCTATGTGCTGCCAGCCAGGTATTTCCGTAAAGACCAGCAGCCCCAAGCGGTCACACGCGTCAATAAAGTGCTGGCTCTGGGGATAGTGGGAAGTGCGCACAGCGTTGCAGTTGAGCTCCTCTTTCAGGATCCGCGCGTCCTCCCGCTGGAGACTTTCCGGTGCGGCGTAACCCATATAGGGGTAACATTGATGTCGGTTCAGGCCCCGCAGGAAGGTTTTTTCTCCGTTCAGGTAGAAGCCATCAGCCCGGAATTCGGCAGTTCGAAAACCGAAGGAAATATCCTTCTGGTCCATAATCCGTTCCCCTCTGCGCAGGATGACATGGCAGGTATAGCGGATTGGATGCTCCGGGCTCCAACTTTTTACACCTGGACAGCTGATTACCGGCTCCTCCTCCGGTCCAAATACGGCTCTGCCCAGGGTTCGCCCGCCCTTCGTAACCGTAGCTTCCAGGACGCAGTCATCAGGCCTTTCCACAGCAGCAGAGAGTTTCAGGCTTGAAAGCGTTGGGGTGAATACAAAGACATCGGACAGGAAGCTTTCCTCCCGTACATCCAGCCACACCTCCCGGTACAGCCCACCGTAGGTCAGATAGTCAATGACATAGCCGAAAGGAGGAATCTGGCTGTTCTCGGTAGCATCCAATTCAACGGCCACCAGGTTTTCTTCTCCGAGGTTAACATAATTTGTAATCTCAACGCGAAAGGCAGTATACCCGCAGCGATGGGTAGCAAGTATTTGTCCATTCACGTACACATTCGCAATGTGCGCTGCACCGTCAAATTGCAAAAACAGCCTTTTTCCCGCCAATTCCTTTCCGAGCATCAGTTTCCTTCGGTATCCGCATACCATCTGGTAGGCGTGAGAATCCCCATAATGAAGGGGCATCTCACAGGCCGTGTGCGGAAGCCGTATCATCTCTCCTGAACTTTCCCCAAGAGCAAATCCGGGCTCCCAGTTTCGGACAAACTCCCATTGATCACATAATCCAATCATTTTGTTTCCTCCCTCCATTTCCGCCATTATAGCGCATTCCGAATTCTACTACAAGCCCATGATTCAGAATCTCCGCATAAAACAAAGCCAGGCACTGAACCTGGCATTGTCTATTCATAGGATACTCAGGCGTTGGAGGCTTCCCTCAGGGCGCGGGCCAACTGATCGGGGCAGGAGGTGGCCTTCATGCCGCAGCGAATGCCGTCCACCCGGGCAATAACATCCTCCACATTCATTCCCTCAACCAGGGAGCCGATGCCCTTCAGATTGCCGTTGCAGCCGCCGAGAAACTGTACGTTGTGAACCTTGCCGTCCTCAATATCAAAAAAGATCATTTGAGAACAGGTTCCCTTTGTCTTATACTCGTAGTGCATAGTTATGTTCCTTTCTGATTATAGAATGATGTCCGCCAAGGTTGCATGGGTCAGGTCCGCCAGCGCCAGGGGTGGCAGAAGCACCTGATGGCCCCGTTCTCCGGCAGAAACAGCGATCTCGTCCCACAGCTCACAGGTTTCGTCCAGGAAGGTTGGATAACGCTTCCGCATTCCCACAGGGCTACAGCCGCCGCGAATGTAACCTGTGAGGGGAAGAAGCTCCTTTACAGCAACCAATTCCATATTCTTGTCCCCGGCAGCTTTTGCAGCCTTTTTCAAGTCCAGCTCGCAGCAGACCGGTATGCAGAATATGTTGATTCCGGTTCGTTCCCCCCTGGCAACCAGGGTTTTGAAAACCTGTTCTGCCGGGAGCCCAAGTGCTTCGGCGGCATGAATGCCGCTGAGATCCTTCTCGTCGAATTCATAAAATGCTTCCCTGCAGGGAATGCCTGCCTGTTCCAGAATCCGGACGGCATTGGTTTTTGCAGCCATATAATCACCGGCCTTATTATACGACAAATACTTTTTTCGCGCAAGAGTGAATCTGAAGAAAAAAACAGGATATCCTAAGAAAAAAGCAGGAGGTATCCTTATGGCAAAAAAACAAAACCCGGACTCGGAGCAGCAGGAGCTGGAGCAAATCAGGCAGTTGGGCTCCGATGTTACAAAATCCAGCAAAGGCAATATCTATACTCTTACCATCATCGGACAGGTGGAGGGCCACCAGGTTGCTCCCGACACCGTGAAAACTACCAAATATGAACACGTTCTTCCGCTCCTGGCCGGAATCGAAGAAAGTGAGGACATTGACGGGCTGCTTCTGCTCCTCAATACCGTGGGGGGAGATATTGAAGCTGGCCTGGCAATCGCGGAGATGATTGCGGGTATGAAGAAGCCAACGGTTTCTCTCGTTCTGGGAGGAGGACATTCCATCGGGATTCCGCTGGCAGTCTGCACAAAAAAATCCTTCATAACCCCGACGGCAAGCATGACCGTACACCCAGTCCGTATGACCGGATTGGTAGTAGGCGCCCCGCAAACCTTTCGCTACTTTCAAAGGATCCAGGAGCAAATCGCGGATTTTGTTACGGAGAATTCAAAAATCAGCAGAGGAGATTTTGAGCATTATATGATGGCCACCGGAGAGATCGCCACGGATGTTGGGACGATCCTCTATGGAAAAGAAGCGGTTGCCTCCGGGCTGATTGACAAATTGGGTGGGCTGAGCGACGCATTGGCGGCTCTCCACAGAATGATCAAAAAGCAATCAGGACAGATGCAATAATTTTCTGTTTCCGCACTGGAAATTCTATGAGAAATGTGGTATCATATGATGTAAAACTTTGGAGAGGGGGCAGACAGGAATGGACATGAACTGGTTTATGACTATGATCTATGGCCTGATTTCCGGAGCTGCGGATATTCTGCCGGTCTCATCCCAGGCCCACAGGCTGCTGCTTTTAAAGCTCTTGGGGGAGAATCATGAGCCGGAGCTGCTCAGGCTCCTGATTGATCTGGGCGTTCTTGCGGCCCTCTATGTGGGCAGTCAGACCAATATTGTCCGGATTCTCCGGGCCAGACGCCTGGCCCGGATTCCAAAGGCTCGCCGCAAAAGGCCCCTGGATACCAAGAGCTTGATGGATTTCCGGATGCTCAGAACCATGCTGGTGCCTGTCGTGATTATCTTTTTCTTTTATCAGAAGCTGTCATCTCTCGTAAACAGTATGCTTGTGATTGCCTTGCTTCTGTTCCTGAACGGACTGGTACTCTATGTTCCTCAGTTTCTTCCTGGAAGCAACAGGGATTCCCGCACGCTTTCCCGGATAGAAGGATTTCTGATGGGATTGGGCGGGGCTGTTTCCGTGATCCCTGGTCTTTCCGGTGTCGGTACTGCGATTTCCGTGGGCTCTGTGTGCGGAATGGATCGAACCTACGCACTGAACATGACCCTGATGATGGACATTGCCGTTTACTTCGGATTTGTGATCTTTGATTTTCTCGGCCTGGTTTCCGCAGGCCTCGGGGGAATCAGTTTTGGAATCCTCGTGAGCTACATATTGGCTGCGGCAGCCGCATTCGGCGCCGCAACAATTGGAATTAAGGTAATGCGCGGACTTGCCGCGAACATCGGCTATTCCTGTTTCGCCTATTACTGCTGGGGGTTGGCGATGTTCACCTTTATTATGAATCTCTTAGCATGAGGAGGGTATGATGGCACAAAAGAATCAACAAAGCCGGGCGGATCGCGCCGTGACGGATGCCCGGAAGAAAGCATCCTCTAAGAAAACTGCCGCCTCCACAAAAAAGAGCCAAGCGCAGTCCCGGAAGGAACAGGCTTCCTTCAATATTATTGCCGCATTGGTGAGCGCTGCGCTGTTTGTGCTTTTCCTGGTGATCAGCATCAATCCGGACGGTATTCTGCTTCGGGCGATCCAGTCCTTCCTTCTGGGGATGATCGGGCAGGCTGGGTTTTATTTCTCCATTCCCGCCCTTTTATATCTTTTTATAATCCATACATTCGGAAGGAGAACAGATATAACCATGCGCAGCATATGTGTGCTGGTATTTGTTTTCCTGTGCGGCAGCATTTATCATCTGGCGGTTCAGAATCAGCCTTTGGCTGGGGGCTTCGCGGTTGTAAAGGATCTTTATCTCGGCGGAGGCGAGGGAATCACCGGAGGCGTGTTGTGCGGAGGCTTTGCCATGCTGCTGCGTTGGGCCTGCGGAAATGTGATGTCCTATATTCTCTGCGGGGTGGCCGCTGTTATCTCCCTTCTCGGCGCCATGCAGATCACCATTCCCAGCATTATCCGCGCAATTGCCAATCGCCCCAGGGAGGACTTGGACGAGGATGAGCAGCGGGAATATGTGGAGCCTGCCGCTGTGGTGGTAAATCACATTGCCACCAAACAGATTGAGCATAAACGGCAGAAACGCCAGAGGCTGGCAGCTGCCATGGAGCAGCAGGAAATGAATCCGGAAGCGGCTCCCAAGCAGGAAAAACTCCCCGCCTCTGCTGGACAAGTATCCTCCCCCGGAAGGGCAGAAGGGGTCATGAGCCAGATGGAACTGGATATCTGTTCTCCTGTGGGTGCGGCTTCGGAGTATGTTCATGACACGGAACCTCGGCAGACCGCTCCTCAGCCCGAGATTGCCCCGGCCCCAGCTGTCAAGTTCGAAAACATCCCCAAGAAAATGCCGGAGCTGGAGATTGATGTTCCTTCCTTTGTCAATCCGATAATTGAATCCCCCCAGAAAAAGGAGGATTCTCCCCAGGAAACAAAGTCCAGGAAGCCCTCTGCGGCAAAGGAGCCGGAGCAAAAGCCAGGGAAAGTTACCTCCCGGGATGCCGCCGAGTCCGCTGCCCAGGTGGCAGAAGAGATCGCGCAGGCACAGGGCTCAAAGAAGGCTGCTTACTGTTTCCCGCCCATTGACTTGTTAAAAAACCCCCTTCGCGGCGCCGCGGACGGGACGGATGAGATGCGGGAGAACTCCCGCCGTCTTAACGAAACATTGGCGAGTTTTAAAATTGACGCCCACATTATTAATGTAACAAGGGGCCCAAGCGTTACACGATATGAGGTTGAACTGGATAAAGGCGTCCGATTGAATAAACTGACAAGCTGTGCGGATGATATTGCCCTGAGCCTTGGCGCCTCCGGCGTTCGCATCGCTGCCGTTCCGGGGAAGATCTCTATTGTGGGAATTGAGGTTCCGAACCGGACGGTCACAACGGTTACCCTGAGAGAGGTAATCGATTCAGCCGCTTTTACGCAGTCCCGCTCAAAGTCCTCCTTTGCCGTCGGAAAGGACATCGGCGGAAGCTGCATTGTAGGCAACATTGCCAAAATGCCCCATATGCTGATTGCGGGTACCACCGGCTCCGGCAAGTCTGTGTGCATGAATTCCATCATAATCAGCCTGCTTTACAAAGCCTCACCGGAAGATGTCAAGCTGATCATGGTGGATCCTAAAATGGTGGAGTTGGGCATTTACAACGGAATTCCGCACCTGCTGATTCCGGTGGTCACCGACCCCAAAAAGGCGGCGGGCTCTCTGCAGTGGGCGGTAACAGAGATGCTGCGCCGTTATAAGCTCATGTCCGATGCTGGTGTCCGGGATCTGGAATCCTACAACAGCATCGTGACCGCTGAGGACGGACAGAAACTTCCTCAGGTCGTCATCATTATTGATGAGCTGGCCGATCTGATGCTGGTTGCCGCTAAGGAAGTGGAGGACTCCATCTGCCGCATTGCGCAGATGGGCCGTGCAGCCGGTATGCACCTGATCATTGCCACCCAGCGTCCGTCCGCTGACGTGATTACCGGCCTGATGAAGGCGAATATTCCCTCCCGGATTGCTTTCAGCGTTGCCTCCGCCATGGAATCCAGGATCATTCTGGACACGCAGGGTGCCGAGAAGCTGGTGGGCAAGGGCGATATGCTTTACGCTCCGATCGGAAGCGGGAAGCCCCTGCGCGTCCAGGGCTGCTTTGTGACCGATGGGGAGGTGGAAGCTGTCGCCAGCTATGTTAAGGAAAACTATGTCTGCGAATATAACGAAGAAGTACTGGAGGAAATCGAACGGAAAGCTCAACAAACCGGAAAAACCAAGCCTGGAACTCCCGACCCGGAACCCAACGCCGATGAACTGGAAGGGGACGAGATGCTTCCCGCCGCGGTGGATGTCATCCTGGAAACCGGACAGGCGTCTGTTTCTATGCTCCAAAGGCGGCTGAAGCTGGGATATGCCCGTGCAGCGCGAATCGTGGACGAGATGGAGGAAAAGGGCATCGTGGGCCCCTTCCAGGGAAGCAAGCCCCGGGCTATCCTGCTTACCAAAGAGCAGTGGCAGGCCATGCGCTCCGGACAAGGTATGCAAATGGGTTTTGATGATTTGGGGGAGGACTTCGGCTCAGTGCCGGAGGAACTGGACTGATCTGTAGCGGCCCGTGCCGCTGTAGATAGATTTATGCATCCCATCCGATGATCCGGAGGGACAGCAAGGAGGAATTTATGTGAAAAACAAAAACATCTCACGCATGGTACAGCTGGCAATTTTGCTGGCGGTTGTCGTTGTCCTGCAGTGCTTCATGGGAAGCATCAGGGTCGGCGCGACCTCGTTCAGTGTCGTCCTGGTACCCATTGTTGTTGGCGCCATAATCCTGGGGCCCGCCGCCGGTGCTTTCCTCGGCTTTGCCTTTGGCCTGGTGGTTTTGATCTACGGCATTACCGGTCAGGACGCTTTTACCAATCTGCTGTTCCAGGCGCACCCTGTTTTTACCAGCATAATTTGCCTCGGAAAAGGTGCTGCTGCCGGATGGGGCGCAGGAATGCTGTACAAGCTGCTCGAAAAGATCAGTCCCTTCTTGGCCTCTGTCGCTGCTGCCGCATCAGCTCCGGTTCTCAACACGGGGTTGTTTATCCTGGGCGGTCTGACGCTGGTCCGCGGCACTCTGGAGGCTAATCTGGCAGCCTTTGGCGCCGATTCCGTAGTGGTATTTCTGGTAATCGGCTGTGCCGGCGTAAATTTCCTGGTTGAATTCCTGGTGAATCTGGTTCTTTCTCCCGCAATCTACCGCATTGTCACAGTCGTCAAGCATAAATTTGTACATTGATAGGAATCTTGAACTACGTTTTGGGCAGCCCTTTGGGCTGCCCAAAATTTTATGTTAGGGCAGCGCCGCATAATGGGGCAAGGAGATTCGGCCGGTGTTTTGACCCGAGCGAAAGTATGAAAAATGTGGGAATACTGGATGTATTTCCCATTTTTTGTACTGCACGATTGGGGCAAAAGATCCGCCGAAGCCCGCTGTCCCCACCTAAGCGGTGTTGCCTTAGGGTTTTTATTATCTGCACCTTGTAATCCAATGACAGTCACGGCGGTATATTTCTTCGCTCATCCGGATCAAGAATGACCGGTGCGGCTCATCTTCAAAACCTTGACGCTATTACTACGAGCCGGTGCGCGAACCATTCTGTGGACTGGTTCGAAATGATAGGAAACTTGAATGCAAAGTCGCTAAACAACAATTTGTCGCATTGCAGGGCAGGACAGATAATCATATCGATCAATTGACGGAACGGACAGAAACCCATCGTTTCGGTACGTACATGGGCTTTGGAGCGTATGCTTTTTATGTGCCCGGGTGATGAAACGGTATCCGGGTGCATAGGCTTTGGCAGGAGTGATGCAAATGAGATGTGCATGGAAGGAACTTCTGGACATCCTTCCCAGGTGGATGATAACGGATGTGGATGCTTTGGGGAGAAGCTCGCTACAGGAGCTTCGGCTTCGGCTTGACGCTCCCCCGGAATTGGTTTCCTGTGATTCAGTTCAAAGGCTCGGGCGGCAGGTTTCTTCGGAAGACTTGAGCTATTGTGTGAATGCAGCCAGCCGGTATTCCCCATGGGCGGCTGCTACGATTGCCCAGGGATTTCTGACTGTGTCCGGAGGACACAGGATCGGCCTGTGCGGGGAGGCAGTCCTGAAAAACAAGGAGATAACCGGAATCCGGAAGGTTACCAGCCTGTGCATCCGGGTCGCACGGGACTTCCCGGGAATTGGGAGCAGTGCAGCCGGGCTGAGGGGGTCTATGCTGATTCTTGGGGCGCCGGGGCGGGGAAAAACAACGCTTTTAAGGGACATTGCCCGCCAGATTTCCGAAAAATCCACCGTAGCGGTGGTGGATGAGCGTGGAGAAATATTCCCCTCCGGATTCGTCAGGGGTGACCGAATGGACGTTCTGACTGGAGTACCTAAGGCCGGAGGCGTGGAAATGGTACTGCGAACCATGGGACCGGAATGGATTGCCGTGGATGAGATTACCGCAGAAGAGGATTGCCGTTCGCTTCTCCAGGCCCAGGGGTGCGGTGTCAGACTTTTGGCAACGGCTCATGCAGGCTCCCTGGATGAGTTCCGGGTTCGTCCCATTTACAAAGCCCTGCTGGACAACCATGTTTTTGATTATTTGCTGATTCTGCATTCGGACAAGTCTTACGGGACGGAAAGGATTCACACATGGAATTCAGGTGGCTTGGAGCGATTCTGATTGTGGCCGGATGCGGGGGATATGGATTCTCGCTTGCGGCAAGGCACCGTCAAAAAGAACGTGCGCTGTCGGACCTGGTCAGAGCGCTGGAACGGATGGAATGCGAGCTGCAATACCATCTCACGCCGCTTCCCGAGCTTTGCCGTATGGCGTCAACGGATACAAACGGAATGCTTCATAGGATTTTCCTTTCTCTCTCCCGGGAGCTGGAGCTGAGGGTAATGCCCGATGCCGCAAGCTGTATGCGTTCCGTCATTACGCGGTTTTCCATATCCTCCAGAGAGCTTCGGCTGATCCTGTCTGAGTTGGGCGAATCTCTCGGCAGGTTTGATCTGCCCGGGCAGGTGAAGGGACTTGAAGCTGTCCGCCGGAAATGCTTTGGAGAGCTGGAAGCGCTGGCGCGTAACCGAAATGAACGTCTGCGCTGCTACCAAACCCTGGGGCTTTGCACCGGCGCGGCGTTGGTCATTCTGTTTATTTGACTATGGAGATCGATCTGGTATTTAAGATTGCGGCCATCGGAATTATTGTTTCCATACTCAACCAGGTTCTGACCCGTTCCGGACGGGATGAGCAGGCGACACTGACAAGCCTTGCGGGCCTTGTGGTCGTACTGATGATGCTTGCTCCCCAAATTGCGGAACTGTTCGATCTGGTAAAATCCCTGTTCAATTTCTGATGGAACTGTTCTGGAAGGCTGTCGCGGTCTCCCTGCTGACCGCGATCCTGAGCGCAGTCTTGGGAAAGCAGGATAAGGATATCTCCGTTCTTCTTTCAATTGCGGGGTGTGTCCTGATTGCTGGATTTACCGTAGGGTTCCTCGGCCCGGTGCTTCGATTTCTGGGAGAACTTGAGAGCTTGGGCAATCTGCGCGGCGATATGCTGGGGATTTTACTGAAAGCAGTAGGGATTGGTCTATTATCTGAAATCGCGGCTGTGATATGCAGCGACAGTGGTAATACGGGTTTGGGAAAAATGATTCAATTGATCGGTTCCGTTGTGGTTTTATGGCTGTCCATCCCGGTGTTCCGTTCGCTGCTGGACCTGGTTCAAACAATACTGGGAGAGTTATGATGACAACCATTGCAGCAATTCTGCCACCAATGCTGACCTCGGCAATTGCCGAAGGATTTACAGCACCGGAGGTGCTTGAATCCGGAAAAGCCCTCATGCCAAAGGCAAATACCCTTGGCGAGGGGCTGGCAATGATACTGCAGGATGTGATTCCCTTGATCCGTCCGGATTTGTACGAGGCATCCCGGGTGTGTCTGGCGGTTATCGCGGCAGTTATGATTACATCCGTAGTTCAGTCCTTTTCAGGGACGCAAAAAACGGTCTGTGATATTGCCGGGACCGCTTCTGTCGCAGCAACCCTTCTGTTCAGTACAAATTCCATGATTCGCCTCGGATCCGATACTATCGTGGAAATGGTTCAGTACGGCAAACTCCTGATTCCTGTGATGACTGCCGCGCTTGCCGCACAGGGAGCGGTGGGGACCTCCGCCGCACTGTACGCCGCGACAATGGGAATTATTTCCCTGATTGGCTCCGTTCTGTCAAAGCTGCTGCTGCCTATGATTTACCTGTTCCTGGCACTGGCAGTTGCCTCCGGAGCCACCGGGCAGGATATGCTGAAGAAGTTCCGGAACCTGATGAGGGACGGAATCAGTTGGTTCCTGAAAACAGTCCTGACGGTGTTTACTACATACATGGGTTTGACCGGAATCATCACAGGAACAACGGATACCGCTGCGGCAAAGGTAGCCAAGGCAGCAATTACTTCAGTTGTTCCCGTGGTTGGGGGAATCCTGTCCGATGCTTCCGAGTCCGTTCTGGCAAGTGTGGCGATGGCGAAAAATGCCGTGGGACTGTATGGGTTTTTCGCAATCCTGGCAATTTTCCTGGATCCATTTATCAAAATTGGCTGCCATTTTCTGCTCCTAAAGGCGACAGGTGCCATGTGCGCTGTTTTTGGGTCAAAAGCCATGACAGAATTGATCGGGGATTTCTCCACAGCAATGGGCCTGCTGCTTGCTATGACGGGCTCTGTGTGCCTGCTGCTGCTCATCAGTACGGTCTGTTTTCTCAGGGGGGTGTCATAATGGAGGGGCTTCGGCAATATGTTGTTTCCGTCACCACTGCCGCTATTATCTGCGGTATGCTGACAGCAACGCTGAATAAAGGGGCCGTGCAGTCACTGGTGAAGCTGCTGTGCGGATTTTTCCTGGCGTTTACCTTCCTGAGCCCTATCGGGAGGCTGAATTTAAAAATCTTGCCGGAGGACTTTGGACTGGATTACGAGGAAGCATCAGACGCGGCACAGGAAGGGGAGCGGTTCGCCAGAAATTCTATTGCGCAAATCATAAAGGAACAGACCGAGGCATATATCTTGGACAAAGCCGCTGAGCAGGGATTATCCCTGGAGGCAGAGGTTTTTGTGAGCGGCGATGAAATCCCCATTCCGAAAAGCGTGCGGCTCACAGGTCAGGCCTCTGAGCTGGAGCGCGGGCGGATGGAAATCATTCTGGAAAAAGATTTGGGGATTGCAAAGGAGAATCAGATATGGACTGGGTGACGCTGCGGGAAAAGCTTCGGCTTTGGCTGAAGGAATACCGTTATGTGATTCTGGTGCTTTTCCTCGGGATCGTTTTGATGCTGCTGCCCCAAAGCAACGAAAGGGAGGAGCGGGATACAGAAGCTCCGGTTGCGGAGACAGTGGCAGCAGTGAGCCTTCAGGAGCAGTTGGAACAGATTCTCACCATGGTTCAAGGGGCGGGCAAGGTTCGGGTTTTGCTGACAGAGGCAGCAGGGGAGCGGGTAGTCTACCAGACAGACGGAGAAGAGAGTTCCCAAAATTCAAAAAGAACGGATACAGTGATCCTCTCGGACTCTGGGCGGGCCGAATCTGGACTGATTCAGCAAATTCTTCCTCCCACATACCAGGGGGCTGTGATCCTTTGCCAGGGGGCCGACAGTGCGGCTGTCCGGCTTGCTCTGATCGAAGCGGTGTCCAACGCTACCGGTTTGTCATCTGACAGGATTTCCGTATTGAAAATGAAATGAGTGGAGGTAATATTATGAAAGTATGGAAGAAAAACCTGGTCGCTGCAGCAGTTCTGGTAACGGTGTGTGCCGGAATCTATCTGAACTGGATGTATACGGAGGAAAACCTTGCCACGAATCTGACAGACACGCTGGATACTGAAAAGGTAATGTCCGATGATTCCCTGGTGCTCGGCGGAGATATGGCGGCCATTGCGGCAGGGGAGGACCCGCTCACCACAGCTTCCGATTATTTCGCTGCCGTTCGGCTGTCGCGGCAGCAGGCACGGGACAGTGCGGTGAATCTCCTGCAGGAGGCGATGGCCTACAGTGATTCCGGGAAGGCTGCTGAATCCGCCATGGATTTAGAGGACATTGTGCAGACTGCTCTTAGTGAGGCCCAGATAGAGAGCCTGATCATTGCAAAGGGATATACGGACTGCGTAGCGTATATGTCCCCGGAAGGGATTTCCGTTGCGGTCGCGGCTCCTGAGGGAGGCTTGCAGCAGGCGGATGTTGCTGTGATTGCGGATATTATTATGTCCCAGTCCGAGTATACCCTGGACGCGATTCGGGTTGTGGAGGTACAGTAGGCGGCAGCGGAGTTTATTCTTTCCGCTGAACAGAAAACAGTTGTATTTTCCTGGATTTGTGGTACAATAAACGAAAGTATGTCATGCATTGCGGCAGGACAACGATTTAGGAGGTTTCGCTATGGCTGAATTTAAACAATACATCACACAGATCCAGGAAAATGGCAATGTGATGATTTCTGAGGATGTGGTTGCCAGTATCGTTGAGCACGCTTTGGTGGAGGTGGAGGGAGTCGCGTCTCTTAGCTCCAAGCCCGGTGCGGATATCGCCGACCTCATCGGTAAAAACTGGGGCAAAGGAATGAAGATTCTCATTGCCGAGGATAATTCCCTGACCATCAGCTGCAATGTGGTCATCAAGTACGACCATAGCGTGGTGGAAGTTGCCGGCGCCGTGCAGAGTGCAGTTGTTGCCGCTGTGGAATCCATGACCGGGGTCAAGGTTACGGCGGTCAACGTGAATGTGTGCGGGATCGTCCGCCAGTAAGGGTTGGAAGTATGACGAGAGGAAATGCCAGAGAACTGGCGGTACATTTGATCTACGGACGTGAGTTCACCGGCGAGGAGCCGGAACAGGTGGTTTCCACCCGTCTGGATAAGGAGTACTACAGCAAGCTCTCCGAGGAAAATGACGTATATTCGGACAGGCCCAGTAGGCAGCAGCTGCGCTACATTGACAGTGTTGTTTCCGGGGTCGCCAACCGCACGGAGGATTTGAATGGCGAGATTCAGAAGTACTCCATCGGCTGGGACGTTTCCCGTATTTCCAGACTGACCCGCTGTGTGCTTCAGCTCGCAATCTATGAGATCCTTTATGTGCAGGATGTTCCCACCGGCGTGGCGATCTCTGAAGCGGTCAGACTTGCGAAGAAATATGACGGTGACGATACCGGTGCCTTTGTCAATGGCATTTTGGGCAGTTTTGCCCGCGCCCTGGAGGCCTCCCGGACTGAGGAAGCGGAATGAGTGTACTGGGTATTGACACCAGCAATTATACCACCTCGGTTGCCTTGTTTAACGGCTCCGAAGGCAGGAATTGCTCCAGACTGCTTCCTGTAAAGCAGGGAGAGTTGGGACTGCGTCAGTCCGATGCGGTATTTGCCCATATCAAAAGCCTGCCGGAGCTTTCCGGCAGGCTGTTTTCCGATTTTCCCCGGGAGGAAATCCGGGCAGTAGGCGTGAGTACCCGTCCGCGGGCGGTGGAGGGCAGCTATATGCCCTGCTTCCTGGTGGGGTACTCCCATGCGGTAATACTCTCGGACGCGTTGGGGGTTCCTCTTGTGGAGGTCTCCCACCAGCAGGGGCACGTTGCGGCTTCCCTGTGGAGCGCGGGAGCTATGGAGCTCATGGACCAGCCACATCTTGCCTGGCACCTTTCGGGGGGAACCACCGAGCTTCTGCTGGTGGAACCGGATGGAAGAAATGTCCGCTGTACCCGCATTGGTGGTACGACTGATATTTCCGCAGGTCAGCTGATTGATCGCACCGGGCAGCTTCTGGGGCTGCCTTTCCCCGCGGGAAAAAATCTGGATTCCCTGAGCAAGGGTGCGGTGCGAAGAGACTTCTTCCGTGTGAAATGCAGCGGTGGGCAGTTCTCTTTCTCCGGAATTCAAAACAAAGTCCAGCAATATCATTCAGCCCACGGGGAAGATGCGGAAACTGCGGCGTTCACCCTTCGCTGTGTGGCTGGAGCGGTATATCAGGCGACGGAGCAGGCGCTGCAGGCTTATCCCGGGCTGCGCGTGGTTTTCTCCGGAGGCGTAGCCTCCAACTCTATGCTGAGAGAAGCGCTGGAACCGTTGCATCCTGTTTTCGCAGAGCCTCAGTTTTCCACTGATAATGCCATGGGCGTTGCGGTATTGGCCCATAGAATGCAGGAGGGATGAAATGGCCCGGCAGGTTCTTACCATTACCCAGTTAAATGAATACATTCGAAGCCGAATGGATGCGGACCCATTCCTCAGCGGTATTGCCGTCCGGGGAGAGATCAGCAATTATAAGCTCTACCCATCGGGACACCATTACTTCACGCTGAAGGACGAAGGCGCCGCTCTGAAATGCGTGATGTTCAAAAGCAGCGCCCAGAGACTTCGTTTCCGTCCGGAAAACGGGATGAGAATCATCGCAATGGGTAAGGTATCCGTGTATCCCAGGGACGGTGTGTACCAACTTTCCTGCACCGCTCTTGCCATGGATGGAATTGGGGACCTGTATGCCGCTTTTGAGCAACTGAAAGGAAAGTTGGCCAAGGAAGGATTGTTTGACCCGTCACATAAAAAGCCGCTTCCCCAATACCCGGGAACCATCGGAATTATCACCAGCTCTGCCGGTGCGGCGGTGCATGATATGCTCCGGATTCTGCGAAAGCGATACCCGCTGACCAATGTCCGGCTACTGCCGGTTCGGGTGCAGGGCGCGGAGGCGCCGGGAGAGATCGCGGCAGCGATCCGGTATGCCAACCACTACAAGCTGGCGGACCTTCTGATCGTCGGCCGTGGCGGCGGATCCATTGAGGACCTGTGGGCGTTCAATGACGAGCGGGTTGCATACGCGATTTATGAGTCGGCGATCCCGGTGATCAGCGCCGTTGGCCATGAGCCGGATGTGACCATTTCCGATTTCGTGGCCGATCTGAGGGCGGCAACTCCCTCCAACGCAGCTGAGCTGGCGGTTCCGGATCAGCAGGCCCTTCGTCAGACACTGGACAGCTTTTCCAATGTTATGGCCAACGCCCTTGGCCGCCAGATCAAGGCATCCAGACAGCATTTGAAAGTTCTCTCTGAAAGCCAATCCCTGAAATCCCCTACCGGATACCTGGAGCAGCGGAGGAAGAATCTGCAGCTGCTGCGGAATCGAATGATTTCCGCCCAGAACGCCTCCCTGGCAAGGAACAAGCAGCGGTATATCGCCAATATCTCCAAGCTGGACGCCATGAGTCCCCTGAAGGTGCTGACACGGGGTTACTCCATGGCGCAGACGGAGGATGGGACGCTTCTTCGGTCCGTTTCTCAGGTAGAGCTGGGGCAGCGGATATCAGTATCCCTAAGCGACGGCAGAATATCGGCAACAGTCATGGAACGGGAGGAACGCAAACCATGAATCAGAAGAATAAGACATTTGAAGAATCCATGGTGCGCCTGGAGCAGATTGTCCGGGCCATGGAGCGGGGAGATGTACCCCTTGAGGAGTCCCTGAAGCTCTTTCAGGAGGGTACGGAGTTGGTTCGCAGCTGCGGGAAGCTATTGGATGATGCCCAG
Organism: uncultured Clostridia bacterium; assembly: GCA_945949735.1. GTDB lineage: Bacteria > Bacillota > Clostridia > Oscillospirales > Oscillospiraceae > Faecousia. The sequence goes on along the minus strand of CAMFFO010000001.1, from coordinate 5,048 downwards.
CTTCAGGTGAATAAAATCATGACGGCTGCTGATGGCAGTCCTGTTGAGGAGGTATTTGAGGATGAACCTTGAACAGCGTTGCATGGAGTACAGGCAGTATCTGGAAACCTATCTCAAGGATTTCTACGGGCAGTTCCATGATATGCCCCAGAAGCCCCTGCTGGATGCTATGGAGTACAGCCTTTTTGCGGGCGGGAAGCGGCTTCGCCCCATATTCGCCTTCGAATTCTGCCGCATGGCCGGAGGAGACTGGAAAAAAGCCGCCCCCTTTGCTGCAGCGGTGGAGATGATTCACACCTACAGCCTGATCCACGACGATCTGCCCGCAATGGACAATGATGATCTTCGCCGGGGGCAGCCGACGAATCATAAGGTTTTTGGGGAGGGGATGGCAATTCTGGCCGGAGACGCTCTGCTGACAGATGCGTTTTCCGTAGCATCCTTTGCGCAGCTTCCCAACCCGGAGCAGATGGGATACGCCATCAGTGTCCTTGCCCAGTGCGCCGGTTCCCTTGGTATGGTGGGGGGACAGGCGCTGGATATCCTGAGTCAGGACCGAATCCTCTCGGAACAGGAGGTCACCGACATCCAGACCCGGAAAACCGGGGCGCTGATCAACGCCGCCTGTGTGCTGGGTGTCATTTCCGCCGGAGGGAGCGAGGAGCAGGTGCAGGCCGCCGGAATGTTCGCCGGCGCGTTGGGACTGGCCTTCCAGATCCGGGACGATATGCTGGATGTCATCGGCTCCCAGGAGGAAATGGGGAAGGGTGTCGGAACGGACTCCGAAAAGAACACCTTTGTCCGGCTCTATGGCCTGGAGCAATGCGAGGCTTTGGTACAGAAATATACTCGCTTTGCCGTCAGCAGGCTGGACACTTTTGAGGATCATGACTTTATGGCAGCTTTGGCAGAGAGCCTTACAGACAGACGTTCTTGACAGATAATTGCGTAACATTTCAGGAGCGGGGTGCGGCTATTCGCCGCGCCCCGCTCCTGGGCTTTCGAAGTCAGTCCCGGTTTTCTCAAGTCGACTGGCTGAGACAAACATCCGCATCAAAACTTTCCGCCCCGGCCGCCGTGGCTCCTGCCGCTGGAGCTGGTATGGACGCTGCTGCCGCCCTTTCCGGCGCTGTTGTTTTCCGGGCGGCGGGTTTTGGTCACATTACTGTATAGAAAAATATCCTGACGCACCGGAATAGAAAAGCTGCCGTTCTTCACATATTCTTCGGCATCATATTGTCTGCGCTTGGTATTCATATTCCCGCACATGATGCCGACGGCAACACCGGCGCAAACCAGACCAATGAAGGCGGAGACAAGGAGAATGGATCCAAAGCCTCTTCCGGGAACATCAATCGGCTGCCCCAGGGCATAGGACTTCATATATCTGCTGCTCTCTTTCAAAAAGGCAGAGAATCCCTGATAATAATCGCCGGAGGAGAAATAGGGGACAATAATATCTCCAATTTGCTCCAGGCCATAGTCGGTGAAGGCATCAATGGCGGTGCCGCAGGTACTGATGTACCATTCCCGGTCCTGAATGGCAAGAACCAGGATCAGTCCGTCATAGCCGTAATCATGGCTGTCATAATAGTCATCCGCAAAGGACTGAGCGGATTTTCCCCCAAGAGAGTTGACTGTAAGAACAACCACGTCCATCCGGTATTCGGAGGAAATACGCTCCGCAAGGGCATTGAGCTCCTGCACCTGGGAGCTTGTGAGCAGTCCGGCATCATCCACGACAAGGGGAGAACCAGCCGCACTGGCATTCAGTGGGAGGCAGAGAACAAGTACGATAAGAAGAAAGACCACTGTAATTCGCTTCATAGTTTCCACACTCCCTTCTCAACGGAATACCATCTGAACCAGGGTTGCCAGTAGGGTGACACCTGCGAAAATCCCCCCGAACCATATCGCGCATTTCTGGGGGCTGATGGGGAAGGAACCGGTCATCCTGCCAGTTTGTCCGTTCATCGCGAATGTATAGAGCTTCCCACGATAGCGGGTATTGAGAATCCATACTGGCATCAGCGCGTAACGTGCCTTGCTGTGGTCAATTTTCAACTGACAGGAGCTGGGGACAACCGTGGAATACCCAAGAAAAGAGGACTGCAGCTGGGCGTCAAAGGCGTTTTCTACCCGCTCTTTTACCCGCTGTTTGCCCTGATCCGAGGGAACGTCATATTTGTCTGCCAGATAGCCGGACAGAAATGCCATATCAAAATTCTGAAGCTGGGAGTAGTCGAAGGGTTCAATGGACTCCATAAGGGTATTATCCATCTTACTGGAACCGTCCATGGGAATCCCCTGAAAGTCTGCCCGGGCACCGCGTTTCAGGAGAAAGTGCTCCGTTCTTGTGTAGTTATAATTGGCGTCCGCCCAGGTATGGATACGAGTCGCATTGTAATTTCCGTCGAAATTACCGCAGCAATCATACAGCCAGAAGGGGACATAGATTCCTGTAATCTTCTCGATCCGCTGCTCTTTTGTGAACATACCGGGTAAAAGAGGCTTTCCCTTGCAGAGCTTCCGGAACGCTTCCTTGGCATCCTCTTTGGACATCCGGAAGGGGATGATAGCATCCGGCTTCAGCCCTCCGGAAAGTCTGCCGGGCATGATAGTGGGATTGTCACAATAGGGGCAGAAGGAGGCCGCGGTGGTTTCCTCTGTCATAATCTCTCCTCCGCAGGAGGGACATATGAATACATTCAGGCGGGATTCTTCTGCGTCACTCCACCGCTCCGAGGGCTCCTGATCCCACTGGAATTCCTCGAATGTTTCCTGACTTTCACTTGCATTAAACGCCCGGACGGTTTCCAGATCAAAGGAATTATCGCAGTATTCACAGGTTAACTGCTGGGAATCGCCGCGGAACAATAGCCCCGCTCCGCAGCAGGGACATTTGTATTCGATCACTTTGGGTTCTGTGCTCATATCGGCATCCCTCCTTACGCAGATTTTACCACAGGAAACCGTTCAAATCAATAAAAAAAAGATCTCCTTTCTTCCGAGGCGGAAGAAAGGAGAAGTATTTACAGAAGGGGAATTCCGGCTTTCCGACAGGCATCCACGGTTTGCTGGTCCCAGATGCTGGACTGAACTTCACCGATATGCGCACAGCCCATCATCAGCATGGCAAGCCGGGATTGGCCGATGCCTCCCCCGATGGTCAGGGGAAGCTCGTCATTCAGAAGCATTTTGTGGAAGGGAAGCTCCCGACGTTCGTCATGACCCGACTCCCGGAGCTGGCGATCCAGGGACTGCGCATCCACGCGGATTCCCATGGAGGAGATTTCCAGAGCTCTGTCCAAAACGGCATCCCAGAAAAAGATATCACAATTCAGATCCCAATCGTCATAGTCAGGGGCCCGGCCGTCATGAGGTTTTCCGGAACGAAGTTTTTCGCCGATCTGCATAATGCAGGCTGTTCTGTGCTCCTGTACATATTCCTTCTCCCGCTGGGATGGGGTGAGATCAGGGTAAAGGTCCTCCAGTTCCTGGGAAGTGATGAAGGATACCTCACGGGAAAGCTCTGCCCGAAGCTGAGGGAAACGGACGTGCAGCCGGTCGTTTGTATCGCAGATGGCGCGTACGATAGCCTGGACAATCAGTTTCAGATAATCCAGATTCCGGTTTTCCCGGGTAATGATCTTCTCCCAGTCCCACTGATCCACGTAGATGGAATGGACATTATCCAGCTGCTCATCCCTGCGGATGGCGTTCATGTCCGTATACAGTCCGTTGCCTATGGAAAAATGGTAACGCTTCAGTGCAAGCCGTTTCCATTTTGCAAGGGAGTGGACAACCTGGGCATCCGCGCCCACGGCGGGAATATCAAAGCTGACAGGGCGCTCATAGCCGTTCAAATTATCGTTCAGACCAGAGTTATCCGTTACAAACAAAGGGGCGGAAACCCGTTTGAGATTAAGCGCTGAAGAGAATTCCTCCTGAAAGGTGGTCTTGATATAGGCGATGGCCCGCTGGGTGTCATAGGCGTCCAGCGTCGGCCGGTAGCCCTGGGGTATGTAAATCTGGTTCATAAATTCCGTCCCTTTCTGACTGCGATTTTGATAAACAGGATATGCGTTCTATTGTAGTGGATTTCCTCAAAAAATCAAGCGCAATATTTCTTTCTATCTTCCAGACAAGGGAAGGAATAAACCCCAGTTTTCAGCAAAGCGTATTACCTGTTTCCACAGGTCAGAGCCCTCATTTAGAATGATTACCTGGATTTTGCTTTCGTTCATGACAACACCGCTCATTGTGGGATTCTTTCGTTGAAAAGAAACAACCTTTGTCCCGCAGACAAAGGTTGTTTCTTTTCTGGCGGAGTGAGAGGGATTTGAACCCTCGCGCGCTTTTTAGACGCCTACTCCCTTAGCAGGGGAGCCCCTTCGGCCTCTTGGGTATCACTCCGAATAAAAGTCGTATTCACTCGATTGCCAAAGTATTCTAGCATAGGGAAATGCCTTTGTCAAGTCTAAAAACGTCAATTTTACTGCAAGGAAGAGAAGCACAGGCGCAATTCACTTGACTTTTTTTCACGCAAATGGTATAGTTTACCCCACAGGGAGAGTTGTCCGAGTGGTTTAAGGAGCCAGTCTTGAAAACTGGTGATGCGGCAACGCACCGTGAGTTCGAATCTCACACTCTCCGCCAATCCATCCACCCAAGTGGGTGGATGGATTTTTCAAAAAGGAGGAAATAGCGATGGCTGTCCGACTGAATGAGGATCAGGAAATGGTCAAAACGATCCGGGAAGGGCTGAAAAGAACCGGGGGATACTGTCCCTGCAGACTGGAGCATACCGAGGATAATAAATGCATCTGTAAGGAATTCCGTGATCAGATTGCAGACCCCGGCTACAAAGGCTACTGTCACTGTATGCTTTACTATAAGGATTGAGAAAAATTCAAAAAACTGTTGACAAATATCGCTTCGCGTGGTAGTATATTCAAGCGGTCGGGTTAATCCCCGACGGGAGACAAGAGACGGGCGAGTGGTGGAATTGGTAGACTCGCTAGATTCAGGTTCTAGTGTTCATTGCG